>JAADCR010000025.1 GCA_013154375.1 Aquificota bacterium | reverse complement strand
GCGAAGCGCGTCTTTTGTTTCTTTAGGGAAAGTTCTTTCCCTAAAAGCTGAGGGTGGGTTTACGGGAGTGAGCTGCCGCAGACGGGCGTTAGGCGAAAACGGTAGGGCGGCGTTTACTTCCTATTATTATTAATTCTATGTGGGAAAGAGACGCCTGCGGCGTAGGTTTCGTATGTAGCGTCCGCGGAGAGGAGAGCCACGAGATACTTAAGATGGGCATCACCGCCGTTAAAAATCTTACGCACCGCGGTGCGGTGGGCGGTGACGGTAAAACCGGCGACGGCGCCGGCGTGCTTACGGCCATACCTAAGAAGTTCTTTCTAAAAGAGCTCGACCGTTTAGGCTATAAAGTTTCCGCGCCCGAGAACTTAGCGGTGGGCACGTTTTTCCTGTACGGGCCTGTTGAGGAGCAGATAGAGCGTATCTTTGAAGAAGAAGGGATAAAGGTTATAGGCTGGCGCGACGTTCCCGTAAACGAGGACGCGGTAGGACAGGTCGCGCTTAAGGTTATGCCCCGTATCCGTCAGCTCTTTTTAGACCTCGAGGGCATACCCGAGTCCGAGCGGTCTTTACGCCTCTTTTTCGCCCGCAGAAAGATAGAGAAAAAGTACGACAGAGAGGTCTACGTCCCCTCTCTCTCGGACAGAACGGTCGTTTACAAGGGTATGCTCGTAGCTCCGCAGCTCGACCGCTTCTACCCCGACCTAACCGACCCCGACTACGAGACGCCTTTCGTCCTTTTCCACCAGCGCTACTCGACCAACACCCTGCCTAACTGGCGTCTGGCTCAGCCGCTCAGGTATCTGGCCCACAACGGCGAGATAAACACCATACAAGGTAACCGTAACTGGATGCTTACGCTCCAGCACGAGCTTGAGCACGAGCTGCTTAAAGGCCGGGAAGAGCTTATAAAGCCTTTAGTCTCTCACGAAGAGAGCGACTCGGCCTCGCTGGACCGCGTGTTTGAGCTTCTCTGTCTCGTCGGCTACGCACCCGAGCACGCCATGTACATGCTCATCCCTCCCGCGTGGGAGGCCGTCCCCGACCTAGACGAAGAGGTCAGGCGGTTTTTAGAGTACCAGTCGCTTCTTATGAAGCCGTGGGACGGCCCGGCCGCCGTAGCCTTTACCGACGGTAGGGTTATAGGCGCTCACCTCGACCGCAACGGCCTAAGACCCGCCCGTTACGTCGTAACCGAAGACGGTCTCGTCGTTCTCGGCTCCGAGGTAGGTATGGTTGACCTAAGCGGACGGAAGCTCGTAGAGAAAGGCAGGCTCGGCCCGGGCGACACGCTGCTGGTGGACTTTAGTACGGGCAAGATTAAAAAGACCGACGAGATACTTAAAGAGCTTGCCTCCAGAAAGCCTTACAAGGAGTGGCTGGAGAAGCACCTGCTTAGACTCTCCGAGATAGAGAAGAAGTACAAACTCCAAGAGCCGAAAGAGGACCCCGAGCGGCTGCGCAAGCTCGTAGCCTTCGGCTGGACGGAGGAAGAGATAAAGAACCCCATCCACTACATGGCCCAGACGGGCAACGAGATGACTTGGGCCATGGGCGACGACACGCCCCTGCCGCCTCTTTCGGAAAAGCCTCAGCTGCTGTACCGCTACTTTAAGCAGCGCTTTGCACAGGTTACAAACCCGCCCATAGACCCCATCCGCGAGAAAGCGGTTATGTCCCTGAGGATGAACCTCGGCTACAAGCGCAACTTCCTTAAAGAGACGGAAGAGCACGCGAAGCGTCTCCAGATAGACAGCCCCATACTTCTCGA
This sequence comes from Aquificota bacterium, assembly GCA_013154375.1. GTDB lineage: Bacteria > Aquificota > Aquificia > Aquificales > Aquificaceae > Aquifex. The sequence continues at coordinate 29,927 of JAADCR010000025.1, read as the reverse complement.
CTACCAGCTAAAAGCCATAGAGGAGCAGGACCGCTTTAAGGTGGTCCGGATACCCATAGCCTACCCCAAAGAGAGGAGCTACAACTTCGCCGAGTTTCAGGACATGGCGGGCGAGAAGCGCGTCTCCGAGATACTCATGGACGCCATGTACGAAGACGTACCCATCAACGACATGAAGATAGGCATAGAGACCCTCCAGAGGAGGGTGGAAGAGGCCGTAAAGGAAGGCGCCGACATAATTATTCTTTCGGACCGCTACGTAAGCAAGTACCGCGTGGCCATACCCGCCCTCTTAGCTCTGGCGGCAAGCGTTAAGCACCTCGCGCGTAAAGGCCTTGCCCACAAGGTCTCCTTTATCGTCGAGACGGGCGAAGCGCGCGACAGCCATCAGATAGCGTGCCTTATAGGCTACGGCGCGAGCGCCGTCTATCCTTATCTGGCTTACGAAGTTATACACGACCTCGTAAAAAAGGGCGAGCTCGAGCTGCCGTACGAGCAGGCCGTCTTTAACTACAAGCGCGCCCTCGAGAAGGGCCTTTTAAAAATCATGTCCAAGATGGGCATATCCACGCTCAACTCCTACCAAGGCGCCCAGATATTCGACACGGTCTGCCTCAATAAAGACTTCGTAGAAGAGTACTTTACGGGCACGCCCGTTACTTTAGAGGCTGACGGTCTGGAAGAGGTAGAGGCCTCTACGCTCGCGCGTCACGACGCGGCGTACGAGACCGAGCAGCCTAAGCTCGACGTCGGCGGGCACATGAAGGTAAGAAAGGGCGGCGAGTACCACGCGTGGTCGCCCGAGGCCGTTAGGGCCCTCCACCACTTCTTAAAGACTAAAAACTACGAAGACTACAAGAAGTTCTCCGAGATAGCCTCGGCCCGCCGCCCGACCTTTATAAGGGACCTGTTGACTTACAAAAAAGGCAAGCCCATACCCATAGAAGAGGTCGAGCCGGTAGAGAGCATACTTAAGAGGTTCGTAACGGGCGGCATGTCGCTGGGCGCCCTCTCGCCCGAAGCCCACGAGACTATAGCCGAGGCTTGTAACCGTCTCGGGATGAAGTCCAACTCGGGCGAAGGCGGCGAGGACCCCGAGCGCTACTGGACCATTAAAAACTCCGCCATAAAGCAGGTGGCCAGCGGGCGCTTCGGCGTCACGCCCACCTACTTAGCCTCCGCCAAGGACTTAGAGATAAAGATAGCCCAAGGTGCAAAGCCGGGCGAGGGCGGACAGCTGCCCGGCCACAAGGTAAACGAGTACATAGCTAAGCTCCGTCACTCCCAGCCCGGCGTCACGCTCATATCACCCCCGCCGCACCACGACATCTACTCCATAGAAGACCTCGCCCAGCTTATACACGACCTAAAGCAGGCCAACCCCTTTGCCAAGGTCTGCGTCAAGCTCGTGGCCGAGCGGGGCGTGGGCACCGTAGCCGCGGGCGTAGCTAAAGCGTACGCGGACGTCGTGCAGATAAGCGGTACGGAAGGCGGTACGGGCGCCTCGCCTTTTATCTCCATAAAAAACGCGGGCAACTACTGGGAGATTGGCCTTACCGAGACGCAGAGGGTTTTAATGGAGAACAAGCTCCGCGACAAGATACGCGTACGCGTCGACGGCGGCTTTAGAACGGGTAAAGACGTAATAATAGCCGCCCTTATGGGCGCCGAGGAGTTCGGCTTCGGTACGGCCGCCATGATAGCCGAGGGCTGCGTTATGGCCCGCATATGCCACACCAACCGCTGCCCCACGGGCGTGGCTACGCAAGACCCCAAGCTAAGGGCAAAGTTTAAAGGCCGCGTGGAGAACGTCATGGCCTACTTCAGGGCCGTGGCGCAAGAGGTGCGCGAGATACTTGCCGAGATGGGCTTTAGGAGTCTCGACGAGATAATAGGACGGACGGACCTGCTCGAGGTCGTCCGTTACGACGCCTACCCCGGCTCAAAGCGCATAAAAGTAGAAGCCCTTCTTAAAGACTACCCCGAGAACGAGCCCAGAAGGTGTCTCGTCGAGCGCAACGACAACCCCGCACCCACGATAAACGAGAAAATCCTTAACGAGCTGCTACCTTACATAGTCTCGGCCGAGCCCGTAGAGAAGACCTACGAGATTAGAAACGTAGACCGGACCGTCCCTACCCCGATTAACTACTACATATCCCTCCTCTACGGCGACGAGGGCCTGCCCGAGGACACGATAAAGCTCACCTTTAAAGGGACCGCCGGCCAGAGCTTCGGCGCGTTTAACCACCGCGGCGTCTCGCTAACGCTTATAGGCGACGCCAACGACTACGTAGCTAAAGGTATGTACGGCGGCCGGATAGTGCTCGTGCCCGAGGGCGTAAGCGGCGAGAGCGTGATAATGGGTAACACCTGCCTCTACGGCGCCACCGGCGGCGAGCTGTACGCGGCGGGCAAGGCGGGCGAGCGTTTCGCCATAAGAAACAGCGGGGCCGTGGCCGTCGTAGAAGGCGCGGGACTCCACTGCTGCGAGTACATGACCGGGGGCGTGGTGGTCGTGCTCGGCGAGGTGGGCTTTAACCTCGGTGCGGGCATGACCGGCGGGAAGGCTTACGTCCTAGACGAGAAGAACGAGCTGGCTAAAAAGCTTAACTACGAGTACGTCTACGCCCGCCGTCTCGCCGACGAGAACGAGGTTAACGAGCTTAGAGAGCTTATCGAGAAGCACTACCGCTACACCGGCTCCGAAAAGGCCGAGCGGATACTCAATAACTGGGACGAGTACGTCAAGAAGTTCTGGAAGGTTCTGCCTTTAGAGCAGTGTCACCGCGACCCTTACGGCGACAGCGACGCTTGCGAGGTAGAGATGTTAAGAAAGTAAAGCTTCTCGCTTTCGCCCTCTACGACGCGGGCGAGACGCTTCTGGGCGCCCTCGTCTTCTCCACCGCCTTCCCCTTAACCGCTTCGGCGCTCGTGGGCCCCGACGGCTACGCCCTGCTAAACGGCCTTACCCTTCTGCTCTCGGTCCTTCTCGCCCTCTGGGCCGGCGTGCTGGCCGACCGCCGAGGTCTGAGAAAACCCTTCTTCGTGCTCTTCTCGCTCCTTACCGGCCTTCTGGTCCTTACGGCCGGTCTTACGCTAAGCCGGCCTTACGTTTTTTTAGCCCTTATGCTTTTAGCCGTAGCGGCCCACCAGCAGGCCATGGCTTTCTACAACACGCTCCTGTTTAACTTCGACGAGCGCGGGCTGCCCTCCGGCCTCGGCGTCTCGGCCGGCTACCTCGCCTCCTCGGCCGCCTTACTGCTGCTTGCCGACCGCCTCGGCGGCCCTCTCCCGTACCTTTTAAGCGGTACGCTGTTTCTCCTTTTAGCACTCCCCGCCTTCACCCTTCTCGAGAACCCCGGCAGGGCAGACCCGACGCCCCTAAAAACGCTGACGAGAAACCGGCCGGTTCTGTTTTTCTTACTCTCGGTCTTCTTCTTGGCTCAGGTGGCCAACGCCGTCGTGGCGCTTATGGGCGTTTACCTAAAACACCTCTACGGTCTTAAAGAAGCGGAGCTACTTAAGCTCCTCGGCCTCTCGGGTCTGGGAGGCGTGGCGGGCGGCCTTTTCTGGGGCCTAGCGGCCGACCGGCTGGGTGCCAAAAGGGTATTTGGAGCGGGCTTCGTCCTCTGGAGCTTATTTCTCCTCTGGCTTTACCTCGAGGAAGGCGACGGCTTACTACCTTTAGGTCTCTTTACCGGCTTCTCGCTGGCGCACCTCTGGAGCGTCTCGCGCGTGGTGCTGCTCGAGGCCCTGCCCGCGGGGGTTCTGGCGCTCGGCAGCGGGGCGCTCTCGCTCTCGGAGCGGCTCTCGGGCGCTCTGGGCCTGCTTTTCTGGGGCACCGTCTACGCGCTTACGCGCGACTACCGGCAGTCGGCCCTGAGCATGCTCGTCTTCCCCGCCGCCGGCGCACTCTTTTACGCGCTCTTTCTTAAGCTATCGCGTAAGCAAACTCCGGACGCTCCTCCACGAGCTTAACGTCCGTAGCGCCCTCGGGCAGCGGTACCACTTTAGTCCGCTTTACCCACCTCTCGGGCAGCCTTATAACCACGTTCCCGCGCTTAATGGTAGCCGGGCCCACGAGCGTCTCGTAGGTAATCCTCACGCCGTAAACCTCGCGGCCGAAACGGTTCTTAAACACGCCCGGCCCCTCGAGCTTTATGTTTCTCACTATACCCGGGAAGTAGACGCGCTTAGCGTAGTGGCGCTTCCTTTTAGGGTTGTAGTAGACGAGCCACATAACCTTCCCTTCCCGGTACTTCACTTCGGTAGGCACGTAGCGGTCCGCAATCTCCTCCTCCCGCATAAGACGCTCCACGTACTGCTCGAGCGTCTCGTCCTCCCTGAGCTCGTTCTCGCTCCAGCGCTCGAACTCCAGCTGCCAGCCGTTCGCTTGAGCCACTATGTTCGCCGTCTCTACGGTCCTCTCTTCCTCTTTCTCCACCAGCTCGTCAATCTTGTCTATAACCGAGGCAAACCGCTCCCTAAAGTCGGGCAGCTTCGTAAGAGCCACGAGCAGGTTACTCTCGTTTTTCAACGCTATAAGCTGCTCCGGCGTCTCGGCCACCACCATGGCCTTCCTTATCTCGCAGAAGCTCTTTCTGAGCTCTTCCAGTATCTCGGGCGTAAGCGTGAGCTTAGCCGTCGTCTCGACGATTTCCTTCATAACCTCTTCCGGAATCTCCTTAAGCCGCTCCTCCACGTCGACCTTACCCTCGCCCCACGGGTGGTACTCCTTGTCCCAGCCTCTTACCTTAGCCACGTAGTTAGCCAGACGCACCGTCACGCGGTTCTCCTCACAAGCCACCTCGCGGAGCTTCTCCACCAGCGGACCGAACTTCTTCTTCCAGAAAGGCGAGAACGTAAGCGTGCACAGGTAGTCCGAGCGCTTCTTAAGGTCCGTAAGCTGCTCGGGCGTCTCGACGCGGAGCATCTCGTCGCGTATAGTACAGTTAATCCGCTTAATGTCTTCGGGGCTTTCTACTTTACCGTAGATAACGCCCATGGCCCACCTCCTTTAGTAAACCCTTCTAAAGTTTAATTTCATTACTTTTGTAAAGTTTAGCAAGAGTAAAAAAGACGCCCTCCGGGCGTAAAAAGTTAAAATAGACAACTCAGGAGGTAGGCCTTTGAGCAACATAGTGGTGACGCCCCTCTCCTTCGAGCCCGTTTACGAGCAAGACACCGAGATAGTTGAGCGGAAAGGCTTAGGCCACCCCGACACCATCTGCGACTATCTGGCCGAAGAGCTCTCGGTCGAGCTCTCTAAACTCTACCTTAAAGAGTTCGGTGCCGTCATGCACCACAACGTCGACAAGGCCCTCCTCGTAGGCGGCGAGGCCCGTCCGCGCTTCGGCGGGGGCGAGGTTATAAGCCCCATAGAGATATACCTCGTCGGGAGAGCCTTAAAAGAGTACGACGGGAAAAAGATAGACGTCGAGACGCTGGCCGTAGAGGTTACGCGCCGCTGGCTTAAAGAGCACATAAGAAACCTCGACCCCGAGAGGCACGTCGTGGTCCACCCGCGCATCCGTCCCGGGAGCCGCGACCTCGTAGACCTCTTTCTCCGCTTCGTCCAGAAAGGCGAGGTCCCGCTGGCTAACGACACCTCCTTCGGCGTCGGGTACGCCCCTCTGGACGACCTCGAGCGGATGGTCTTCGAGACCGAGCAGCTTCTAAACGACCCCGGCTTTAAAAAAGAGCACCCTTACGTGGGCGAAGACGTAAAAGTTATGGGCGTACGGATAAAAGACGAGATAAGGCTCACCGTAGCCGCGGCCTTCGTCGACAAGTTCGTCGAGAGCCTCGACGACTACAAAGAGAAAAAAGAGCGGCTCGAGCGGCTCGTCCTCGAGACGGCTTCTAACCTCACGCACCGGCGCGTCCGCGTCTTTATAAACACCGCCGACGACTACGAGCGCGGGAGCGTTTACATAACCGTCACGGGCACCTCCGCCGAGCAGGGCGACGACGGACAGGTGGGCAGGGGCAACCGCGTCAACGGCCTTATAACGCCCTACCGGCCCATGAGCCTCGAGGCCGCCGCGGGAAAAAACCCCGTCTCTCACATAGGCAAAATTTACAACGTCGTGGCCAACCTCATTGCCGACCGCGTGGTCCGCGAGATAGAAGAGGTCACCGAGTGCTACTGCTACCTCGTGTCCCAGATAGGCAGGCCCATAAACGAGCCTCAGGTCTGCGACGTAAAGGTAAGAACGGACAAACCTCTTTCCGCCGTAGAGCCCGAGGTTAAAAAGATTGCCCTTGAGGAGCTTGAGAAGATGCCCGAGACGTGGAAGCGCTTCCTCACGCGCGAGTTCTCCGTAGCCTGATGCGTCTCTTTGCCTTAGACGCCTCGTTCTCTTTTATAAACCTCGCGGTTCTAAAAGACGGCGAGCTGGAGCTTCTTCACTACCTTAAGACCGAGAAGAAGACGCTCGAGCTGCTCCCTTCGCTGCTACGCGAGCTCGGCCTCAGACCCGAGGACTTCGACGCTTATGCCGTCTCCGTGGGCGCGGGCTACCTTACCTCCTTACGGATATCCGTCACGCAGGTCAAGCTCTGGGCCTATACGAACAAAAAACCGTTGGTGCCGTTTGAGAACCTCGAGCTTATGCTCCGCTTCACGCCCGTCCCGCTGCCGCGCGTGGCCTACCTTAAGGTAAGCCGCCACTACTTTTACCGTACCTTCGACGGGAAGACCCTCTCACCCGTAAAGCTTTACGAAGGCGAGAAGCTCGAAGGCTACGGGATAACGATAAAGGGCCACGAGGGCGAGCTTACTAAAGAGCTCTTCGTTCACCCCTTCTTCCCCTTCTCGGCCTACGGCGCCGTTTACGCCGACGAGTTTCTAAAGCGCGAGCCTAAGGGCGTAGACCCGTTAAAAGTTGAGCCTGTCTACGTTAAGCCTCCCGCTTAAGCGGGTTTATAACCTTAAGCCCGAGCTTACTCATCCGCTCGTTAAGCGTCACCACTTCTTTTATCCCGGCCCTTCTGGCCTTTACGGCCTTAAGGCAGTCTAAGAAGGTCCCCTTACCTTGGCCGTAGAGCTTAAGCGCCTCCTCTACAAACGGCTTTAGCTCCACCGTAAACAGCTCGTCGCTTAAGAGCCTCTCGACCAGACGGGCCACCTCCTCCCGCTCCCAGCCGTAGCCGTGCTCGAGGAAGTATACGAGCTCTATAACCACCTCCTCGGGAACGAACAGCCGCTCGTTCTTCTGCTCCAGCTCGTCTAAGAAGGCTTTAATCCGCTCGGCCTTCTCCTCTTCGCCCGAGAGAAACTCTAAAAGCACGAGCGCGTCGAGGAGCTTCATCGGAAATAGTGTAAAATACCTCATCTGATGATTTCCGTCGTCATTCCCGCTTACAACGAAGAGGAGAACGTCCCCCTGCTTTACGAGAAGTTAAAAAAAGTCTTAGATGCGCTCGGCGAGGAGTACGAGATTATATTCGTCGACGACGGCTCGACGGACCGGACGCCCGAGATTCTGAAAAAGCTCGCCGAGAAAGACCCCCGCGTGAAGGTGATACGCTTCAGGCGGAACTACGGCCAGACGGCAGCCCTTCAGGCGGGCTTTGAGTACGCTAAGGGCGACGTAGTTATAACCATGGACGCGGACCTGCAGAACGACCCCGAGGACATCCCCCGGCTTTTAGAGAAGCTCAACGAGGGTTACGACATCGTAAGCGGCTGGCGTAAGGACCGTAAAGACCCTTTCCTCTCGAGGAAGCTCCCGTCTGCGATAGCCAACTGGATTATATCTAAAGTGACGGGCGTTAAGCTCCACGACTACGGTTGTACGCTTAAGGCCTACCGCTCGGACATAACCAAGCGCTACCGCCTTTACGGCGACATGCACCGCTTTCTCCCGGCGCTGGCCAAGCGCTTCGGCGCGAAAATCGCCGAGCTGCCCGTCAAGCACCACCCGCGCATCTACGGTAAGTCTAAGTACGGCATAGACAGGACGCTCCGCGTCATTCTGGACATCTTTTTAGTGAAGTTTTTAAACGAGTACATAACGCGGCCGCTGTACCTGTTCGGCGGTCTTGGCTTTCTGCTGTTTTTTATAGGCTTTCTGCTGGGGCTTTACCTAACGTTCGTCAAGCTCGTACTGGGGCAAGACATAGGCCACCGGCCGCTCCTTATCTTAAGCGTCCTGCTTATTCTGTCGGGCATACAGCTCGTCTCGACGGGCCTTATAGCCGAGCTTATCGTCCGCACTTACTACGAGAGTAAAGGTGAAAAACCTTACGTAATAGAGGAGACGATAAACCTCGAGGAGAGGAAGGGGCATGACGCTTCTGCTTGACGGCAGGGCCGTCTCGGAGAAGCTGAGGGCCCGGATAAAGGAGAAGGTAGAGAGCTTCGTTAGGAAGGGCTTCCGGAGGCCGGGGCTGGCGGTGGTGCTCGTAGGCGACGACCCGGCCTCGGTGGTTTACGTAAACAACAAGCGTAAGGCCTGTAAAAAGGTAGGCATAGAGTCGTTTTTTTACCACCTCCCTCAGGACACGCCCGAAGGGCGTCTTCTGTCTCTTATAGACGAGCTTAATAAGGACGAGCGGGTGGACGGCATACTGGTTCAGCTCCCGCTGCCTGAGCAGATTGACCGGCTTAAGGTTATAGAGGCCATAGACCCGTCGAAGGACGTGGACGGTTTTCATCCGCAGAACATGGGTCTTCTGGTGGCCCAGAGCGAGAAGGGTTTTATACCTTGTACGCCGCTGGGGATAGACCTGCTTTTACGCCACTACGGGATAGAGGTTAAAGGGCTTAACGCGGTGGTGGTGGGAGCGGGCTTTATCGTGGGCAGGCCTCTCTCGCTGCTGCTTCTGTGGCGGAACGCCACGCCGACGGTCTGTCACGTCTACACTAAGAACCTGAAAGAGCATACGCTTAAGGCGGACCTGCTCGTCTCGGCTACGGGCGTGCCGGGCCTTATACGGGGCGACATGGTAAAGGAAGGGGCGGTGGTGGTGGACGTGGGTATATCGCGCGTGGGGGGCAAGATAGTGGGAGACGTGGTTTTTGACGAGGTGGCGCCTAAGGCGCGCGCCATCACGCCCGTACCCGGCGGCGTGGGCCCTATGACGGTTACGGCGCTGCTTCTTAACACGCTAAAGGCCTACGAGCGTCACTTAAGCTCTACGATAAAGCCGTAAACGCCGTGGCGCTTAAGCTTGGCCCGCTCTCTTAGCGCTTCTTCTCTGGTCTCGAAAGCTCCGTAGTAGACCTTGTATATACCGTTTACCGGCTCTACGCGTAAGGGAGTGAGGCCTTTCTGCGTAAGCTCGCGGACGAGCTTCTCGGCCCGCTCCCGCGACGAGAAAGCACCTATCTGGATGACGAAGCGGGGTTTTTTTACGGCGGGCTTAGGGGCCGTTTTTACGGGCTCAGGTTTGGACGGGGGAGGAGGGGGTGGCTCCTCGAGACGGACGAGCTTCTCCTGCTGAGCTATCAGGATTTTGGTAAGCAGCTCCTTTACGCGTTCGCGCTCTTCCACCGTAAGGTCCTCTTTAAAGAGGAGGCGCTTAACTACGTCGCGGGCCTTCTCGTAGTCGCCCTTCAGGTAGTAAAGGCGGGCCAGCTTGAAAAGGACGAGGTTGCCGCCCAGCTCGTTGCGCAGCAGACTTTTGTAAACCTTCTCGGCCTCGTCGTAGCGGCCGAGCTCCTCGTACGCCTGAGCAAGCTCGAGCTGAGCCTGCAGGAAGAGGGGGTTGTAGTTTACGGCTTTTTCCAAGTTACTTACGTACTCTTCCGTTTTTCCTTTGGCTTTGTACACGCGGGCAAGGTGGTAGTAGGCGAGGTGCTTCTTCTCAAATAGCTCGTCCGAGACGGCCTGCTTTAGGTACCTCTCGGCCTCGTCGAGCTTGCCCGTCCGGAGGTACAGAAGACCGAGGTTCATCCGCGCCTCGGAGAAAGACGGGTCTACCTTAAGGGCTTCTTTAAAGGCCTTCTCGGCCTTTTCGTACTCTTTAGCTTCGAGGTAAGTAAGTCCCAAAGCGTTCCAGACGCGCGGCTCTTTAGGGTTTACGCGGAGGGCACGGTTAAAGTGGGCCACGGCCTGAGAGTAGTTTTTCGCGTAGTAGGCCGAGAGGCCGAGGTCGTAGTAGTATCGCCAGCTTCTCGTCTCTTCGCGCTGTTTAGGCGTGCAGGCGAGTGCAAGTAGCAGAAAGATAACGGCCAGCCTCATCATCCGCGGACGGGCAGTACCTCTTTAAAGTAGCGCTTAACTTGTGCGAGGGCTTCGCGGTAGCTGCTCGCCCGCGCGTAGACTACGACGCGGTAAAGCTCGCCCCTTTTAACCACTACGGCCTTAAAGCCGAGCTTCCGGGCCCGGCTGGCCATCCTGTAGGCGTTCTCTTTGTACCTAAAGGCTCCTATCTGGAAGGCGTAGCTCTTTAAAGGTTTTACGGCTTTTTTCTTGACGGTCTTTACGGGCTTCTTACGGACTTCTTTTTTAGGCTCCCGCTTCTCGTCAGTCTGCTTCTGAGACTCTGTCTTCTTCTCGGGCTCTGCGGGCTTCTGCTCGGGCTCCTGCTGAGGTTTAGCAGCTTCGGGCTTAGGAGCGCTCTCTTTAGGCGTTTCTTTAGGCGGCTGGGCAGGCTTTCCGGCGGGCTGCTCGGGCTTCTCGGCCGGCTTGGGCGTTGGGTGGAGTACGACGGGAGGAGGCTGGCTTTTCTGCGAGAGCCACGCGTCGAGACCTAAGTAAAAGAGAGCGAGCCCCACCGTAAGCGTGAGAAGGAATATAAGCCTGTGTTTTTTCGTCATGTTTTAAACCCCTTCATTATTTTATCCTCCCCTCTTTAAGCTCAAGGGCGGCTTTTATAAAAGAGACGAACAGGGGATGAGGCTCGAAGGGCTTGCTCTTAAACTCGGGGTGGAACTGGCAGCCGAGGTACCACGGGTGGGAGGGAAGCTCCATAATCTCGACGAGCTTGTCGTCGGGCGAGGTGCCGGAGAAGAGGACGCCTTTCTCTTCGAAGGGTTTTCTGAAGGCGTTGTTAAACTCGTAGCGGTGGCGGTGACGCTCGTAAACGAGCGTCTTTTTGTAAGCGCGGTGTGCCAGCGAGCCTTCTTTAATCTTACACGGGTAGGCGCCGAGCCTCATGGTACCGCCGAGGTTTTTAACGCCCTTCTGCTCTTCCATGATGTCGACCACTGGGTAGGGCGTGGCGGGGTTAAACTCCGTCGAGTCGGCCTCTTTAAGCCCCAAAACGTTACGGGCAAACTCGACCGCCATAAGCTGCATACCGAGACAGATGCCGAAGGTGGGTACGCCCTCCTCCCGGCCGAACCGGAGGGCCTCTATCTTTCCCCTCACTCCCCGCTCTCCGAAGCCGCCCGGAACTATTATACCGTGAACCTCTTTAAGCTCGTCGGGGCTTAAACGCTCGGAGTCTTTAAGAAGCACCTCCACGCGGACGCGGTTGGCTATCCCGCCGTGCGTTAAGGCCTCGAGCACGCTCTTGTACGCGTCTTTAAGCTCCACGTACTTACCTACGAGGGCTATCTTAACCTCACCCTCGGGCTTTTTAAGCACGCTGACGACCTTCTTCCACTTAGCCAGCGAGACCTCGCGGTGGGGAATGCCCAGCTTCTCGGTAATTATCCGGTCTATCCCTTGCTCTTTAAGCTTTATAGGCACCTCGTAGGCAAACTCCATGTCCGGGGCCGAGATGACGGCCCGCTCCTCGACGTTGGTAAACAAGGCTATTTTGGACTTTATCCCCTTAGGCAGGTCCCGGTCCGCCCGGCAGATAATAAGGTCCGGCTGGATGCCTATAGCCCTAAGCTCTTTCACCGAGTGCTGCGTGGGCTTGGTCTTAAGCTCTCCCGAGGTCTTTATGTAAGGGACGAACGTAAGGTGGATAAAAAGGCAGTTATTCCTGCCCAGCTCGAGCGAGAGCTGACGCACCGCCTCTAAAAACGGCAGCCCCTCTATGTCTCCTACGGTGCCGCCTACCTCGACGATGGCTATGTCCTTCCCCTCGCCTACTTTTTTTATCCCGGTCTTTATCTCTTCGGTGATGTGAGGAATGACCTGAACGGTAGCGCCCAAGTAGTCGCCCCGCCGCTCTTTGGTTATGACGCTGAAGTAGACCCTACCGGCCGTCAGGTTGTTGTCGCGCGTCATGGTGGCGTTGGTGAACCGCTCGTAGTGGCCGAGGTCGAGGTCCGTCTCGGCCCCGTCCTCGGTTACGAAGACCTCCCCGTGCTGATACGGGCTCATAGTACCCGCGTCGACGTTTAGGTACGGGTCGAGCTTCTGGAGCGTGACGCGGTAGCCCATCTCCTCAAGAATGGTGGCTATCGAGGCCGAGGTTATGCCTTTCCCGAGCGACGAGAGCACGCCGCCGGTGATGAAGATGTACCGCGTGGCCATGTAAGAAGATTGTAAATCATCGGCAGAAGCTCTTAAGGCGGGTATAAGTAATAGATAAATCTTTATGTAAAGTGCGCGGGTGTATAATAGCGGGTACCCGGCTATGGGCGTGCTGCTGCTACTGCTTCTCTCCATAGCGGCCGCGGTGGACTTTAACGAGGTTTACCGCACCAAGCACAACCTTTACAAAAACCACCGCGAGCTGTACCTCACGGACGACTTTTTCGTCTTCTGCTTCTCGTGCCACCTGCCCAACTTGGCCGAGGCTATATTTACCGCCTACGGCTCGGGCGTAAGGGACGCTCAGAAAAAAGGCATATACCCGGCCAGCGTGGCCTGCCTGACCTGTCACGACGGGTTCGTAGCCCCCGACATAAGCCCCTTCACCCCCGGCCACCACCCTATATTCGTCAAGTACGAGCCGAGCCCGTTCCACCTTAGGGACCTCAACACACCGCTGCCGGGCTGGATAGGCGCCAAAACGCTGAAAGAGCTTTTAGAGCGCTACGACTACACGCTCCAGTGTGCCGTCTGTCACGAGCCGCACGTAAGTACGAAGGACTTCCTGAGGGTGCAGCATGAGCAGACTCACTTCTGTACTGCTTGTCACGATAAGTAAGCTCTTCCTGTCTTTAGCGCTGGCACTCGAGCTAAAACCTGTTAAAGAGTACTCGTACCAAGACGGCATACCCTTCCGTAAGCCTACCTCGCTCTGTAAGATGGGCGACGAGCTGCTGGTCACCGACACGGGAGGCGCCGTCTTCGTACTAAAAGACGACGATTGGGACTTTTTCGTCTTCGAGAACGTCTTCCCGGCCCAGCCGCTCGGGATTGCTTGCTTCCCTTCGCGTAAAACCCTCTGCATCTCGGACGGCTATACGCGCCGCGTCTTCTGTTACGACGAGAAAGGGAAGCTGCTCATAACCTTAGGCCCCAAGCAGGGCCTAAAAAGGCCTACGGGTCTGGCGGCAGACGACGAGAGGGGCGTGCTCGCGGTGGTGGATACGGCGGGACACCGCGTCTTTCTGTTCGACCTTACGGGTAAGCTCTTAAAGTCCGTCGGCCGCCGCGGCGAACAGGCGGGCGAGTTTAACTACCCGACGAACGCCACCTTTAGTAAAGACGGCCGCTTTCTCGTAGTTTCCGACACGCTAAACTTCCGCGTGCAGGTGCTCACGCGCGACGGCGGCTACGTCCTGTCGTTCGGCGGTCCGGGTGACGCGCCCGGCTTTTTCGGCCGCCCGAGGGGCGTCGCCGTAGACGGCGGGGGACGCATCTTCGTCGCCGACGGGGCTTTCTCCGTCGTGCACGTCTTTACGCCGGGGGGGAAGTTTCTCACCTACGCGGGCGTGCCCGGCACCGAGAAAGGCGAGCTGCTGCTGCCCATGGGCGTGTTTATAGAAAACGACCTCCTTTTCGTGGCCGACCAGATGAACCGGAAAGTGGTTATATTTAAGATTCAGAGATGAGGTGGGTAAAGGCGCTTCTTCTCTTATCGGCTTTAGCCTTCGCTCAAGGCCTTAAAGTTGAGCCCGAGTCGCACGACTTCGGCGAGGTCTGGCTCGGGAGAACCTCCGACCCTATCACCGTTAAGGTAAAAAACGAGACGGGTAAAAAGATAGTCTTCGGGACGGTGACGGTAAGCGGGAAGCACGCACCCGAGTTCGTCGTCTTTAACGACGAGTGCTCCTACCGGATAATGGACCCCGGCGCCGAGTGTACGCTGCAGGTGGCTTTCCACCCGCTCATCCCCTCGCGCCAAGAGGTCGAGAAGGCTAAAGAGAAGGCCAAAGACCGCGTTATCAGCTTAAGCCGCGAGGCTCGGCTCGTCATCCCTTACGGCGTCTTTCCCTCTATTGAGGCCACCGAGCGGAAGACCATAGAGCTAAAGGGCACGCTTAAGGCCCGCCTTAAGGAAGAGAAAAAGTGAGCCATTAGTCGGGATTATAGGGTGGATAGGAAGCTTTTATTTCTTCGCTCTACGGCCGAGCCTATAATAAAAGCTACGCGGAAACTTTGGCGGAGGTAAGGCCATGAGAGGAGCAAAAGTAGCTTTAGCCGCTGCTCTCTTTACCGCGGGGGTGGCTCTCGCGGGCTCGGGTATTAAGGGCACCAAACACGACCTTAGCGCTTCTAACACCAACGCCACCGTAAGGTCTACCACGGTAGACGAGATATGCGTCTTCTGTCACACGCCTCACCACGCCAACCCCACCTTCACCGGCGCACCCATCTGGAACAAGCAAGAGCCGGAAGTAGCAGAGTTTACCATGTACGGCACCACCGTAGCGGGCACCTCCACCGACACGGCACCTAACCCGCCTTCGCTGGCGTGCCTCTCGTGCCACGACGGCGCTACGGCCATTAACGCCCTCGTCAACGCACCCGGCCCCGGCTACGACGGACAGGGCGGCGGCCAAGATACCAGCCCCGTTTACGTCGAGATAACCAACGGCACCCAGACTTGGACTGAGGGTACGAAGGTTACCATGAGTGACGTAAGTAACTACGCCGCTCTTGGGACCGACCTGCGCGTCCACCACCCTATCTCCATCACCTACACCGCTCCTAACGCCACGGCCGACCAGAACCCCGCTTCCCTTAGACCCGTCGACACGCCCCTTACCGGAAACTGGTTGGTAAGGGACAACAACAAAGACGGCTCGATAACTATTGCCGACCTGCTTAGAAACGGTAAAGTCGAGTGTCCGTCTTGTCACGACCCGCACGCGGACAACAAGCCGCCTACGCCCGTTCACCCCATGTTCCTCAGGGTTGAGGGCGGTAACAAGCAAAGCCAGCTCTGTCTTACCTGCCACGCTAAGTAAAGAATGGGCTTGAGGGGCCCTTTCAGGCTTTTTCCCCTCTTTCTTTTCTTTCTTTACCTGTTTGCCTGCGGCCCTACGCAGAAGCCGCAGCAGACGGAGGAGTTCGTCTGGCCGCCGCCTCCGGAAAAGCCTCGCATTAAGTACTTAGGCAGCTACCGCGGCGAGAGTGACTTCAGAAAAGAGGGCTTTTTAGGCCTTATCTTAGGTGAAGAGACGGTAAGGCTCGACCTCGTAAAGCCTTACGGCGTCTGGGCTAAGGACCACAAGATATACGTCTCGGACACGGGCTTAAACACCATAGTTCTTATAGACACGAAGAACAAGAAGGTTAAGCCCATAGGCGTCTTCGGAGCGCTTATAGACGTAGAGGGGGACGCTCAGGGCCGGATTTACGCCTCGGACGCGAAAGCGGGCGTGGTTTACGCTCTTAACGAAGAGGGGAAGATACTTAAAGCCTTCGGCTGGAAGAAGCTTAAAAAGCCCACGGGTCTGGCCGTGGACGACAAAAGAAAGAGGCTTTACGTGGTCGACACGGGCGAGCACAACGTAAAGGTCTTTAACTACGAGACGGGAGAGCTTCTTTTTACCATAGGGCGGCGCGGGACGGGCGACGGGGAGTTTAACTTCCCGACGAACGTGGCGGTGGACCGCAGGAACGGCAACCTCGTGGTGGTAGACTCTATGAACTTCCGCGTCCAGATTTTCTCGCCCGAGGGGAAGTTTATAAGGAAGTTCGGGCGCGTGGGTAACACGCCCGGCTCGTTTTACCGTCCTAAGGGCGTGGGCGTAGACAGCGAGGGGCACATATACGTTGCCGACGCCGCCTTTGACAACTTCCAGATTTTTGACGAGTACGGGAACCTTCTTATGTGGGTAGGTCAGGCCGGGAGCGGCCCGGGCCAGTTCCACCTACCCGCGGGCCTTTACGTAGACGAGAAAGACCGGATATTCGTCGTCGACCAGTTTAACCGCCGCGTTCAGGTCTTCCAGTACCTGAAAGAAAGCGGGCAGTAAAATAAACGGAGCACAATGGCGGGGAACGCTAAGGGGAAGGTCTTACTGGGCTTAGTAGGCGTAACCTCCCTCTCGTACGGTGCCATCCTCGGTAAAGGGAAAGGCTTTTACGGGAAGATAGAGCTCGGCTACACTTACGAAAACTGGCGTTACCAGAACGGGCTAGACATAGACGTTAAGCGTAACGTCTTCTCCCAGAACTACCAGCTCGGCTTTAACGGCTTTATATACCACCCCCGCCTGCTTAGCTTCGACGTAAAGACCGACTTCCGTCTAAGCCGCTCCACCTACGACAGCGGGACCTCTACCACGGACAACCGCTTCCGCGGTCTGGGCTACGTACTTAACATGCGTTTCCTCTCCGGAACGCGCTTCCCCTTTAACGTCTCCCTAGGGAGGCGCTACACCCTCTCGCGCCTACTCGGCGGCTACCGCGAGCAGGAAGTAGACACACAGATGGACTTTCTCTCGTTTAACCTCTCGTACCTGTTTAGAAAAAACTGGCACTTTACCACTTACTTCCGCTACACCAACGTCGACTCTACGGTCGACTTTATAGACTACACCGACAAAAGCACCAACTTCGGTTTTACCACCAGCTACAGCCGCGACGACCGGAGGATATCCTTCTCCTTCTCCCAGACTGACATGTCTAACAACTCACCCTTCTACGCTTACTCCGACACTATAAGAAGACTAAACTTCAGCGCCCGGTTTATACGCGAGACGTGGAACCTCGGCCTTAGAAGCTCGTACTACTCGTCGAGTCTCGCGAACCTCAACGTCTTTACCCAGAGCGTCAGCTACGGCTACAGGCCGTCTAAAAAGCTCGACCTGAGCGTCGCCTCTTTTTTAACCCTCTCACGCGGCAACACCGACACGAACTACTACTCTATAACCCAGCGGCTTAACTACAGGCCGGGAAAACACTGGAACTTCTTCCAGAGCGCCAACTTCTACTCGCTCGAGAACGTCCGCTCCGTCTCTCTTGCCGGTGGCGCGGGCTACGGCAGGTCCTTAAGCGAAACTTTCTCTTTCGGCTTCTCCGCCTCCTCGTCGGTAAACCAGTACTTCGGCGACCAGAGCGACACCTACTACGGGTTTAACCTCTCGGGCCACCTCTCAAAGCTCTTTAAAAAGTGGCACGCCCGCTTTTACGCCGGTGCAAACTTTAACCAGCTCTTTATAAACGGCTCCACGGCCACCACCAACGCCCGCCTTAACGAGAACTTCACCGCCACCTTAACGAGAAGCTTAACCTTCAGCCACACCGCCAGCTACACCCAGAGCACCTCCCAAGAGTACGACTACGACTACCAGCTTTTCCGCAGCAGCAACACCTTAACGCACAAGGTGCGGCTGTTTAGAAACCTCTTTCTCCGTACGCAGGTAGGGCTCGACTACTGGAAGATGTTCTCCACCGACGCCGAGAGCTTTAAGCCTTTCGCGCGCACCTTCGGCACGTGGCCCGTGACGCGGCGGCTACACCTCAACTTCGAGGCGGAAGTTTACCGCGACTCGTACTACGACAATACCTTAACCTTACGCACCTCCGCCAAGGCTACCTACCGGATACGGAAGACCGTAATAACCTTTAACTTCCGCTACACGCAGGAGGAGTTTACCGGCGACGCGGGCTACTCGCGCTACCGTCTTATAACGGGCATTAAGCTTACGCGCTACTTTTAAGGGGGCTTGAGATGAGGCTGCTGCTCGTGCTGCTTACCTTTTCTTTCCTCTGGAGTAAGGTCGTCTGGCCCCCGCCGCCGGAAGAGCCGCGCGTCGAGTGGGTAAGGGTTATAGAGAAGCCCGAGGACCTCGGCGTTAAAAAGGGCTTCTGGGAGAAGCTTAAGAGCTTCCTCTTCGGCGAAGAGCAGGAGGAGCGCATCATAAAGCCCGCGGGCGTGTACGCCGACGAGGAGCTGTTCGCCGTAGCAGACCAAGGCCTTAAGGGCGTCCTGCTGGTCGACCTTAAAAAGAAAAAGTACCGCGTAGTATACGGCTTCCCGTCCCCGGTGGACCTCGTGCGCTACCGCAACGAGCTGTTCGTGAGCGACTCGGTGCTGGGTAAGGTTCTCGTCGTCTCTCTAAAGAAAGCTAAAGTAGTGGGAGAAGTAGGGACGGGCCTCCTACGGAGGCCCGTAGGTCTGGCTTTAGACCACGCGCGTAACCGTCTATACGTAGTAGACGCGCTTAAAAACAAAGTCTTCGTCTTCGACCCTAAAACGAAAAAACTCCTCTTTAGCTTCGGAGAGCGGCTGGCGCGCCCCACCTACTGCGCGCTCGACAGAAAAGGCAACCTGTACGTCTCGGACTCGCTCAACGCAAAGGTACGGATATTTAGCCCGGAAGGGAAGCTCGTCTTTAGCTTCGGCAAACGCGGTAACACCGTAGGGAGCTTCGCCAACCCCCGAGGCATAACCGTAGACCGCGAGGGCCACGTCTACGTCGGAGACACGCTCTTCTCGGTCATACAGGTCTTCGACCCGAAAGGACGGCTTCTGCTGGTTATAGGCAGGTTCGGGAAAGGAGAAGGAGAGTTCGCGCTTCCTATGGACTTATTCAGACGCGGAGACCATATTTATGTTGCTGACTCGTACAACGCCCGTGTGGTGGTCCTGAGGTATCTCGGAGGTAAGTAAGATGCGCCTCGTGCTGCTGTTGCTGCTGCCCTTTTTAGGCTGGGCGAGCATCGTAAACTCGCCGCACAACCTCTCTACGAGCGGACCCGGACCCATTAAGGCCACCGAAGAGACGGAGATATGCGTCTTCTGTCACATACCCCACCACGCGGGAGTAAAACCCCTCTGGAACCACCAGCTCTCTACGGCCCAGTACACCCTTTACACCAGCGAGTTTATGACGCGGATAGGCTACCCCCAGCCCCTCCAGCCCGGCACGCGGGAGGGCGAGCCCGGACTTGTCTCGAGGATGTGCCTCTCGTGTCACGACGGCACCGTAGCTATAGGCGCCGTTTACTGGGTAAGGGGGACGAACCTCTTTGAGCTCGGCCAGACGATAGCCATGGCCGGCGTTACGGCCGAGGGCACCATGCCCCCCGACGCGGCCGGCTACATAGGCACCGACCTCCGGAGCCACCACCCCGTAGCCATAGAGTACAACCCCAACGTCACCAAAGTCGTACCCGGCGGCACCGAGACGATAACGCCCGAGCTCCGCTCCCCCGAGCCCACGCCGCCCATAAAAGTTTACGACTACAACGGCACCAAGTACGTCGAGTGTACCTCCTGCCACGACCCGCACAAGTACGACCCCACCGTAAACCCTAAGTTCCTGCGGCTCGACAGCTACCCCACCTTTGCCCAGAACGCTTACTACACCTGCACCGCCTGCCACGTTAGAACTAACTGGGACACGAGCGCCCACGCCACCGTAAACGCCACCTACGCCGACACCGCCGTCTCCTCCAAGTACGGCACCGCTAACTCCACGGACCTCGGCTGCGAGAACTGCCACATTCCGCACAAAGGTCAGGGCATCCCCTACCTGCTCCGCTGGGCTGAAGAAGCCACCTGCTTCCAAGGCGCCGCATCCGCTCCAAACCTCTCGGCCTGCCACGGCACGGGCGCAAGCTCGAGCAAAATCATCGAGCCCCTCTTTACGCGCCCCTACCGCCACCCCGTTACCGACTTAACCGGCGTTCATACCAACCTCGACTACTGGTTCGGCACGGGTAGCGCCGCCGGTGAGGCCGGCATAACCTTCGACAACTACAGGCACGCCGAGTGCGTCGACTGCCACAACCCCCACCAAGCCGGGCAGGGCAACCACGCGGACCCCGCCGACACGAGGGACGCCTTTAACGCCGGCTGGTACCCCGAAAACCCGACGAACCTCGTCTCGCCCGCTTTAAGGGGCGTAGGCGGCGTAGAGCCCAACTGGACCGCCGCCGGCACGCAGCCGACCTCTTACACGGTTCTGTTAAACTCCACCGCCGAGTACCAGATATGCTTTAAGTGCCACTCCTACTGGGCCCTAGGAACGGCAGACAGGTGGCGCACCGGCTACTACTTTACCGACGGGAGAACCCTGCCCGACGGTACGCCCTACCCGCTTACCGACGTAGCGGCCGAGTTTAACCCCAACAACGCTTCCGGCCACCCCGTAGTAGTAAGCGCCAACGCCCGCCCCGGCTCGTACGACCCGAAGGCACTCCCAAAAGAGGCCATGAGGGAGCCGTGGAGAAGCGCAGTAGGTAACGCCACCATGTACTGCTCCGACTGCCACGGCGCCGACGACGAGGTAAACGCCGACCCCAGAGGGCCCCACGGCTCGAACATAAAGTTCATGCTCAAAGGGCCCGGCAAGTACTGGCCCAAAGACAGTAAAGGCGAGTTCTTCACCCCCGCGGGCATTCTCGGCATCTGGGGACAAAGCCAAGACGTCAACGAGCTCTTCTGTAACAACTGCCACGACATACCCTGGATAATGCAGAACGTCTCGCCGCACAACGCTCCGCAGAGAAGGGGCATTATGCAGAGAACGCCCTGCGTAGGCTGCCACGTAGCAGTTCCCCACGGCTCGCCCGTCTCGCGCCTTCTCGGCTACTCCTACTTCCCCGAACCTTACAACTACAAAGACGAGAACGGCAACTACATGCTAAAGCTCGACGGCTACAAGAAAGACTACAACGGCGGAGCGTGGAACGAAGGTAACGCCGGAGACGCTTACTCCACCGCTCCCGAGTGTGCGGGCGGAAGGTGTCACTCTACCTACCAAGGCGGATACGACTGCTACCCCGACTCGCCCTTCGTGCCCGACTGCGGCGACTTTAACCCCCCGCCGTGAGGAGAAGCCCATGCTGCTGGTTTTAGCCTTTTTAGCTCTTACGCTGGCCACGCCTGCGGAGGCGGTAAAGGCCTACCTTAAAGGCCTTGAGGAGGCGCTTAACCGCGGGCGGGCCGAGCCTATAAAAGAGGTAGCCCGTCCGGAGCTCGTGAGGCGTCTGCAGGTCTGGCTCGACGCGTGGGCCTTCTCGGGCTACCGGATGGAGGCAAAACTCCACGGGTATAAGGTGGAGGAGGTTAAAAACCGCGGCGCTTGGGCGGAAGTTATAACGCACGAGCGCTGGAGCTACCGCTACCTCGACCGCAAAACGGGAGAGGAGGCGCTGCCGACGCAGCGCATCGAGTACCGCATACGCTACGAGCTTAGGAACGAGGGGGGAAGATGGAGGGTCTACGACGTTGAGATACTCGAGGAGGTGAGAGGATGGAAACCGCACAGACGCAAGTAAAAGAGCGCAAGCTTATAAAGCTCTTAAGCGGCGCCGCTAAGGCGCTTTTCTCCATGCCCTCGGTGCTGGTACTGCTTTTTATCTTCGCCTTTGCCAGCGGGGCGGCCACCTTCATAGAAAACAGCTACGGCAGGGACGCCGCCAGAGAGTACGTTTACAACACCCGCTGGTTCGAGCTGGTTATGACGCTCCTAACCCTTGCCGCCGTTTACAACATCTTTAAGTACAAACTCTGGAGAAGGAGCAAGTGGCCCCTGCTGGTTGCCCACGCGGCCTTTATCCTCATTTACGTAGGAGCCGCCCTTACGCGCTACGTCGGCTACGAAGGCGTTCTACACATCCGTGAAGGCGAGACGACCAACAAGGGCGTCTCTTACGACCACTACTTTTTAGTAAAAGTTAAAGAAGACGGCCGTACGGCCGTAGGAGAGAAAAAGAGGATAATCTCACCCCTCACCCGGCCCGGCTTCGAGGAAGAGATTGAGCTCTCCAACGGCAAGACGCTAAAGCTCAAGGCTCTCGACTACTTACCTTACGCTAAGGTGGAGGTAAGGCCTAAAGAAGGCGGCGAGCCGCTGGTACACTTGGTTCTCGAGGGCGGGTACCATGTCGTCTTCAGAGAGGGCAGCGCGTACGACGTTAGACTTTTTAGGTTTTACTTCGGCAACGAAGAGACGAGAGACAAAGCCGTCCGTTTCTTCTTTAAAGACGGTAAGCTCTACGCCGTCTCCGACGCACCGGTCCACTGGTTCAAGATGGACGGCTCGCCCGGCGGCACGTACGAAGCGGGTAAGCCTTTCCCCGTCGAGCAGCGGAAGCTCTACCGGCGGGAAGGCGTACTCTTTCTGCTTATGGACGCCCTGCCCGAGGGTGAGCTCGTGGTAAGCCCCGACCCCAACCCGGTTAAAAACCGCGAACGCCAGCTCTCGGCCCTTAAGCTCGAGCTTGAGTACGACGGCAGAAAGGGCATAACCAACCTCCTCTTCGTTAAAGAGGGCGGGAAAACTTACCTGCCTGCACGCGTAAAGCTCGGGAACGCCGAGGTGGAAGTTGCTTACGGCCAGAAGGTGCTCGAGCTACCTTTCTACATAAAGCTCGAGGACTTCGTCATAGAACGCTACCCCGGCTCCATGGCTCCTTCTTCTTACGAGAGTAAAGTAGTCATCATAGACCCCGAGCGGGGCGTAGAGTTTCCTTACAGGATTTACATGAACCACACGCTCGACTACAGGGGCTACCGCTTCTTCCAGATGTCTTACGACCCGGACGAGAAAGGTACTATCTTATCTTTTAACCGCGACCCGGGCGTACTGCCCACCTACTTAGGCTACTTACTACTTACGGGAGGTCTGCTCGTGTACATGTTTATCCGGATAAAGAAAGCCCTTATGAGCGCGTTTATGCTGCTGGCCCTTTTAGGGGCAAACGGCTGGGCTTTCCCCGCCATGGGCTCTCAGAGCCCCGAGGAGGCGCTTAAAGAGGTAAGTAAGATAGACCGGGAGAAAGCCCGCGAGTTTTGCAAGCTCACGGTACAGACCGCCGACGGACGGATGGAGACGCTCTACTCGCTGGCCATAGAGGTGGCCAACAAGGTTCACGGTAAGCCCACCGTTCACGGCCTCGACCCCTGTCAGGTCTTGCTGGGCATGATGACCATGCCCCTAAAGTGGCAGCTCATACCCGTCATACAGGTAAAAGACCCCGAGATAAAGAAGAAGCTCGGTCTTAAACCCGACGAGAAGTACTTCTCCTACGTTCAGGCGCTCAACCCCGACGGCTCGTACAAGCTGATGAAAGAGGTAGAGAAGGCCAACATGAAAGAGCCCTCCAAGCGGACCAAGCGCGACAAAGAGCTGCTAAAAATTACCGAGCGGCTCAGCATCCTGTACAACATCTTCAGCGGCGAGATACCGCGGATATTCCCCCTCGAGGGCGACCCTAACAGAACGTGGTACGGGATAACCTCCGCCATCCACGCCTTCCCGCCGGAGGAGGCCAAGCGCGTCGCCTCCATGACGCAGGACCTGTTTTCCGGCGTCAGGCTCGGCGTTAAGCACGGCGACTGGAGCCTCTTCGACGCGGCCGTGGAGCAGATAAAGCAGTACCAGCATGAGAAAGGCGGAGAGCTCGTCCTCTCGGACACGCGCGTAAAGTTTGAGTTTCTTTACAACGAGCTTAACATCTTCGAGCGTCTCGTCGTCCCTTACCTCGTGGTCGGCCTTCTGTTTTTCCTCGTCTTTATAGGACAAGCCGTCTGGGAGAACTCGCGGCTGCTTAAGTGGGTAAGGGGCGGTCTGCTCGTCGTCTACGCGCTTATGACGCTCGCTCTCTTTTTCGGTTTAGGCCTAAGGTGGTACGTAGCCGGGCACGCACCTTGGAGTAACGCCTACGAGTCTATAGTCTTTATAGGTGCTTCCGCCGCACTCGCGGGCCTTATTTTTATGAAAAAACACTTCGCACCCCTCGCCGGTGCGCTGGTAGCCGGCGCTTTCCTGTTTATAGCCCACCTCAGCTGGCTCGACCCTCAGATAACCACGCTCGTGCCCGTACTTAAGTCCTACTGGCTCATCTTCCACTCGGGCGTAACGGTGGCCAGCTACGGCTTTCTCGGCATCTCCGCCGTTTTAGGCTTTATAACCTTACTCCTGCTGGTTATCCCGCTGAAAGTTAAAAAAGAGAACTTCCGCGAGATGATAAGGGTTAACGAGCTGTCCATGGTCGTCGGTTTCGTGCTGCTAAACATAGGCAACATCCTCGGCGCCGTATGGGCAAACGAGTCGTGGGGCCGCTACTGGGGCTGGGACCCTAAAGAGACGTGGACGCTCGTCTCTATCCTCGTTTACGCGATAGTGCTGCACCTCAAGTACACCCCGCTTTACTCACCCTTTACCTTCGTCGTGCTTTCCATGTTCGCCTACTTCAGCATTTTAATGACTTACTTCGGCGTTAACTTCCTCCTCTCGGGCCTCCACTCCTACGCCTCGGGCGACTTCTCGCTCCCGGGCTGGGTATACTGGTGGGTAGGCGGTCTTATACTCCTCTCGGTGCTTGCTTACCTCAACCGTCGTAAACTGGTAAGGGACTAATACAAGGAGAGGTGGGCATGAGCGAGAGAGAGGTAAGAAAGAGACGCCTCCGGCGTCTGCTCGTCCTTAAAGCCTTCTTAGTTGCCGGCATAGTTATCGGCCTGCTTATAGCCTTTATCATCGCCGAAGCGGTAAAGCTTACGGGCGGGCCGTGGTTCTGTAAGTCGTGCCACGTCATGGAGCCCATGTTTAAGGCCTACTCGCAAGACACGCACGGGGGATGGGGCTACAGCGGCTTTGTGGCCAAGTGCGTCGACTGCCACCTGCCTCACGACAACCTCATCCACTACCTCATTAAAAAGATGCAGGTAGGACTTCACGACTTTAAGGTTTACGTCTTCTCCGACCCGGACAAGATAGACTGGCACGAGAAGCGCGAGCACCGGCGCCGCTTCGTCTACGACTCGGGCTGTCTCCACTGCCACAAGAACCTCCTCGCCGCCACCATGAAAAAGAAGCGCGCCTTTATAGCCCACAAGGCCTACTTCTCGGGCAAGCTCGTGGTCAAGGTTGAAGGCAGAAAAGAGAAGGCTAAGTGCGTCGACTGCCACAAGCACGTGGGCCACAAGGACCTTGAGCTCTACCTCCCCCCGCCCCCGCCCGAGCACAAGCTCATAGAAGAGTCGATGAAGCTCATAGAAGAGTCGGTAAAGATTCTCGAGCAGAAGAAGAAAAAGAAAGAAGGGGTAGAGGAGCATGAAGAGGCTCATTAAGGCGCTCTTAAGACCGAAGGTCTTGGTTCTGCTTACGCTGCTCGGCCTCCTCGTGGCTCTCCCGCTCGTCGGCTACTGGGCTTGGCAGAAGCGGATACCCCAGAAGATAGCCCTCGTTATGCGCAACATCGTCTACAACCTCTTTATCGAGAAACACCCCAAGGGAGACATATACGGCGTGGTCAAGATAGGCGAGATGAAAGAGGTCTACATTTCCGAGCTCGAGCTGCCCGAAGAAGAGGAGGAGAAGAAGCCCGAGGAGAAAAAGGAGGAAAAACCCGGAGAGAAGCCCGTAGAAGAGCTGCCGGCCTTAGAGGAGGAGCCCGAGACGGAGGTGGCGCTGGCTCCTAAAGAGCCGGTAAAGGTTAAGAGGCTCCCGCTTCACAAGTTTCCAAAAGAGTTTTTACCGCTTAAGCGCGTCCTACACCCTCCGTTTAAGATGGGAGCCTGTGCCGTCTGCCACCAAGTAAACGAGCACGGCGAGGTTATAAAAGTAGGCAACCGCTACCCGCTTACAAAGCCGCGGATAGACGAGCTGTGTTACACCTGCCACAAGGAGCGCTACCTTAAAAAGTACGACCACAAGCCCGTCAAAGAAGGTAAGTGTCTTAAGTGTCACGACCCGCACCAGTCGGACACCAAGAAACTCCTTAAAGCCCCCTCGGTACCGCTCCTGTGTGCCTCCTGTCACGCCCCCGACAAGGCCAGAAAGCTGCGCATAAAGAAGGTCGTAGACATAAACGTCCGCTACAAACACAAGCCCGTAGATAAAGACTGCACCAAGTGCCACGACCCGCACACCTCGGACCACCCCAAACTGCTTATCACCTCCCTCGACTGGCGGATGGAGTTCTGCCTTGACTGCCACGCCAAGGTCAAAGACCCCGAGGTCCGGAAGAAGATAGACATCCGCCCGCTTATTACCAAGGCAAAAGTTAAGCACGACGCGGTTTACAAAAAGAACAAGTGTATGAACTGCCACAACGTCCACGGCTCGAACAACCGCGGCATGCTCTGGAAAAACCCCGTCCAGCAGTGCCTCGAGTGCCACAACAAGCCGCTCAAAAAGCGCGAGAACGGCTACGTCCTTATGAACATGGAGAAACACCTCAAGGAGAACAAGTACTGGCACAAGCCCATTGAAGAGTACGAGAAGCGCGGAGGCTGCGCCGCCTGCCACAACCCCCACGGCTCGGACAACATCTTTATCCTTAAAGGCTTCTTCCCCGAGGGCTTCTACGTAAGAGGCCTCGCCTTTAAAGACCTCATATGCTTTAACTGCCACAAAGAGCGCGAGCGCTTTACCCAGAAGTACACCACCACGGCCACCAAGTTCAGAAACGGGAACCTGAACCTCCACTGGGTACACGTCCAAGGCAGAAAAGGCCGTTCCTGCGTAGCCTGCCACGACCCTCACGCCTCCCAGTGGCCCACGCTCATAGGCAAGTACACCAACTTCAACGGCATCCTCTTCCCCATCAACTACAAAAAGACGCCCACCGGCGGCTCGTGTGCGCCGGCCTGCCACGACGAGTACCGCTACGACCGCTTAAGACCCGTAGAGAACGTACCCAAAAAAGGCGGGTGAGGTGGAGGCATGCTTCTACTCCTTCTCCTTATAACGGTGACCGCCTTCGGCGGTGAGGTTTTAAGCCTCGTCCGCCCGGCCCACATGCAGCTAGTCAGAGAGAACGCCCTTCCCGTCGTCGTCTCGGCCGACCCTACGAAGGTAAAAGAGCTCATAGTTACCGTCGTAAAGGAGAGCTTCCCCGTAGAGCTGGCTCCCGCTCCCTTTGAGGTTAAAGAGCTGCCCGCGGGCGCCACCGTAGACCGTAAGGTACTACCCGTAAAGCCCGGGAAGAAGTTCTACTGCACGCACGTAAAGCTCGACTACGGGATAAACGAGGTCCGCGTCGTAGCCGTCCTAAAAGACAACACCACGGAAGAGGAGGCGCGGAAAGTCTACCTGTATCACCCGCTCTTAATCCCTTACAAGTACCCGCCTAAAGAGTTCCAGCCGCGCTTCTTCCACACCGACGAGCAGGAAAGCCGCTGTGCCGCCTGCCACGACATGAGCCGGCCGCCCAAGCCTAAAAAGAACCAGCCGCTCGAGCAGCTGCCCCCGTGCGTCGAGTGCCACAAGCCCGTGAATACGAAAAACGCCTACAAACACGCTCCCTCCAAGTTCTGGCTCTGCGTCTTCTGCCACACCGGTGAGGCGGGGAAGCTTAACCGCCGCTTCGCCGGTAAGACTAAGTACTTAGCACCCGAGCCCGTGGGCGACAGCTGTTACGAGTGTCACGAGGAGAAGCTCGAAGACCTCGAGCTTATGCGCTTCCACCACGTCCCCGTCCTTACGGGTAAGTGCAACATCTGCCACAACCCCCACGGCTCGGACGAGCGGTTCTTCCTAAGGCTGCCCAAGTGGGAGCTCTGCGTAAGCTGTCACGAAGACAAAGCCTTCCGAGGGCACGTGGTCTTTACCATAACCGGCAAACCCCACCCGACGAGAGGCGTTAAAGACCCCCGCTTCCCTAAAAAAGAGCTCTCCTGCTCCTCCTGCCACAACCCCCACCACTCCGACTACGACTTTTTACTCTACGAGCCCTTCAGGGAGCTCTGTGCCTCGTGTCACTCCGCTCAGTAAACAGCTCCTTTACGAACCGCTCCGCCTCCTCTCTGCTCCTTACTCTCCCTTCCAGCTGGGCCTCCTCGAGCGCCCGCTTTATCTCGCCCACCCGCGGGCCCGGCTTTATGCCGAGCAGCCTCATAATCTCGTTCCCGTCTAAGAACGGCTTAAATAGCTTCCGCTCTTGGGCCTCTTTCCTAAACCGCTCCAGCTCCTCGGCCACCTCCCTTAGCGCCCTTAGCTCCTCTTGGCCGTCTCCGCTTGCCAGCGCGTCCGCCGTCGCCAGCAGAAACAGCTCCGCCGCAAACGCGCCGCACTCTTTCCAGAAGCGGCCCATCCCCTTACGGCCCAGCTGCCCCTTTTGGTAAGCCTCGCGTAGGTAAAAGGGCCTAAGGTGGTACCTAACTAACGCGCCTACAAAGCGCGTCGCCTCCTCTCCCCACCTCAGCTCTCTACCCAGCCTCTTTACCACCTCCTCCCCCACTTTGTCGTGGTTGTAAAAAGTTACCTTCCCTTCCCTTATCTGAAAGGTCGCCGGCTTACCCACGTCGTGAAGCAGCGCCGCCCACTTAAGCAGCTCCCGCGTCCCGAACTCGCCCATAACTTTCCGCTCTTTAACCTCCCAGCCCTCCGGCAGGTACCCCGAGGGCTCTTTAAGCACCTTCTCGAGCATCTCGACCGTCTTAAAGGTGTGCTCGTCGAGCGGGTAGACGTGCTTACCTCCCTGCTCTATCCGGAAGCTCTTAAACTCGGGGATAATTAAGCCCAGAAGCCCCGCCTCGTATAGCCGTCTTAGGGCCGGCACGCTCCGCTCGGCGCTCATAAGCTTAAAAAGCTCGTACGAGAGCTTCTCCGGCGGCGCTTCTAAGATAAGCTTACCTTCCTTTTTTACGAACTCGAGAAACTCGGGCGTAAGCTCGAGCTCCTTCTCCGCCGCTATCCTGAAGCCCCGTAAAATCCTTACCGGGTCTTTACGGAGGTTCTCGAGCGAGACGGGTCTAAGCAGGCCGCGCTCAAGGTCCCTGACGCCTCCCGTAGGGTCGAACAGAAGCGTCTGACGGGCACCTACGCTAAGCACGTCGTCTAGCTCCACGGCTACGGCGTTAGCCGTAAAGTCGCGCTCGCGCAGGTCCTCCTCGAGCGCCTTCTCTACGTCTCTCCCTCTTAAAGGCGAGAAGTCGAAGCGGTAGCGGTACGGCGGCAGCTCGAGAAGTACCGTGGCCACCACGGGCCTTTTTATAAACCTACCTTTTTTCTCAAAGACGAAAAACTGGCCGCCGAGCCTCTCGGCGAGCCTTTTGGCCAGCTTCACCGGGTCTCCCGTTACGAGAAAGTCTACGTCCACGCGCGTACCTACGGGCAGACCTAAAAGACGGTCCCTTACCCAGCCGCCTACGATAAAGCACCGCTCGTCGCGGCTCAAAAGACGGGCCACCTCGTCAAAGTACGAGAGGTAGAAGTTAAGACCGTGTACGGGATGCTTCCCTTTAGCGGCCAGCTCTTCACGCATACTGCAATAATAAACTATTACTTATGACTCTACAGCTGATAGAAAGGGGATGCCCCAACTGCTACGGACCGGTAACGGACGACCGGCTCTCGGAAGGCCTACCGTGCGAGAGCTGCCTGCCCGAGCCCGAACGGAAAGTCTGTACCGCCTTAAGAAAGCTTAAGACGCTTAAAGCGTTAAAGCCTTACTGCGAGGCCGACTCAAAGCTCGAGAGGTTTATACGGTTCTTTAAAAAGGGCGTAGGCGCCGAGCCGTGGAGCCTCCAGCGCGTCTGGGCTAAGCGCGTCTTTTTGGGCGAGTCGTTTGCGGTGGTAGCGCCTACGGGCGTGGGAAAGACCACCTTCGGCCTAGTTATGGGCCTGTTTTTAAAACCGAAGGTGCTTATGATATTCCCCACGCGGCTGCTCGCCCAGCAGGCCGAGGAGAAGCTCAACGAGCTCCAGAGAAGGCTCGGCACCGACAGGAAAGTTCTTCTCTACAAGTCGACGCAGGGCGTAAGAAAAC
>JAADCR010000020.1 GCA_013154375.1 Aquificota bacterium | reverse complement strand
AAGGGTGGCCGAGCGGTCGAAGGCGCGGCGCTGGAAACGCCGTGTGCCCCGTTTGGGGCACCGAGGGTTCGAATCCCTCCCCTTCCGCCACTCCCGACCATGAAGGTAAGAATAGGCACGCGTAAGAGTAAGCTCGCCCTCTGGCAGGCCAACTTCGTCAAAGAGTTTCTCGAGCGCTACTGGGGCGTAGAGGTAGAGCTGGTTAAGATTACCACCACGGGCGACAAGATTACCGACGCACCTCTGGCCAAGATAGGCGGTAAAGGCCTGTTTGTGAAGGAGATAGAGAACGCGCTGCTGGCGGGTGAGATAGACCTCGCGGTCCACTCGCTTAAAGACGTCCCCATGGTCCTGCCTAAGGGCCTTACGCTGGCCGCCGTTACCAAGCGCGAGAGCCCTTACGACGTTCTTATCTCCCGCTCCGGCGAGAAGCTCGGCGAGCTGCCCCCGGGTGCCCGCGTGGGCACCTCTTCGCTCAGGCGCCGCGTCCAGATTCTGAGAAGAAGGCCCGACCTTAGGGTCGAGCTTCTAAGGGGTAACGTCGACACGCGCGTCCGCAAGCTCCGGGAAGGCCTGTACGACGCTATAGTTTTAGCCTACGCGGGCGTGAAGCGCATGGGCTACGAGGAGCTCGTAACGGAAGTGCTTACCGACTTTATACCCGCCGTAGGTCAGGGCAGTCTGGCTATAGAGGTAAGAGAGGACGACGAGCGGATAAAGGAGCTCGTCAAGCCCCTCGACGACCCCGAGAGCCATGCCTGTGCGCGCTGCGAGCGGGCCTTTTTAAGGGAGCTCGAGGGCGGCTGTCAGGTGCCCATAGGCGCGTTTGCCAGCATAAAGGACGGGAAGCTCCGCTTTAAAGCCTTCGTCTCGGACCTCGAGGCCAAGCGGTTTTTAGAGGAAGAGAGAGAAGGCAGCCCCGACGAGCCGGAGCGGCTCGGCGTCGAGACGGCCCGCCTGCTTCTCGAGCGCGGCGCGCGCGAGATACTCCGCGAGATATACTCCTCGTGAGGACGCGCTACCTCGGCCGCAGAAGCCCCGAAGAGAACGCCCTCCGCGACTTTTTTCTGGTCTACGCTTCCGCGCTCGCGCCCGAGGAGCTCTTCGAGCTCTACGGCTGGAGCGAGCCGTGCCTCTCTTTAGGCTACCACCAGAAGCCGTTAAACTTCCCGATAAAACAGGTAAGAAGGCCCACCGGCGGAGGCGCCCTCTTCCACGGGCCCGACCTCTCGTTCCGTCTCGTCGTTTTAAGACGCGAAAGCCCCGCCGCCTTTTACCGGCGCTTCACCGCTGCGCTGGGCCGTCTGTTTGCTAAGGCGGGGATACGGCTCTACCCCTGTCCGGAGGTAGCGGCGGACCGGACGCTCTGCCACCTGTACCCGGCCAGAGGCGAGCTCTGCAGCGCCGACGGAAGGAAGCTCGTGGCCGCGGCCTTAAGAACCTCCAGAAACACTTACTTCCTACACGGGACCGTTTACGCCGAGCCGCCTAAAGAGGCGCCTTTTAAGGACTTCAGCGGGCGCGTCGTTAGCGCTAAAGAGCTCGGGCTTACGGAGGAAGAGCTTAAAGCACTACTCGGTTCTTTCCCGCTCGTTTGGCGCGGTAGAGGTTAGCGTCGGCACAGGCAAGGTAGTACTCCGGCTCGCGGTCACCCGCGTACGCGTCGCTGCAGGCTCCCACGCTTACGGTAAGCTTTAGCCCTCCCTTAGTACAGGGGAAGAGGTGCTCCTCCACGCGGCGGCGGAGCCGCTCTAAGAGCCTACGGGCTTCCTCCTTGCCCGTAGAGGGCATGACGACGAGAAACTCCTCCCCGCCGTAGCGGAAAACGTAGTCGCCTTTACGGAAGAAGCTCTTAAGGAGCTTTGCCAGCTCCTTAAGCACGCAGTCGCCCACGAGGTGCCCCAGCTCGTCGTTAATTTTCTTAAAGTCGTCTATGTCGAGCAGAGCCACCGTAAAGGGCTTCTCGGCGTACTGGGAGAGCTCGAGCACGTCTTTAAGTACGGGCATAAGGTAGCGGCGGTTCAAAAGGCCCGTAAGCGGGTCCGTCTTAGCCTCGTGAGCGGCCCGCTTAAGACTCAGCGTCGATAGGAGCGTAAAGAGGTTAAAAAAGCTCTTAACGGCCCGTACGTAAAGCAGGTAGGCGTTTATGTAGTCGCGCTCTAACAAACTCTCGTAAATCCTTCTAATCTGCTCTTTAAACTCCCTAAAGGTCGCGTAGAGCACCTCGCCCAGCTCCGTGCCCGTGCTGCCGCTCTCTTTAAGCGCGCGGTGCAGGAGACACTCCTGCTGATTCAGCTCCTCTACGAGACTCTTACTTAAGCTTAGCTCTTTAACTTCGCGCAGAAAGCGGACCATCCACCTAAGGAGCGAGGCCGTGAGCTTCTCCGGACGGGCCTCTTTAGGCCTAACCTCTTTAGCGAGCACCTTCTCAAACGCGTAAGCGTCCTTTTTAGGCTCTACCTTCAAAAAAGCCTTCGCTATCTCCGAAAGCGCTTCCTCCGCGTCCACCTCTCCCCTCAAAGAAGCGAGCCGCTTCCACGCGTCGTAGAGCGTAAGGTGGTCCGCTTCCTTTAGCGAGGCGGAGATTAAAGCCCTCAGGCGTTCGTGGTCGTTCACGGCTCCTTCCGCTCCCTTTCCCCTTAGAATTAAGTATTATAGACGGCCCTTACGGGCCGTTAACGGAGGATTAAACGCGGGAGGAGGTTAGAGATGCAAGCCCCGTCGTCGGTAACGCCGGCGTTCGTCCTGCTGGCGCTGTTTAACCTCTTCTTCTCGCTCCTTTTCAGGCTCTCGGCCGACAAGACGCTCTTTAACCTCATGGCCGTCTTCGGCTTTGCGGGCTTTCTGCTGGTGGGAGCGCTCTACCACGTGGTGCCCAACGCGCAGGGTAAAGAGCTGCCCTACCCGCGTCTGGCTTGGCTCTCGTTCGCGTTCGCGCTTCTGGCTACGCTGAACCTCTACACCTTAGACGCGCGCGGTGCCGCGAGCTTCGTCTTTCTGAGCTTTCTCGTGGCGGGCGGGCAGCTCCTGTGGAACTACCGGAACTTCTCTTCCGTGACGCACCGTTTCCTGTTTGCGGCGCTTCTGTACCTCGTCCTGTCGGGCTTCTTCTTGGCCGCGGCTTACAACGCGGGCGGTCTGCTGCCCTCGCTGGCGGTTCATACCTTCACCTTAGGAGCGCTGCTTAACGCCGTTTACGGCGTTTTAAGCGCGTGGATGCCCCTTCTGCTTGCCGAGGCCTACGAGCCTAAAGAGCTCGAGCGGCTGTTCGTGGCCAAGCAGCTCGCCACGCCCGTAGTCCTTTTAGGCTTTCTGATAGGCGACTACGCGCTGCTTCCGTTCCTCTTCGTCGCGGAGCTCGCCTGCGCGCTGTACTTTCTGTACCTCACGGTGGGGCTTCTGGAGCGCCGTAAGCCTCTCACCCCCGCGCCCGAGGTGGTTAAGCTCTTCCTTACGGCGCTGTTTCTGCTGCCGGTGGGCATGATAATGGGCGCCTACGCCGCCGGAAAGGCCGCGGCTTTCCCCGTCTTACTCTCCGTACACCTCGACTTCGTCTTTTACGGCTTCGTAGCCTTTACCGCCTTCGGCGGTATTCTGCACCTGCTTCCGCGCGTGGTCTGGAGCTTGGTACGCAACAGACCCACCAAGCAGAGCCTTAAGGTAGAAGACCTGATAAGCGAGCAGGAGGTTAAGGAGTTTACGCGCTGGGCTTGGACGCTTTACGCGCTCTTTCTTGCGCTCGAGACGCTGCCCGGGCCGCTTCAGGCGCTCTCGAGTGCCGTCTACCTCGTGCTGCTCGTTCTTTTCTTCCGCGCTATAACGCCTACGGTTAAGGCGCTTCTTTAGAAGCGCCTTCTTTTATAATCTTTTCCTATGAAGTTCTTTTTAGACACGGCGGACGTAAACGAGATAAAAGAGGCGCTCGAGTGGGGTCTTTTAGACGGCGTCACCACCAACCCAACGCTTATAGCCAAGACGGGCAGACCCTTTAAAGAGGTCGTTAAAGAGATTCTCGAGCTCGTAGAAGGGCCCGTGAGCTTAGAGGTCGTCTCGCTCGACGCCGAGGGGATGATAAGAGAGGGACGCAAGCTGGCGGAGATGGGCGACAACGTGGTGGTAAAGATTCCCATGACGCCCGAAGGGCTTAAGGCGGTGCAGGAGCTCGAGAGCGAGGGCATACCCACCAACGTCACGCTCGTGTTCTCGCCCACGCAGGCGCTGCTGGCGGCAAAAGCCGGCGCCTCTTACGTCTCGCCTTTCGTCGGCAGACTCGACGACATCTCGAGCGAGGGGATGAAGCTCATCCGCGAGATTAAGGAGATATTTTTAAACTACGAGTTTGATACCGAGATTATCGTGGCCAGCATACGCCACCCCATGCACGTGCTCGAGTCGGCCCTCATAGGCGCCGACATAGCCACGGTGCCCTTTAAGGTGCTTAAGCAGCTCTTTAACCACCCGCTTACGGACATAGGCATACAGCGCTTCTTAAAAGACTGGGAGAGCGTGCCCGACAAGCCCTTCTGAGGGAGGGGGGCTATGCTTAGAAAGAAGAACCTCCGCGACGTTCCCGTAAACGGGAAGCGCGTGCTCGTCCGCGTCGACTACAACGTCCCGCTCGACGAGCAGGGTAACATCGTCGACGATACGCGGATAAAGGCCTCTCTGCCCACGCTCGAGTACCTGCTCGACGCGCGGGCTAAGGTGGTGCTTATGTCCCACCTCGGCAGGCCTAAGGGGCGCGACCCGCGCTACAGCCTCGCTCCCGTGGCCAAAAGGCTCTCGCGCTACCTCAACCGCGAGGTAAAGCTCGCTCCCGACTGCGTGGGCGAGGAAGTAAAGAGGATGGTAAACGAGCTGAGAGAGGGCGAGGTGCTTCTGCTGGAGAACCTGCGGTTCCACGAAGAAGAGACGAGGTGCGACGAGCAGTTCGCGCGCGAGCTGGCCTCGCTGGGCGACGTTTACTGCGCCGACGCTTTCGGCACCTGTCACCGCAAGCACGCGAGCGTGTACCTCGTTCCTAAGTTTCTAAAGCCGGCGGTTATGGGCTTTCTGCTCGAGAAGGAGATTAACTACTTCGAGAAGGCCATGGTCGCGCCCCAGAGGCCCGTGGTGGCCGTCCTCGGCGGGGCCAAGGTCTCGTCCAAGCTCGAGGTTATAAAGAACCTCATAAGGCGCGTCGACAAGCTGTTTATAGGCGGTGCCATGGCCTTTACTTTCTTAAAGGCCATGGGCTACCCGGTGGGCAGCTCTCTCGTAGAGGACGAGCTCGTGCCCGTGGCGCGCGACCTTATAGAGGTGGCTAAAAAGCTCGAGATAAAGCTCTACCTACCCGTCGACTTCGTGATAGGCAGGGAGCTCTCGCCCGCCACGCCCACGCGCGTAGTCCCTTGGCAGGAGATTCCCGACGGCTGGATGGGTCTCGACGTGGGCCCCGTCTCGGTAAAGCTCGTAGAAGAGATTATCTCCGACGCGCAGACGATAGTCTGGAACGGCCCTATGGGCGCGTTTGAGATAGACAAGTTCAGGCACGGCACCATAGAGGTGGCCCGTCTGCTCGCCCGCTCGCCCGCCTTAACCATAGCCGGCGGGGGCGACACGGACCACGCCATACACATGGCCGGCGTCTTCCACGCGTTCGACTTCGTCTCCACCGGCGGCGGGGCGTTCTTAGAGCTCTTGGCGGGTAAAGAGCTGC
Source organism: Aquificota bacterium (assembly GCA_013154375.1). Lineage (GTDB taxonomy): Bacteria > Aquificota > Aquificia > Aquificales > Aquificaceae > Aquifex. The sequence continues at coordinate 3,557 of JAADCR010000020.1, read as the reverse complement.
CGTGTCTGGTCCACCTCGACGACAAGGAGGCCTGAGTTGGCCCTCCCGCTTACCAACAAACCCCTCACCGCCAAGCCCTTCGAGAGGGCCGTAAGCTCTTACTGCGGGTGGTGCTCCGTCTCGTGCGGCCTTATAGCCTACCTTAACGGCGACGAGCTTGCCGACCTCTACGGCCACCCGGCCGACCCCGACGGCGTGGGCAGCCTCTGCTCTAAAGGCATCGCCTACAACTACTTACACGCTTCTCCCTTCCGCGTAACGCGCCCGCTTGTAAGAGAAGGCTCCTCCTTCCGGCCGGTGGACGGACGGGAGGTGAAGAGACGCCTTGAGCAGCTTCTCTCTAAGAAGGTGGCCGTCTTTCTGGACCGCTACTTTACGCTCGAGGAGTACGCGCTCGCCCGCTCGCTGGGAGAGGTTTACTCGGAGGTAACTTACCTCCCGTTTAACCGTACCTCTGACCGCCCCCGTCTCTGGAGGGAGAAAAAGCTCGTTATAAACTTAGGCGTCGAGCCCGTCTCGTCGGAGGTTATGCTCGCGCGCTGGCTCGTTGACGCGGCGGAGAAGGGCGCCTACCTCTTCTCGGTAGGCCACCGCGTCGGGAGCCTATTCCAGAAGGCCCGCAGGTTTGAGCTAAGAAAGCCCGACGACGCGGTGGAGCTCTTTCTAAACCTGCTTGAGGGCGAGGGTAAAGAGGGGCGGCTGCTTAAAGAGCTCGGCCCTCAGGCGCTTCTGCTTATAAGCCAGAGCTACCTCGAGAGCCCTTTCGGCAACCTTCTTTTAAACGCCGTTAAGCGCGCGGTGGAGCTTTACGGCTGCTCGTACGCCTTCGTCGGCCACTTCTCGCCCCTCCCGGTTAAGCCGTTAAGCGCGTTCGTAGACGAGCTGGAGCAGTACGAGGTGCTGCTGCTTTTCGGCAACCCGCTTACTTACCTGCCGGACGAGAAGCTCGAGCTTCTAAAGGGCAAAACCCTTATCTCGGTCAGCTACTTTCCCGACTTTACGGCCTTAAAAAGTGATATCATTCTCCCGAGAGAGGCTAAGGGCGAGAAGGCCGTTACAAACAGGGGGGTGGGTTTTCTCGCCTTTTCTCCTCCTTTTTTAAAGCCGCGCGTGCCCTCGCTCCTGCCCGAGCCGCCTAAAGAGGCCGTCCGCGAGCTTGTACGCTCCCTCGGCGTCGAGCCCGAGCGGCTTGAGCGCGAGGGAAAGGTCTTTTACGAGCTCCCGCCCGTTACGGAGTTTAGCTTCCCCGAGGAGAAAACCGTGCGCTCCGAGCTGTGGGTGGTTAAGGAGGAGCTGCTTCTCGAGCAGCTGGGCCGGTGGTTTACGCGCCTTCTGCCCCTCGAGCCTGAAAGACCTCTTTACGCGGCGCCTAAAACGGCGCCGCGTCTTAAGCCTTACTTTCCGGAAGTTAGAGAAGACGCCTGCAGCGCCGAGGGGGTGCTTCTCGTCTCACCGGCTTACGAGGAGAGCCAGCCTTTTAACCCCTCTACGCGTCCGGGGGCGCTCCCGGGCAGGCCGGGCTGGCGCGTCGCACCGCTGGAGTTAGAATAAGCTATAAGATGCCTCCCTTTAACGACCCGGAGGAAGTGAGGCGGTTCATCGCAAGCACCGACGAGCAGACGTCGGTTTACGTCGGCTGCGACTCGAGACAGCTTAAAAACAGGACCGTCTTCGTTACCGTGGTCGTGGTTCACATAAGCTCGAAGTACGGGGCTAAGGTCTTCTGGAAGGTCGAGAGCACGCGTAAGATAACGTCGCTCCGTCAGCGCCTTATGGAAGAGGTCAGCCGCGCCGTCTACTGCGCGCTCACCATCGCCGACGCGGTGGGTAGCCGTCCCTTCGAGGTCCACCTCGACATAAACCCCAAAGAGGAGACCGCCTCGAGCGTGGTCGTGCGCGAGGCCGTGGGCTTCGTGCTGGCTCAGGGCCTAAGGCCCGTACTAAAGCCCGACGCCTTCGCCGCCTCTTGCGCCGCCGACTACATAACCGCCAAGTGCTAAAGCATGCTGCTTCTGCTCCTTATCCCCCTCGTCTGTTTCGGTCTTACGCTCCGTCAGGCCGAGGAGCTGGCCTTAAAAAACTTCTATACCGTAAAGAAGGAGCGGGCCCTGCTTAAGGCCTCCGCCGCTAAGATAAAAGAGGCTAAAGCTAAGCTGCTGCCCAGCTTTACCTTCTCGTTCGGCACCTACCGTACGCGTGCACAGACCTACGCGCTAGAGCTTCCTTTCTTTAACGCCGAGCTTACCTTTTTAAGAAGCTCCTTCTGGCGGGTGCGCGCGCTCCTTACGCAGCCGCTCTTAAGCCCCGTCGCGCTCGCCTCCGTAAAGCTTAAAGAGGCCACCCTTAAGCGCCGAGAAGGTAGGCTCGAGCTTACCAAATCCGAGCTCCGGCTCCGCGTAAGACGGGCCTACTTTAAGGCCCTCGTCCTTCAGGCCCGCTTAAAGACTTTAGAAGCGCAGAAAGAGAGGCTCAGCGAGCACCTGAGACGCGTAAAGGCCCTCTACGAGGAGGGGGTGGTGCCCTTTAAGGACGTGCTCGAGACGCGCGTAGCGCTCTCGCGCGTAGAGAGCGCCTTAGCCTACCACGAGGCTTCGTACCTAAACGCGTTGGAGCTTCTGAGCTTTTACGCAGGCGTTAAGGTTAAACGCGTAGAGCCTCCGCCTCCGCCTAAGCTCGAGGGCACGCCGTTAAACCACCCCTCGCTGCGGCTGCTCCGGGCCGCCTTGGAGGAGCTCGAGCGGTCTAAAGAGCTCGTCGAGGCGAGCTTTCTGCCCGAGCTTACGGCTTACGCGCTTCTGGAGCGCACCGACGAGAGCCCTCTGCTTCCTAAAAACCGCTACTATCTGGCTCTCGAGCTCAGGTGGCTGCTGTTTAACGGAGGTACCCGTCTGGCGCGGCTGGAGGCGCTAAGCCGGCGCAGAGAGGCGCTCTTAAACGAGCTAAAAAAGACGGAGGAGGAGCTTCTGCTCCGCGCGCGGGCACTCAGGCGCGAGGCCGAGGCGCTTAAGCTCCGCGTCGAGAGCGCGCGAGAAAGGCTCGAGGAGGCGCTCGAGCACTACAGGCTTGCCGTCGAGAAGTACCGCCACGGTCTTGCCGTAAACGCGGAGGTGCTCGACGCGGAAGCCTACGTAACCGAGGCCCAAGAGACGCTGAGGGTAGCCCGTCTTAACTACCTGCTTAAACTATACGAGCTGGCGGAGGTGCTCGGCCGGTGAGAAAGCTGGGCGTAGTTTTAATGCTCGTCATGCTCGTAGTAGGCGGGCTGTGGGCGGTAAAGTGGGTAAAGTTCCGCCTTACGCACGTTATATCTAACGCCGTCTTCGTCGAGAGCGAGACGTTCGTAAAGCTGGGCTTTAAAAACGTGGGCGGGAGGGTAGAGAGGACGTTTAAAGAGGAAGGACAGTTCGTAAGAAAAGGTGAGCTGCTGGCGCAGCTGGACAAGAAGGACTATCTGGTAAAGCTTAAGGCCGTCGAGCACGAGATGGAAGCGCTTAAAAGGAGGCTCGAGGCGCTAAGGCTTAAAAAAGAGAGGCTCGAGCGCGAGACGCGTCTTCAGG
>JAADCR010000046.1 GCA_013154375.1 Aquificota bacterium | reverse complement strand
GTTTTAGCGGTCGGCTACATGGCCGAGAGCCGCGTTGAAGCTCAACGGGTGTTCCGGAAGATTTATGCCGTTCTGGTGGTAGAGAACTCTTTTAAAGAAAAGATTGCCGAGTTTATTAAGAAGTACGCCGACCGCGCCGGCAGAGGCCTGTACGTGCTATTTAAAAAAGAACTCCTAAACCGGTACGCCGTCCCGAAAAATCTTTACAAAGCCCAAGAAGAAGGGGAGCTTAAGAGCTTGGCAGACCGCGACTTTATAGAGAGCCTTTTTGAAAGTAACGAGCTAAAAGGGTTAAGCGGACGAGAGAAGGAGCTCTGGCAGAAGCGGCTTAAGCGCTGGCTTCAGGGCGTTTACATACTTCAAAGAAGCTCAGAATCCTTCGTATAAAAACGGCGAGACGGTGGCGCGGAAGTTAAGCAGAACGACGGCGGAAGCGTAAAGGAGCGCTCCTAACGCGAAGCGGGGCAGGGCCGGCCAGCCGTACACCTTCTCTTTTACGCCGGCGTCTAAGAAGGCTATGGCGTAGCCTACGGCTAAGGCGGCTACGAGCTCCTGTTTGTTAAGAACGAACGCGTAGAGGACGCGTCCGTCGAGCTCTGTAAACAGCTTATAAAAGAAGAGCTTTATCGTCTCGAGCTCGGTTACGGCGAACACTACCCACAGTAAAGCTACGCCGTTAAAGGTTACGGCCCAGCCGACGAGCTTTAACAGCCTACTCTTAGGCTCGAACGCACGGCTCAGTATAACGCCCAGCCCGTGCAGAAAGCCCCACACGACGTAGTTAATCTGGTTGCCGTGCCAGACGCCGCTGAAGGTAAACGCCGCCAGCACGTTGAAGTAAGCCCTCAGGCGGCCTTTACGGCTGCCGCCCAGCAGCCGGATGTAAACGTAGTCGCGTATCCACGCGTAGAGCGTTATGTGCCAGCGGCGCCAGAAGTCGCGGAAGTTGGTAGCCAAGTAAGGCGAGCGGAAGTTCTCGGGCAGCCTTACGCCTAACAGAAGGGCGCTCCCGCGCGCCGCGTCCGTGTAGCCCGAGAAGTCTAAAAATATGTAAAGCGCGTACGCGTAAACGGCCACGAGAAGCTCGCTGCCCGAAAAGCCCGCCGGGTTAAAAAACACGGCACGGGCGTACTGGTAAACGAAGTCCGCAAGCCACTTTTTAATCACGCCCAGACCTATTAAAAACGGCCCCAAGCTAAGCTCTGACGGGCTTTTGTCTCCGTAGGCGCGGTTAAGCTCGGCGCTAAACTCGCCGTACCTCACCAGCGGCCCGGCGAGAATCTTCGGGAAAAAGAGCGCGTAGACGAGGTAGTCCAGCGCGCTAAGACGCGCTATCCGCCCGTCGTACGCGTCCACGAGAGCCGATACGGCGTTAAGCACGAAGTACGAAAGACCCACCACCTGCAGCAGGGGCGTCGCGTCTACCCACGGGCAGCTAACGTACTCTTTAGTAAGCAGCAGGGGCGTGAAGTTAAGCGTTACGCCTAAGGCCAGAAGCAGCTTTTTAAAAAAGCCGCCGGCGTACCTGATTAAGTACAGAAGCACGAGGTTAACGCCCACCAGCCCTAAAAAGAGGGCAAAAGGCAGCAGCTTACCGCCCAGAAGAAGGTAGTAATAAGCCCCGCCGGCTAAAGCTTGAAAGAGCTTGTAAAGCCTAACGCTTACGACGAAAAACAGATAGCTGAGAACGAACGCCGCCGACAGCAGCAGCAGGTATAGAAAGTAGCCTACCCGCAGGTGAGGCAGGCAGTCGTTTATCAGCTCCCACACGCGAGTGCCCTCCCGGTAAGCAGCCGTCGTAAAATTACGTCCCAGAGCCGCTCGTAGCCGCCGCGCCTGAGGTCCGGGTGCACGCGGTCCCTCGACATAGGAATGTACTCGAGGTAGTCCTCTATGGCCACCGCCCGCTCCGGCCCCACGCACTCTTCCACGAACTCCCTCAGCCGCTCGTTACCCGTAGGCGGGACCACCCAGTAGACCGGCAGGTCGGGCCTTAACCCTTTAACCTTTTTACAGAACCGCTTAACGTTGTACCTAAGCGTCACCGCGTCCGTGGCCCACTCGTTGGCCCCCAGCACCACTATTAAAGCGTCGTAGCGCCCCCGCTTCAGCTCCGACAGAAAGCCCCCGTGCCTCGACCACCAGCGCGTGGTCGTCGAGTGTCTTACGAAGAACCTCACCTTCAGGCAGCTTTTAAGCTCGCGGGCAAGCGAGCGCGCGTAGGCCAAGTAAAGCCCCTCGCCCAGCGAGTCGCCTACCACGAGCAGACGGACCGCCGGCTCGTGCTCCGCCCTCTTTTTAACTACCCTTTTAGGCCGGCTCGGGCCTTTTTCCGGCTTTTTAAGCTCAGGCGCCGGCGGCTCGGCGAGCGTAAGCTCCAAACCCCTTACCGGCTCCGCCAGCTTTAAGCGGGCTAACGCCCTCTCTTCGAGCTTCTCTCTAACCAGCTCTACGCACCGGTTAGGCGGAAACGGGAGAGGCTCCTCTACGTACAGCGAGTAGAGAACGAGCGCCCACGGGAGGGCGAGCACGAGCGCAAGAGCCAGAAGTGCCACCTTCGCCATCCGCCTTACCTTATGCGGTCCACCAGACGGATAATCTCCTCGGCCCAGACCTTACTGCTCTCGGCCGTAGGGTGAACCCCGTCCCAGAGCTCAAACCGATAAACCTTGGACTGCATAACCCAGACGCCCTCCTCCCGGCCCAGCCGCTCGGCCAGAAACTCGTTAAGCCCGCGGTCGTTCGGGATGGGCGGTGCCACTACGATAACCTTAGGCCTTATCCTCAACCGCCTGCCTACGCTCTTTATAAGCGTCACGAGCCGTCTAAAGTCCTCGTAAACGCGCTCGTTACTCTCGTCCGCGTACAGGTCGTTAGTCCCCGACGAGACGACCACCGCGTCGGGTCTTAAGGTAACAAGCTTAAAAAGCAGCTCGAGCGCGTAGCCGCCCGAGGTCCACGCGTCCGTTCTGAGCCCCCGCTTAAAGAGAAACTCGCACCTGTAGCTGCGCTCCTTACACAGCTTACCCGAGGGCCTGAAGACGGCTTCTACCATACTGTCGCCCACGAAAAGCACGCGCAGAGGCTCCCCTCCGAGCGCAAAAGACAGGCAGACCAGCGTAAGCAGCGTTAGCAGCCTGCTCCGATGACCCATCACCTCCCCTCAATTAAGTTTAATCTTATGGCGGTAAGGCTTAAAGAAACGCCCGAAGACTTCTTCGTAAAAGAGGTTAAAAACTTAAAGCTTAAAGAGAAAGGACGCTACGCGTACCTACTTCTCAGAAAGCGGAACCTCAACACCCTCGACGCGCTTAACGAGCTCTCGAGAAGCAGCGGCGTACCGCTTAAACGCTTCGGCTTTCTCGGCCTTAAAGACAAGAAAGCCGTAACCGAGCAGTACCTCTCGGTAGAAGAGCCTACGCAAGAAGAGTTAGAGAGACTGTTAGACGCTTCGCGTGAGGACATGCAGCTCGAGCTCGTGGGCTTCGGCGACGAGCCGCTGAAGCTCGGAGAGTTTGAGGGCAACTACTTCCGGATAAAGGTAAAAGGCGTAGGGCGGCGCGAGCGGAAGGTCTTTGCCCGCATGCGCGAGCTCGTAAAAAACTACGGCTGCGAGAACTACTTCGGCGAGCAGCGCTTCGGCTCGGTAAAGCACGCCAAGGAGTTCGTCGTTAAACACCTAATAAGGGGCGACTACGAGGCGGCCCTAAAAGAGTACCTAACCTCTCTAAAAGACAAACGGCTAAGGAGGACGCTCCTTAAGCGCTGGGGCGACTGGGAGAGCTTCCTCCGCGTCATGCCCGCCGGCTCCAAACCCGAGCGCGAGCTCGTAAAGGCCCTAAAAAGGGGCTTAAGTTTTAAAGAGGCCTTTAACGTACTCCCAAAAAACGTAAGGCTTATGTTCGTTTTTGCCTACCAGAGCTACCTCTGGAACGCCGTCCTCTACGCCTTCGTCGTCCGCTACCTCCCTCACTGCACCGTACCGTTTCTAAACTGGGAGCTTGCCTTTTTCAACCGGATGAGCCCGAGAGTCTGGGAGGAGATAAAAGACCTCGAGATACCCTTTTTAGGCTTTAAAGAGAAGCCCCAGAACCTTAAGGTAGAGCTCGTGCTAAAAGAGGTGCTCGAGCGCGAGGGCGTTACGCCCGAGCTTGCCCGGCTCGAGCGGGGCGGGATAAAGCTCTTTACCGACGGGAAGCGGAAGGCCTTCTTCCGGCCCGGGAACCTGAGCTGGGAAGAAAAAGGAAGCGAGGTTACGCTCTCCTTCGTCTTGCCGCCCGGGAGCTACGCGACCGTTCTGGTGAGGAAGCTCTTCTGCGCCGACGTAGTGACCTAAAGGCCGAGCTTATAAAGTCTAAAAGTAAGTGGTACGCGTCTGCCACCGCCACGCCTAAAACGAAGTAAAAGCTCTCGGGCCTCTCGGCCAGCTTCTTTAGCGCCTCAAACGGGTCAAAAGAAGGCAGCCGCTCGACGCCGGCAAGACGCAGAGCACCCACGAGGACGAAGTACAGAAAGACGAACAAAAAAACGAGGTAGCCCAGCTTTACCAGACTGCCGATAAGCGGTACGTGCGTTACGCCGCGGTGACGGACCCAGAAAGGGATAAACAGGTACCTAAAAACGCCCAGCCTTTTAGAAGGGACCGAGAAGGGCAGGTCGAGGTCGGGCGAGAGGACGAAGGTGCTTAAAAAGTAGCCCGCGGTAAAAGGGAGCCGCCCCTCTTCGGGCAGCAGCGCGGCGGAGGGGAAAAAGAGTACGAGGTTAAACAGCTCGTGCGTCTTATAAAGCGCCATCCTCTACGTCCTCTAAAACGACCGTCCCGTCGCGGACCGAGTAGACGAACCGTTTCCCTTTAGCCAGCGCCGAGCGGACGCGCCGGTCGTAGCAGACCACGCGGACGCGGTTTACCCTGAGCTCGCCGCCGCTCTCGCTCACCTCCTGCACGCGGTCCACGAAGGCCGGGTAAGGGTTGGCCTCGCCGTAAGGCTCGAGCCTCTCAAGCTCTTCTAAAACGCCGCTAAGCTCGTTAAGGGGAAGCGGCAGGTCCACCTCGAGCGTAGGCTCGGCCTGTGCGGCGGAGCTAAACAGCTCGTTCACGCGCTCTTTAAAGAGCGGCAGGTCGTCGGCCCTAAGCGTCAGGCCCATGGCCTTGTCGTGCCCGCCCCACTTAAGAAACATACGCGACAGCGTCTGTATCTTCTCAAAAAGCAGCTCTTCCGAAGAGCTTCTCAGCGAGCCGACGGCCTTTTTCCCGCTTACGCTAAAGAGGGCTACGGGCTTCCCGAGCTCCGACGAGAGGCGTCCGGCCACTATGCCCAGAACGCCCGGGTGCCAGCCCTCTTTCCAGAGCACTATAAAAGGCTCGCCGCGCTCGCGCCGCGCCAGCTTTATGGCCTCGCGGAAGGTCTTGCGCGTGAGGCGCCTCCGCCGGTCGTTGAGCTTCTCCACCTGCTCGGCCAGCTGCCGGGCCTCCTTCTCTTCTTTTGCCAGTAGCAGCTTAAACGAGACCTGAGGGCGCGATATCCGTCCCGGGGCGTTCAGGCGGGGGGCAAGGTCGAAGTAGACGCGCGAGCTCGTAACGCGCTCGAGACCTGCAAGCTCCATAAGACTTCTAAGGCCCGGAAGCTTACCTTCTTTAACTAGCAGCCGCTGGAGGGTCTTAAGGCCTTTAAGCGCTATGGCGCGGTTGGCGTCCTTTAGCGGGACGTAGTCGGCCAGAACGCCGAGGGCGGCAAGGCCCAGCAGCTCCTCCTCGTCGAGCTCGGTGCCGGTCTCTCTTATAATCAGCGAGGCCAGTAAGAAGCTCAAGGCCGAAGACGAGAGGTGCTTAAAGGGGCTGTCTTCGGGCAGCAGCTTGGGGTTTACCAGCAGAGCCCTCTCGGGCGTACGGGAAGGGGCGTTGTGGTGGTCGAGTACGAGAACTTCGAGTCTCGAGCGGTCTATCTCCTCGACCGCGGAGGTGCCGTTGTCCACCGTCACGAGCACCTCTCCGTAACTCTCGAAGACCTTCACTATCTGGCGGCTAAGCCCGTAGCCCGTCTGCCGGTTAGGCAGCACCGGGTAGACGCGCCCGCCGAGGGCCTTTAAAACGCGGTACAAAACGGCCGTGCCCGTAATCCCGTCTACGTCGTAGTCGCCGTAAAGGAGTATCCGCTTGCCCTTTTTTACGGCGCTCAGGAGAAACTCCGCCGCCCGGGTAAGCTCGTTAAACGACTCGGCCGGGGGCACGGCGGCGTTTAGAAAGCTCTCGGGCTCGAGGCCCCGGTTTACCAGAAGCTGCGCCAGCACCTTACCTAGACGGCTCTCAAGCTCTTTAGGCACGACTTTCTGCTCGAATAAAAAGACCCACCTTCTGCCGCTTACCCCCCTTACTTCCACGACATCTTATAAATTATAGAAGCCGCCGCGCGTAGTAAACGAGCGCGTAAAGCGCCGCCGCCGCGGCCGCCAGCTCGAGCGGATAAAGCGGGAAGAGCTCCCTCCCGAGGGCGTTAAAAAGGCCGGCAAGCAGCAGCAGCGCAAAAAGAAGTGCCGTCGAGAGCTTGCCCGGGAGGGCCGCCTCTACCCTCTTGCCCCGCTTTAGCGCAAACGGGGCGCCCAGTATAAGCAACCCGTCTTTTACTAAAAAGAGGTAGAAAAGCCAGCTCTCGAGCGCTAAGGGCGCTAAAAAGCAGTAAGCGTAGAGGGCGCAGAAGGTAAAAACTTTGTCCGCAAGCGGGTCGAGAAGCGCACCCCTTAAGGTGGGCCTGAAGAAGCGGCGGGCGAGAAAGCCGTCCAGAAAGTCGGTAAGTGCAGCTGCGGCGAGCAGCGCAAGCGCCGCGTCCCAGCGGTCTTTAGCCGCGGCCGGGCAGAGCGCGAGGCCCAAAAGGAGTCTAAGCAGGCTAAGAGCGTCGGGCAGAAGCGCGCACGCGCGAGACGATAAAATCCGCCACCTCCTCGGGCGTTCTGTCGGTGGTGTCTAAAACGACGGCGTCGGGGGCGGGCCTAAAGGGGTACTTGGGCCTCTTGGCGTCGCGCTCGTCACGCTCTTTTATGGCCTTTAAAACCTCCTCGTAGCTTACCTCTTTACCCATCTCCTTAAGCTGGAGGTAGCGCCTTTTTGCCCTCTCCTCCGTCGAGGCGGTTACGAAGAACTTAAAGGGCGCTTCGGGGACCACGTGCGTGCCCGCGTCGCGTCCCTCGACCACGGCGGGCCGGCCGCGCAGAAGGGACCTAAAGAGGGCGTTTATCCGCTCGCGGAACTCCGGCAGAGCCGCCAGCTCCGAGGCCCTTTTCCCCACGAGCTCGCTCTTTAGCTCCTCCTCCGGCAGCTCCCGTCCGTTTAGGAGGACGACGGTACGGCCTACCTTAAGCTCTACCTTAAGCGGCAGCTTAAAAAGCTCCTCGGGGTCTGTAATGCCCGTCTTTAACGAGGCGTAGGCAAAGGCGCGGTAGACGAGACCCGTCTCGAGGAGCGGCAGGCCGAGACGCTCGGAAACCAGACGGGCTACGGTACTCTTACCGCTGGCGGAGGGCCCGTCTATGGTTACGGTGCTCATCGGAGCACTATCCCCTCGTCGGGCCCGCCCGAGTACTCGCGGGATATGCCCTTAAGCTTGAGCTCGAGGTCCGCGGGCTTACGGGCGTAAAGCAGCGCCGTCTCGTAGTCTATAAGGCCTTTCCGGTAGAGCTCCTCGAGGTGCTGGTCGAAGGTCTGCGAGCCGTAAACGGACTTGCCCTTCTCTATAAGCTCGGGAATGTCTTGGAGGCGGTTCTCGAGGATGGCCTCGCGTATCGTCTGCGTCATTATCATTATCTCCACGGCGGGTATTTTCCCTTTACCGTCTTTACGGGGAATGAGCCGCTGCGAGTAGACGGCCAGCAGCGTGGAGGCGAGCATCTGCCTTATCTGGTCCCTGTGCTCCATAGGGAACATGCCTATGTAACGGTTTATGGTCTCTACCGTGTCTATGGTGTGTAAGGTGGAGAAAACCAAGTGGCCCGTCTCGGCGGCGTGTATGACCGTCTCGGCCGTCTCGCGGTCGCGTATCTCGCCTACCAGTATAACGTCGGGGTCTTCCCGTAGGGCGGCTTTAAGACCTAAGTAGAAGCTCGGCGTGTCCCAGCCTACCTCGCGCTGCGAGATAAAGCTCTGGATGTCTTTAAACAGGTACTCTATGGGGTCCTCTATGGTTATGATGACGCGGCGGAAGCGCTTGTTTATCTCGTTAATAATAGACGCGAGCGTGGTGGACTTACCGCTGCCCGTGGGGCCCGTAACGAGTATAAGGCCCGCCGAGTGGCGGAGAGCCGTCTGGAGCATGATGGGCGGGAGGTTTAGCTCTTTTATGTTGGGTATCTCGTAGGGGATGACGCGGACGGCCATGGCGTAGGTGCTTCTCTGTCTGTAGACGTTTACCCTAAAGCGCGAGACTTTGGGTATGGAGTAAGAGAGGTCTGCCTGACCCAGCTCTTCGAACTCTTTCCGCTTTTTAGGCTGCCCCTTAAAGACGGTCTCGATAAAGAGGTTAAAGAGGTTCTCGTCGAGGACGGGGAACTCCTCGAGCGTCTCGAGGCCCCGCTCCCCGCGCACCACGGGTTTGGTGCCTACCTTAAGGTGGATGTCATGCGCTCCCTTCTCGAGCGCCTTCAGCAGTATCTGGTCCAGCAAGCCCTGCTACCTCCCGTACTTTCCGCTCAATCTCCTGAGCCAGCTCGGGGTTCTCGGCGAGAAGCTTCTTAACCTGCTCCCGGCCTTGGCCGAGTTTTTTGTCGCCGTAGCTGTACCACGAGCCGCTCTTAGTAATGATACCGAGGTTTACGGCCGTGTCTATGAGGTCGCAGAGCCTGCATATGCCTTCGCCGTAAATTATGTCAAACTCGGCCTCTTGGAAGGGAGGGGCGAGCTTGTTCTTAACGACCCTGACTTTGACGCGGTAGCCCTTCCGCTCGCCGCCTTCCTTTACCTCGCCCAGCCTTCTCATCTCGAGCCTCATGTCGGAGAAGAACTTAAGCGCTCTGCCGCCGGGCGTCGTCTCGGGGTTGCCGAACATAACCCCTATCTTCTCGCGCACTTGGTTTATAAATATCAGGGCGGTGTTGCTCTTGTGGACGGCTCCCTTGAGCTTCCTGAGGGCCTGAGACATCAGCCGGGCCTGCTTGCCCACCTGAGCCTCGCCCATCTCGCCCTCAAGCTCGTCCTTGGGCACCAAGGCCGCCACCGAGTCGACCACAATCACGTCTACGGCACCGCTGTTTATAAGGCTCTCGGCTATCTCAAGCGCCTGCTCGCCGTAGTCGGGCTGGGAGATGTAAAGGTTGTCCACGTCAACGCCCAGCTTTTTGGCGTACTTGGGGTCGAGGGCGTGCTCGGCGTCTATAAAGACGGCTACGCCGCCGCGCTTCTGGGCTTCGGCTAT
>JAADCR010000019.1 GCA_013154375.1 Aquificota bacterium | reverse complement strand
ACGGGCCAGCTGGAGTACCGCGTCAGTTCTAAAACGAGCTTCTTACTTACGGGCGGGCTCAGGAACGCCCGCAACTACGAGGAGTTTAGCGTCCTTGCGGGCTTTAAGCGCTACTTTACCGGCTCAGGCCCGAGCGTCTTTACGGTGGACGAGCTGGAGCGGGAGGTCTTTAGGTGATAGTTACCGTCTTCTCGTCGAAAGGAGGCGTGGGGAAAACGACGGTGGCGCTTAACTTAGCCTACGAGCTTGCGCTAAAGACGGGAGAAGTGCTCCTCGTGGACACAGACCCCCAGAACAGCGCCGCGGCGCTGATGTGTTGCGAGTTTACGAAAGGTCTGGCGGAGGTGCTTTTAGAAGATTTAGAGCCTAAAGACGCCCTAAAGGGCGTAAGAGAGGGGCTTTTCCTGCTCCCGGCGGGTCTGCTCGCGCTCGAGCGCGAGGAGGAGTTCGTCCGCGCTTTTAGACGCGAAAAGCTCGAGGAGCTGCTTAAACGGCTGGAAGGCTTTAAGGCGGTGGTCTTCGACACGCCGCCGGGCTACGCGCCCCAGAGCACGGCCTTGCTCCCTTTAAGCGACTTCCCTTTAGCGGTTTTCGAGCCCGAGCCGGCCTCGTTTGCCTCGTTTAAGGTGTTCGAGGAGTTTTTATTTAAAAGCGGGCTTACGGAGAAGCTTCTTCTCGTTTTAAACAAGCTCCGCCCGCTGCAGCTTACGGAGGACTTCGTGCTCGCCTTCAGAAGCGAGGCGGCCGGCAAGCTGCTTGCTTACCTGCCTTACGACGAGACGGTGCTCACGGCCGAAGCTAACTGCCGGCCGGTAAAAGAAGAGCGGCCCGACGCACCCTTCGCTTTAGCCGTCGAGGAGGCGGCCTCTAAGCTCCTCTCTTTAAAAGCTTAAGCGTCACGCCGTCTTCGGTCTCTTTCACCGAGGCGTAGTCGACCGCCTCGACGGGCAGCCGCTCGTCGGTAAGGTAGCCCTTTAGCAGCAGCTCGTAACGCTTACCCTCTTTCCTTAACCGGCAGGCCACGGGTACGAAGCCCTCTTTTTTGTGAAGTATAAGAACGTAGTTAAGAGCGTCGGCCACGGAGTAAGGGTAGAAGCTCTCAAACGAGAGCTTCCACTCGTGGCTCCCCTCCTTTTTAGGAAAGTCCTTAAACAGGCTCCCGACGGCTTTACAGATGAGCTCGGCCTCGGTCCTACCGCGGACCTTTAGCTCCTCGGCCTCTACCTTCTTAGGCAGAACTACGCGCTCGGGTAGGTAGTAGCAGCTCCGGACGAACGCGTCGGGAAACGAGCGTTTAAGCTCTTTAAGCAGCTCGCGCGCCGCCTCCTTCTCGCCCCAACGCCCGACGCGGAGCGTGTAGTAAGGGCCTATCTTCTCCACGCGCGCGTAGGGGTAGTCCTTTACCTTCTCGTAAGCCTTTAAAAGCTCCTCGGGCCGCTTGGACGAGAGGAGCTGTATGCAGTAGTGCTCTTCCTTAGCAAAGACGAGTGCCGTAAGTAAAACCAGAACTAAGGCTACCATGCCCACCTCCTTAGCCCCTTAGTAAGAACCGAGAGGGCGTCCTCGCGGAAGCGCTCCCACAAGGCGCGGTAAACGCGCCCGAAGTCTTTAAGTATACTTTTAGATAAAAAGATAAAGCCTTCCCACGGGGAGAGGCTCCTCTCGAGCTCGAGGATAATCTGCCAGCGCGAGCTGGGCGAGAAGACGAGCTCCACCACCTTCCCGAAGCTCTCGAGCTCCTCGGGCCGCCAAGCGAAGCGCAGTCTGAGCAGCTTCCCGTCGTAGGCCACCGCGTAAGCCTTCACGAAAAAGAGCTCCCCCTCTTCGTCTTTTACGAGGGCCTTAACCTCTTCGTCTCTTACGAAGCCCGTTAAGGGCTTCGTCTTTAGCTCTACCGCCATGCCTCCTAAAGACAAGTCCTTTATAACGCCCGCCAGCGTCTCGGACTTACGGAAGAGCGTCACCTCGTCGCGGGCGGGTATACGGTGGAAGCGCCGGCGCTGGCGCCGCTCGTAGGCGACGAACAGGGCCACCGTGGTTATAAACAGGTTAAAGGCGTTCCACGCGGCCGTAACGAGGACCGTGCCCCGCTCGTCGGGATAGGCGAACCACCGGTAAACGGCGAACGCAAAGCCCAACAGGATAAGGTGGTATAGTACGAAGAAGGGACCGTAAAACGGGCTGACGAAGTCGCGCTCGAGCGTCTCGCCCTTAGGCGTTACCTTAAATACGGGTGCGCGGGGGTTAAGCAGGGTTTTTATCGTGGGAACGAAGAGAAACACGCCCTGAATGCTCTCGTAAATCTCGGAGAAGAAAGGCCAGCGGACCTTACTAAACAGATAGTAAGCGCTTAAGAAGCTGGCCAGAAAGTGCGGGAGCGGGTAGGCGAGGACTTCCCGTATAGAGGCGTCGTACACGTGTAGGCCGAAAAGCAGGTAAGCTAAGGGAGCTACCAAGAAGACGGTACGGGCTACGCCGAAGAGCCAGAAGAAGCTAGCGTTAAAGTAGGCGAGCCGCTGATACCAGCTCAGGCCGCGCTTAAGAAGTGGGTTTTTCAGGACGAGTATCTGTAGCATGCCCTGAGCCCAGCGGACGCGCTGGCTTATAAGGGCCGAGAGCGTCTCGGGGTTAAGACCCCATATCATGGGTCTGTCGTAGTAAATGCTCTCGAAGCCGCGGGCGTGCAGCTCTAACGAGGTCTCGGCGTCCTCGGTGACCGTCTGCGTCTGGATGCCGCCGGCGCTAAGAAGGTGCTCGCGCCGCAGCAGGGCGGCCGAGCCGCAGAAAAAGGCCGCGTTCCAGAGGTCAAAGCCTTTCTGGATGAGGAAGTAAAACATCTCGTTCTCGGCGGGGGCTTTCCAGAAGAGACCGAGGTTCTTTTTAACGGGGTCGGGGTTGTAAAAGGCGTGGGGCGTCTGGACTAAAAAGGCGCGCGGGTTTTTTACCATAAAGCCTACGGTGTTTAGAAGAAAGTCGCGGGCGGGGACGTGGTCGGCGTCGAGAATTAAAATAAGCTCGCCGTTGGTCTTTTTTAGGGCCTCGTTTATGTTGCCCGCCTTAGCGTTCCGGTTGTCTTTACGCGTAAGGTAAAAGGCGTTCTCGTAGCCCAGCTCGTTCAGCCGCTTTACGAAGTTTTTAAGCCGCTCGGCCCGGGCCCGGAAGAACGCCCGCTTCTCCGGGTCCGGGTGGTTAAGCTTCTCCTCCGTCCCGCCGTCGTCGAGCAGGTAGACGCGGAGCTTCTCCGGCGGATAGTCGAGGTTAAGGGCACCCAGTAGCGTCGCCTCGGGTATCTCGGGCGGCTCGTCGTAGGTGGGTATAAACACGTCCACCGTCGGCAGCTCTTCCTCTTTAACCTTTACGGGCTTTCTCGAGAGGGGCTTAAGCGAGAAAAACATCCCGAGCAGGGCTATCCCTATGCTGTATAGCTCGGCTCCGTACAGCGCCAACGAGAATACCGCGTCGGGAAGCTCGTCGAGGTTAAGCGTAGAGGTGGTTCTCCACCAGAGGTAACGCAGCATCAGCAGAGCCGCACCGCCGACGAATACGAGCTTTAAAAGCTCGTTCTTTACGCGGCGTAAAGTTAGTAGCAGAACGAGTAGCACGCAGAGTAATCCCCAAGCGAAGTAGAGCTGAAGCTCCGTAGGCGAGACGGCCAGAACGACGCTTAGTACGGCCCCCGCCCCGAGAACGAGAGCGCCGAGCTCAACCGCTCTCACGCCTTAAGAGCCTCCCCACTTTCTGTAAAAAGGCCAGTATCTTCCAGCGCTCTGCGGCTCTGCGCAGCTTAACGCGCAGCCTGTAGGTAGCCTCCCCCATTAATTTTAAAATCTTAACTATGACGGAGCTCGGCCAGTACGACCCTAAAGCCGTAGAAGAGAAGTGGAGCCGCTACTGGGTAGAGCGGGCCCTGTATCACGCTCCTAAGCCTTCTAAAGAGCGGAAGTTCTCGGTGGTCATCCCGCCGCCCAACGTGACGGGCTCGCTCCACATGGGTCACGCGCTTAACGCCACCTTGCAGGACGTTATCGTCCGTTGGCAGCGGATGCTCGGCCGCGAGTGCGTCTGGGTGCCCGGTTTTGACCACGCGGGTATAGCGACGCAGTACGTAGTAGAGAAACAGCTCTCTAAAGAGGGTCTTAGCCGTCTCGAGCTGGGGAGGGAGGCGTTTTTAAAGAAGGTCTGGGAGTGGGTACCCAAGTCGCGCGAGGCTATAAGGACGCAGCTTACCAAGCTCGGCGTCTCGGTAGACTGGAAGCGGGAGCGCTTTACCCTCGACGAGGGCTTCTCGAGGGCCGTCCGGAAGGCCTTTAAAGAGCTCTACGAAGAAGGCCTTATCTACCGGGCCGAGTACATCGTCAACTGGTGCCCTAAAGACCGGACGGCCTTGTCGGACCTCGAGGTCGAGTACGAGGACGAGCCGGGGGCGCTGTGGTACGTCTCGTACCCGGTGGTGGACGACGAGGGTAAGCCTACGGGTGAGAGCATAACCGTAGCCACCACGCGGCCCGAGACCATGCTCGGCGACACGGCCGTGGCGGTCCACCCCGAAGACGAGCGCTACAAGCACCTTATAGGTAAGCGCGTTAAGCTCCCGCTCGTAGACTACGAGCGGACGGACCTTAGGGGTGAGAAGGTTAGCCCGTTTATACCTATAGTGGCCGACCGGCGCGTTAAAAAAGAGTTCGGGACCGGGGCGGTAAAGATTACGCCCGCGCACGACCCGCTGGACTTTGAGATAGGTAGAGACCACGGGCTGCCCTTCGTAAGGGTTATAGACGAAGAGGGGAAGATGACGGAGAACGCGGGCGAGTTTGCGGGCATGGACCGCTACGAGGCGCGCGAGGCGGTGGTGGCCAAGCTCAAAGAGCTCGAGCTTTTAGAGAGAGAAGAGGAGATAACGCACGCGGTGGGCCACTGCTACAGGTGTAAGACCGTCGTCGAGCCCATGGTCTCGAGACAGTGGTTCGTTAAGGTCTCCGACCCGCGGATAAAAGAGGCGGCCGTTAAGGCGGGCGAGGAGGGTCTGGTACGGTTTATCCCCGAGCGGTGGCGGAAGTTCTACCTCGACTGGATGTACAACCTCCGCGACTGGTGCATCTCGCGCCAGATATGGTGGGGCCACCGGATACCCGTCTGGTACTGCCGCAGCTGCTCGCGCGAGAGCGTCTTTACCGACGACGAGCTAACGGAGCTTACGGACAAACTCATTTTCAACCTTTTAGCCGACGGGAAGCTCAAGGAGCCTTTTACGGCCGAGGAGGTTTTAAAGCTTCTTAACGAGCCGCACTTCGTCCACCCCGAGCTTACCGTGAAAGAGTTTTACGAGCGGTTCGTCTACCGCCGCCCCGTAGAGCTGCCAACGGCGGACAAACTAAAAGAGCACCTCGAGCGCTCGGAGCTTTACGGGAAGGAGAACGGGGGCTACCGGCTCGTTCTCAGGTGTAAGCACTGCGGCTCGTCCGAGCTCGAGCAGGATAGCGACGTCTTAGACACTTGGTTCTCCTCGGCCCTCTGGCCCTTCGGCGTCTTCGGCTGGCCGGAAGAGACGGAAGACCTTAAGACGCTCTACCCGACGGACCTGCTCGTTACGGGCTTCGACATCATCTTCTTCTGGGTGGCACGGATGATTATGATGGGCACGCACTTTATGAGAGAGGTGCCCTTTTACGATGTTTACGTCCACGCGCTGGTGCGCGACAAGTACGGCCGGAAGATGTCTAAAACCTTAGGCAACGTTATAGACCCGCTCGACGTTATAGAGCGCTACGGGGCCGACGCGCTCCGCTTCACGCTCGCCGTCCTTACGGTTCAGGGCCGGGACATAAAGCTCGCCTACGAGAAGTTTGAGGGCTACCGGCACTTTATAAACAAGCTCTGGAACGCCGCGCGCTTCGTCCTTATGAACCTTCCCTCGTGGCCCGAAAAGCCCGCCGAGGACGAGCTCTCTGCCGAGGACAAGTGGGTACTTACGCGCCTCAGCCGCACCGCCCGTAAGGTTAACGAGGCCTTAAAAGCGTACGAGTTCTCTAAAGCGGCTCAGGCACTTTACGACTTTACGTGGAGCGACTTCTGCGACTGGTACATAGAGTTCTCTAAGATACGCGTCTACCGAGGTAGCGAGCGCGAGAAGAAGGCCGCTCTCTACACGCTTGCTACGGTGCTCGAGACGGTACTCCGTCTGCTACACCCCTTTACGCCCTTCGTCACCGAGGAGCTCTGGCACCGCCTACCCTTTGAAAAGACGGTAGAGAGCATCTCGCTCGCCCCCTACCCGCAGCCCTCGGCCGAGTACCCGGAAGAAGAAGCTTTAGTAGAGCGCGTAAAAGAGCTCATATCCGCCGTAAGGGCCTTAAGGTCCGCGCTTAAGATAAAGCCCTCGGAGGAGGTGCTTTTAAGCGTCAAACCCGAAGAGGAAGAGGTGAGCACGCTTATAGAGCGGTTCGGGCCGCAGATTACGCGTCTGGCCCGCGTTAAAGAGCTAAGACTCGTTACGGAGAGACCCCCCGGAACGGTGGCCACTTTCGTAAAGGGAGCGGAGCTGTACCTGCACGCGGAGGGCCTCGTAAACGTAGAAGAGCTGCTAAGCTCTTACCGTAAAAAACGGGAGAAGCTCCTAAAGGAGCTCGAGCGGGTTAACCGCAAGCTCTCAAACGAGCAGTTTCTAAAAAAGGCTCCGCCCGAGGTGGTAGAGAAAGAGCGCGGGATAAAAGAGGAGCTCGAGCAGGAGCTGAACAAGCTCGAGGGGCTTCTTGAGGTGCTGGAGCGCGGATGGGAAGGAAGTTAAAGCTTAAGATAAAGTTACGGCGGCGCAGGCGCCGCCGTCTTAAAGACCTCTACGAAGAGAAGTTATTTGAGATTCTAAAAGAGTTCCGGCTCCCGCTTTTGATGCTCCACACGGTAATGACCGTAGGGACGCTCGGGTACATGATTCTCTCGGGCGGCGACTTTATAAACTCGCTCTACATGACGGTTATAACCGTGGGTACGATAGGCTACGGGGAGGTGGTACGCGGGAGCGACACGCCCGTGGGCCGGATATTTACCACCTTTTTAGCGCTGGGCGGGATAGGCGTCTTTACCACGGCGGTTACCATTTTAGTGAGGATTTTCTTCAAAGAAGATGTGATAGGTATAATAAGGGCTTGGAGGATGTTAAACGCCATAGAGCAGCTCTCTCAGCACTACATTATCTGCGGCTTTGACGAGGTTACCGCCGAGCTGATAAGGCTGCTGCGTAAGCGGAAAATAGAGTTCGTGGTTATAGACAGCCGTAAAGAGGTGGAGAAGAAACTTTTAGAGGCGCGCGTGAAGTACTACATAATAGAAGAGCCTTACAAGCGGACCGTTTTAGAGGCGGCGGGGATAAAAAAAGCGCGGGGTATGGTGGTTAACCTCGGCGACGACGCTAAAAACATCGCCGTCATCGTCACGGCCCGTCTTATGCGTCCCTCTAAGGACGAGTTTTACGTCTTCTCGTTTGCTTCCACGCCCGAGACGGCGCAGAAGCTGGAGGAGCTGGGGGCCAACAAGGCTATAGTGCCGCACCGGCTGCTGGCTACGCGTCTGGCGGCTTACATCTTCCACACCAGCTCGGCTTACATCTCGGACCTGTTTGACCGGATAGCCTTCGGCGAAGAGACGGACATAGACATCCTCGAGGTGCCCGTCCGCGAGGGCTCTCCGCTTGCCGGTAAGAAGCTAAAAGATATAGACCTCAGGCGCCAGCTGGGCGTGACGGTGATAGCCATAAAGCGGGCCGACGGGAGTCTCGAGGTCACCGTTACGGGCGACACGGAGGTCGAGCCGGGCGACACGCTCATCCTGTTTGGCCGGCCGGAGAACCTCCGCAGGGCCGAGAAGCTGCTCCTGCGCCTTACGGAGGCTAAAGTATGAGGCTTAAAAAGATTCTCACGCACTTTTTTATCCTTATGGCCCTTACGACGAACATAAGCTTTATAGCCAGCCCTAACGGCTACGAGCTGGTGATTACGATAGCGATGAACATGCTCGCCACCATCTTAAAGATGGGCGAGGGGAAGATACTCTCGAACGAGCTTATGGCCTCCTCGCTGGTGGCGGACCTGCACCTTATACCCGCCGGTTTTATCTACTTTTTAGGTGACACGGAGGAGGCGGTGGGGCTGGCCATAGGCGCGCTGGCGGCTAACATTATCTCCATAGTTATAGGCGTTATAGAGACGATTCTCGTAACCTTTACCGAGGAAGAGGAGTAGCCTACTCCACGGTTACCGTCTTGGCGAGGTTCCGGGGCTGGTCTACGTCGAGCCCGAGCTTGCTCGCTATGTAGTAAGCAAACAGCTGGAGCGGTACGGTCGTTAAGAAGGGCGTAAGAGGCTCGTCCACCGCGGGTACGGGTATAAAGTCGTCGGACTTCTGCGTTAAAACTCCGTCGCCCTCAAACCCTACGGCTATAACCTTACCTTTACGCGCTTTTACTTCCTCAACGTTGGAGACGATTTTCTCGTATACCCTGTCTTTGGGTGCTACTACCATAACGGGCATGTTCTCGTCTATAAGCGCTATAGGGCCGTGCTTCATCTCTCCCGCGGGATAGCCTTCGGCGTGTATGTAAGAAATCTCTTTAAGCTTCAGCGCTCCCTCCAGCGCTACGGGCCAGCTGAGGTAGCGGCCTAAGTAGAGGAAGTGCTTGTACTTCATGTACTTCTCGGCTTTCTTCTCTACCTCCTCGGCCGACGAGAGGGTTCTCTCCATAAGGGCGGGGACCTTCTCGAAGCGCTTTAGAAGCTGCTCCTTCTCGTCGCTCTCGCGTACGGCCAGACAGTAGAGGGCCGTAAGCTGGGCCGTAAAGGTCTTGGTGGCGGCCACGCCTATCTCGGGCCCGGCGTGGGTGTAAAGCGTGTAGTCCGACTCGCGGTCTATAGCGCTCCCAACGACGTTAACCAGCCCCACCGTAAAAGCGCCCTTCTCTTTGGCGCTCTGGAGGGCAAACTTGGTGTCTATGGTCTCGCCCGACTGGGAGATGCCTATAACGAGGTCTTTATCGCTTACGGGGAAGTGGCCGTAACGGAACTCCGAGGCGTAGACAACCTCTACGGGCACGCCCGCGTAACGCTCCATCCAGTACTTACCCACGAGGCCCGCGTGGTAGGAAGTCCCGCAGGCTATAACGAGTACGCGCCTAAAGTCTTTAAGCGAGAAAGGAATGGACGGCTCTACGGAGAGGAAACCTTTGTAAGTGTCTACGACGGCCTTGGGCTGCTCGTGAATCTCTTTAAGCATAAAGTGTTTAAACCCGCCCTTCTCGGCCGAGACGAGGTCCCAAGGCGTGACGAGCACCTCTTTCGTAACCGGCTCGCCGGAGAAGCTGTAGACGTTTACGCTCTCGGGCGTAAGGTCGGCCACCTCCCCGTCGTCGAGGACTATAACGTTTTTCGTGTAGGGCAGTATGGCGGGTATGTCGGAGGCGAGGAAGTTCTCGCCCTCACCGACGCCCACTATAAGCGGGCTGCCCTTTTTGGCTCCTACTATCCGGTTAGGCTCGTGTACGGTGACCACGGCAAAGGCAAAAGCTCCCTCGAGGCGGTTAACCGTCTTTAACACGGCCTCAAGCAGGTCGCCCTCGTAGTACTTAGCGATAAGGTGTGCTATAACCTCCGTGTCGGTGTCCGAGCGGAACTTAACGCCCTCTTTTATAAGCTCCTCTTTAAGCGCTAAGTAGTTCTCTATTATCCCGTTGTGGACCACGGCAAACCGGACCTTCTCGTCCGTGTGCGGGTGGGCGTTCTCGTCGGAAGGGCTTCCGTGCGTAGCCCAGCGCGTGTGGCCTATGCCCGTTTTAGCTTTGTAGTTTTTGCCCCAGAGGGCCTTTACCAGCTCCCGGAGCTTCCCGGCTTTTTTCTCTATAATAAGCTTCCCGTCTTCTACGAGCGCAACGCCCGCCGAGTCGTAGCCGCGGTACTCGAGCCTCTCGAGCGCACCCAAAATAATAGGTAGCGCTAAGTCTTTACCCGTGTAGCCTACTATACCGCACATAAGTTTATATTAACGCGTAAGGTCAAAAGAGCCGTTTGCGCGGCGTCTATATTTATTAAGAGGTGGAAAAGGTGGTAGGAGCGAGGCTGGGGCTCGAGTTTAGTCTGAGCGGGCGCGAGATACCCGTTTACTACAGAACCGCTTT
>JAADCR010000071.1 GCA_013154375.1 Aquificota bacterium | reverse complement strand
CACTTAAAAAAAGAGGCTACGCCGTTACCGTCGTTACGAGCCCCGCCGCCGAGAAGTTCGTCACCAAGCTCACCTTTAAAACCCTCGCCGACGAGGCCTACGCCGAAGACGACTGGCAGGAGCGTCCGCTGCTTCACGTCGAGCTCGCCCGCGCCGCAGACGCGTTCTTAATAGCCCCCCTTACGGCTAACACGCTGGCAAAGCTCGCCCACGGGCTTGCCGACAACCTCCTCACCGCCACCGCCCTTGCCCACCACAAGCCCCTCCTGTTAGCCCCGGCCATGAACGCCACCATGCTCGCCGCCCCGCCCACGCAGGAGAACCTAAAAAAACTCACCTCCTACGGCCACGAGATAGTAAAGCCCGAGGAAGGCCTTCTGGCCTGCAACGAGTACGGCGAGGGAAAGCTCGCCTCCACCGAGCGGCTCCTGCTGGCCGTAGAGCGGGCGCTCCACCCCAAGCCCCTAAAAGGCAAGAAAGTACTCGTCACCGGCGGCGCCACGCGCGAGTACTTAGACCCCGTCCGCTACCTATCCAACGACTCGAGCGGCAGGATGGCCTCCGCCCTCGCCCGCGCGGCGTACCTGTTAGGCGCCTCCGTCGAGCTTATCCTCGGACACGCCTCCGTACCCCCGCCCGAGGGCCTGCCTATTACGCGCGTCACCACCGCCGAGCAGATGCGCCGCGCCTTACTCGAGCGCTTTCCCGAGGCCGACCTCGTTATTATGAACGCCGCCGTCGCCGACTTCAGGCCCGCCGAGACCTACCGCAACAAGCTGAAAAAAAGCGACGAGCTAACGGTGAAGCTCGTTAAAAACCCCGACCTGCTGGAGGAGCTCGGAAAGCTCAAAACCCGCCAGAAGCTCGTAGGCTTCGCCCTCGAGACGGAACGGCTCTTAGAGAACGCCTACGAGAAGCTAAAGAAGAAAAACCTCGACGCCGTCGTGGCAAACCCTGCCTCCGTCATGGGCTCGGAACGGTTCGAGGGCTACCTTATAACGCGTAACGAGCGGCTCTTCCTAAAAGGGCCTAAAGAGCAGGTGGCGCTGGAGCTGCTCGAAAAGCTATCCGAGCTCTTATAATTAATAACTTAGCGGGTGTGGCGGAACTGGCAGACGCGCCGGACTTAGGATCCGGTGCCCGTAAGGGCGTGAGGGTTCGACTCCCTCCACCCGCACCAAACCTTACGCGGAGGTAAGGATGGAGGTTCAGGTACAGAACCGCGAAGGCCTCTTTAAAGCCCTCACGGTAAGCCTAAAAGACGAAAGCGTAAAAAAAAGGCTCGAAGACGCCTACCGGCGTATACAGCAGACGGCCCAGATACAAGGCTTCCGGAAAGGCAAAGCCCCCCTCTGGATAATAAAAGCCAAGTACAAAGAGGCCGTAGAGCAGCAGCTCGGCCAAGAGTTTATAAACGAGACGCTCGAGAAAGCCCTCGAGCAGGCCAAGCTGAAGCCCGTGGCCGACATCTTTTTAGAAGAGTACGCCTTTAACGAAGACGAAGGGAGCTTTACCTACCGCGTGAGCTTCGAAGTGCCCCCCGAGTTCGAGCTAAAAAAGCCCGAGCAGATAGAGGTTAAGGTGCCTAAAGTAGAGTTCAAGCCCGAGCTCGTCGAGCAGCGGCTCGAGTCGTTGCGGCGCGAGAACGCCTACTGGGAGCCTAAAGAGAAAGACGAGCCGGCCCAAGAGGGAGACCTGCTCGTGCTCGAGTACGAGGTGCGCGACCGCTCCAAAGAAGGCGAGACCGTTAAAGAAGAGACGTCCGTCGTCCTCGGTCAAGGCGTACTAAGACCCGAGGCCGAAGAGGCGCTTAAAGGGAAAAAAGTAGGCGAAGAGGTTCTGTTAGAAGACCTCCCGCTTTACGACCAGACGGGTAAAGAGGTAGGCCGCGTGGACATAAAGGTGAAGGTAAAAGAGATAAAGAAGCAGGTTCTGCCCGAGCTAAACGACGAGTTTGCCAAGGAGCTCGGCTACGACAGCCTCGAGGAGCTTAAAAAGAAAACCGAAGAAGAGGTTAAAAAGAGCGTAGAGAGCTTAAAAAAGCAGCTCCTGCTCGACCGGCTCGCCGACGAGCTTCTAAAGCTCCACTCCTTCCCGGCTCCCAAAACCTTAGTCCGCAGGGAGCTCGAGCTGCTTCTTAACCGCCGGCTCCGCGAGCTGGCGGCCTACGGCGTAGACCCGCGCTACGTCGACGTTAAAAAGCTCGCTAAAGAGCTCGAGCCCGTGGCAGAGAACAACGTCCGGCTCAGGATAATCCTCGACCGCTACGCCGACGAGCTGGGCGTAGAGGTTACCGATGAAGAGCTCGAGAAGCAGTACGAGCAGCTGGCCCAAGAGCAGGGCCTCTCAAAAGAGGAGATAAAGAAGCTCTTCCGCGAGCAAGGCTACGAGGAGGTCGTCCACCAAGACGCCCGCAGAAACAAAACCCTCGAGCAGCTTGCCCGTCTCGTAAAGCTCGTCGAGATAAAAGAGGAGGAGAAGAAAGATGAGAAAGCCTCTTAACCAGCTCGTACCCATAGTAATCGAGCAGACGCCGAGAGGCGAACGGGCTTACGACATATACTCGCGCCTCCTGCAAGACCGGATAGTCCTGCTTGGCTACCCCATAGACGACCACGTGGCCAACCTCATAGTAGCCCAGCTACTTTTTCTCGAGAGCCAAGACCCCGACAAGGACATATACCTCTACATCAACTCCCCCGGCGGCTCGGTAACGGCGGGTCTGGCCATATACGACACCATGCAGTACATAAAGCCCGACGTGGTGACCATATGCATGGGTCAGGCCGCCTCCATGGCCGCCGTACTTCTGGCCGCAGGTGCGCCGGGCAAGCGTTACGCCCTACCGCACTCGAGGATTATGATTCACCAGCCCCTCGGCGGCATACAAGGCCAAGCCACCGACATAATTATCCACGCCGAAGAGATTAAACGGATAAAAGAGATGCTTATAGACATACTCTCCAAACACACCGGCCAGCCTAAAGAGAAGATAGAGAGCGACATAGAGCGCGACTACTTCATGTCGCCCGAAGAGGCCAAAGCCTACGGCCTTATAGACAAAGTGATTGAAAAGCGCGAGTAAAACCTTAGCTTATAACCCATGAGGGTAAAACGCGAGAAACAGCGCTGCTCGTTCTGCGGCAAGCCTCAAGAAGAGGCCCTTCTGCTTATAGCCGGTCCCGGCGACGCTTACATCTGCGACGAGTGCGTCGAGAAGTGCCACCACCTGCTAAAAGACCACAAAAAAAGCTCCGGAAGCTTCGAGCTGCGCGACCTGCCCAAGCCCGCCCAGATTAAAAAGGTCCTCGACGAGTACGTTATAGGCCAAGAGAAGGCTAAAAAGATACTATCGGTGGCCGTCTACAACCACTACAAACGGATAAAGGCCAAAGAGGAAGGGCTGCTCGACGACGGCGTAGAGCTCGAAAAAAGCAACATCCTCCTTATAGGGCCCACCGGCTCGGGCAAGACGCTCCTCGCCCGCACGCTTGCCAAGATACTGAACGTCCCGTTCGCCATAGCCGACGCCACCTCTCTAACCGAGGCCGGTTACGTGGGCGAGGACGTCGAGAACGTGCTGGTTAGACTCCTTCAGGCCTGCGACTACGACGTTAAGGCCGCCCAGAAAGGGATAGTGTACATAGACGAGATAGACAAGATAGCCAAAAAGAGCGGGCCCAACCCTTCTATAACGCGAGACGTCTCGGGCGAAGGCGTACAGCAGGCGCTGCTAAAGATGGTGGAAGGGAGCGTCGTTAACGTACCGCCGCAGGGCGGACGGAAACACCCCCATCAGGAGTTTATACAGGTTGACACCACGGACATACTCTTTATCTGCGGCGGAGCCTTCGTAGGCCTCGAGGACATCATAAAACAGCGGCTCGGCAAGTCGCGGATGGGCTTCGAGTCCGAGCTTAAGAAGGTAGACGAGAAGAACCTGCTCGAGCTCGTCGAGCCGGACGACCTCGTTAAGTACGGCCTTATACCCGAGTTCGTCGGCCGCTTTCCCGTTATAGCGACGCTCAGCGAGCTTACCGAGGACGAGCTCGTACGCGTCCTCGTCGAGCCTAAGAACGCTTTAGTAAAGCAGTACCAGAAGCTCTTCGAGCTCGAGGGCGTAAAGCTCACCTTTACGGACCGCGCCCTTAAAGCCATAGCCCGCGAGGCCATAAAGCGGAAAACCGGTGCGCGGGGCCTGAGGGCCATTATGGAAGAGATAATGGGCGACGTTATGTTCGAGGTGCCCTCGCTCAAGGGCGTTAAGGAAGTAATAATAGACGAGGACGTGGTGCTTAAAAAAGCCAAGCCTAAGCTCGTTTTCGAGAAAGCCGGCTGAATGGTGTAAGATAATCTCTCACTCAGAAACAGGAGGGCACGCCATGAGCTCGGAGCTTCTGCGCAAGATTGAGGGCAGATACGTCCAGAAGAAGAACTACCCTCACTTCGACGTGGGCTACACCGTACGCGTACACTACCGGATAAAGGAAGGCGACAAGGAGCGCGTACAGCCCTTCGAGGGCGTGGTGATACGGATAAAAGGAAGCGGGGCTAACAAGACCTTTACCGTAAGGCGCGAGTCCTTCGGCGTAGGCATAGAGCGGATATTCCCTTACTACAGCCCCAACATTGAGAAGATAGAGGTGGTTAAGATAGGTAAGGCCAGAAGGGCTAAGCTCTACTTCCTGCGCGAGCTTAAAGGTAAAGAAGCCCAGCGGAAGATTAAAGAGATAAAGCCGTGGGAGCTCGAGAGCATGCAGAAGAAAAAGGAGCAGGCCCGTAAGGAGCGCGAGCAGCAGGAGTGATGCTCGAGCTCGAGCGCCGCTTCTGGGAGCGGGGTCTGCTCGTCGCGGGCGTGGACGAGGCGGGCCGCGGCCCTTTAGCCGGCCCCTTGGTAGCCTGCGCCGTAGTTCTCCCGCCCGGCACCGAGCCCTTTCTGGACCGCGACTCGAAGAAGCTGACGCCCCGCGAGCGCGAAGAGCTTTATAAAGAGATTAAGGCCCGTGCGCTGGCCGTAGGCACGGCCGTCGTAGACAGCCTGCTCGTAGACCGGATAAACGTCTACAGGGCCACCGTGCTGGCCATGAAGCGGGCTCTTAAAGACCTAAAGCACCCCTACGACGCGGTTATAAGCGACTTCGTTAAGCTCGAGGGCGAGAACTGCTTAGCCCTACCTAAGGCCGACGAGCGGAGCCTCTCGTGCGCCTGCGCCTCCGTTATAGCCAAGGTGCTGCGCGACCGCATTATGGAGCAGTACCACCGGCTGTATCCCGAGTTTAGGTTTAACGAGAACAAGGGCTACGCCACGCCCGAGCACCTAAAGCTTATAAAGGAAGGGAAGCGGACGGAGATACACAGAACCAGCTACCGGCCGTTAAAGAAGGGTCTCTTCTAAAAGGTTTCGAGCTTTATCTTGCCCCGCGTCAGGTCTAAAAACGCGTACCTCCGCTCGCCGAACTCACCCGGGTTGACCACCACCGTACCGCCCACCAGCTCGTGTCCCCTACCCTTGTGGCTCACTATGGCCACCTCGGGGTTTAGCGTCTTTATAAGCGTGTTTACCACCGCACTCCCGTAGTGCTTGTCCTCCTCCGGCACGCGGTCTACGAACTGGCCTATGGGGGGCGTGTAGAAGAGCGTCAGCAGCCTTCTGGGCTTAAGCTCGTTAACGAACTTAAGCACGTACTCGGCGTACCACCGCGGGTACTTAAGCACGAAGTCCTCCTCAAACTCGTTCTCCGTTAAAAGGCCGCCGAAGCCTACCAGCTCGAACTCGCCCCGCCAACCGGCAAAGCCCTCGTGAAGAACCCGTACGTTGGGAAACGCCACCTCCGCCTCGTAAGAGGCCCTTAGAAAGACCTTAAGCGGCGCGTCCGCCTTACCGGGTACCACGAAGGTCTTTATCCCCATCGAGCCAATCTCGCGGAAGAACCTGTCGAGCGTCTCTATAATCCTGTGCTCTTCTTCGTGTATAACCCTGCGGTCCGGCTCGCGCCTCGAGAGGAGCGCCTTCTCGTACTCGCGCTCGAGCCGCTCGTTTTTTAAGATATCACCCATAACCACGAGCACGTCGGGCTTTCTGTCTTCTACCACGCGCTTAAGCTCGGGTAGCAGGTCGAACCGCTCCTTAAAGTTCGCTATCGCGAGCACCTTCCTCGGCATCCTTCTCCCACCTCCTAATTTAATAATTTAGGACTCAAAAAACTTTAGTAAGAAAAGGTGAGCCCCTGCGGGGCTAAAATGTAACTTATGAGTACGGTTGAGCTGCTTAACAGGGCCATAGCCGAAGAGGAGCAGGCGCTCCACCAGTACGTTTACTTCCACCTGCTTCTGCACGAGCGGGGCTTCGAGCTGCTCTCGAGGCTCTTTAAAAAAGTCGCGGTGGAGGAGATGAGGCACGTCGAGCGGTTTGCCGAGCGCGTACTGTTTTTAGGCGGCGAGCCCGTGCTGGGTAAGCTGGCCGGCCCGCTCGAGCGGATAAAAGACCCGCTGGAGATGCTCCGCTGGGCCGTTGAGGCCGAGCGCGAGGCGGTAAAGCTTTACGCCGAGAGGGCCCTGAAGGCCCACCGGGAGGGCGACCTCGGGACGCACGAGCTGTTTAAGGCAGTCCTTCTGGAAGAGGAGCGGCACCTCGAGCTTTTCGAGCGCGAGCTTAACAACGTTAAAGAGTTCGGGCCCTCCTACCTCTCCCAGCAGGCGCTCGAGCGGAGTAGAAAAGAGCTATCTTAACAGCTCCTCGGCCAGCTCGCGCTTTCTCATCCTCACGGCCCGCTCGCCGAGTTTAAACAGCCCCGCCACGCGGAGTATCCGGTCGTCCACCAGCAGACCCTTACGGTTCCGCCTGAGCAGCGAGGCGACGGTTCTGGCCTCCCGTGCCGCCGCGTCTTTGTAACGCTCGTGGCCGTAGCGCTCGTTAAGAAGCAGCTCAAAGAGCGCCTCCTCGAAGTTCGGGCCGAACCGCTCGGTAAGAAGCTCTAAAAGCTCCTCCGTAGGCGCGCCCAAGGGGGGCGCCTCGAGCCCTTCTTTAAGCAGCAGCCGCTTAACCAAGTTCGCCCTTACGTGGCCCACGCCCTTTATCCCGCCGAGCGCGTAGAAGCCTTTACTGAGGCCGTACTTAACGCCGTGCGCCAGCGCTATAAGCTCGCGGTCCTCAAGCTCGAGGTCGCCGGCTTTTTTTATCTCAAACAGGAGCCTAAGAAGGTGGAGCGCGTCCGTCCCGAGGTAAGAAAACTCGCCCGGCGGGTGCCGGAGGTTAGGGTAGAAAAAGGTCAGGCCCTCCCAGTAGAAGAGGAACCACTCGGTGTTGTCGCGGAAGCACTCGTTGCCGCACGGCAGCAGCCGCTCTTTAACGGTTAGAAAGTCCTCCTCGAACCGCTCGCTCTTTTTAATAAACTCGTAAAGCCCGTCGAAGCGCTTAACGAACATAAGCGGCCGTAGCCAGACGGGCTCCTCCAAGCCCGCCCGGCGGCGTCTTAGAAACTCCTCGTAGTTAAACGGCGGGAGGCCAGTCTTTACGCAGAGCAGGGCCTTCTGCGTGAGCCTGCCCTCTTCTATAAAGCCGTGCTCTTTAAGCCAGAGAAACAGCTCCTCTACCTTAGGCGCGTCGGCGAGGTTACGGAGCGAGTAGGTTCTTCTTAAGAAGTTGCGGTAGCTCTCGCCCTCGTAAAGGTAGCCTATGAGTATAAAGAGGGCCAGCACGCGGTCGGACTCTTTCGTGCCCAGCGTCTCGAGCAGGTGGGGGCGGAAGGGCTCTTCGAGCTTCCGCTCGAGCTCGCGCTTAAGCGTCTCCTCTTTAACGCCGAAGGGCAGGATAAACGAGCGGCCCCGCTCCTTTATCCCGAGCCTTCCCGCCCGGCCTTCCATTTGGAGCACGTCGAGCAGGTCGGGCCTTATCTTCCAGCTGCGCTCGAGCCGGTCGTAGAAGGCCCTTACGCCTATAAGCACCGTGTCGGCCGGGAGGTTTACCCCGTAAGCGAGCGTGGAGGTGGCCACGAGGACGGGCAGCTTGCCCTCCCTAAAGGCCTTCTCTATCTTCTCGCGCTCCTCTTTGGGTACGTCGGCGTTGTGGAAGGCTATCTCGTACGGCTCGCGCTCTTCTTTCTCAAAGGGCGTCGTCTCGTTCATTATCCCGAGCTTCTCCTTTGCTGCCAGCTCTAAGAGGGTCCAGCCCACGCTCTTTTTGTGGACGAAGAGTATTACCTGCTCGTCGGGCTCTTTAAGCGTAAAGAGGGCCGACAGGAGGCGGGCGGCGAACCTCTCCTCTTGGTCTTCGGCCGCCGTAAACTCGGGAAACTCTTTAAGCGGTATTACGCGCCGCTCGAGCGGGACGGGCCTCCAACGCGACTCTAAAAAGAGCTCGGCCTTTATCCAGCGCGCGAGCTCTTCGGCCCCGGGCAGCGTGGCCGAGAGGCCTAAGACGGGCGTTCCTTGCTCGAGCAGGAAGGCCAGAAGCTCCTCCAGTACCCAGCCGCGGCTGCCCATAAGCTGGTGTACCTCGTCCACCACCACGCCCCCCGCCTCTACGGCCCACGGGGCTTTGTTCCTGAGCGCCAGCGCCAGACTCTCGTAAGTAGCCACCACGAGCTCCGACTTTACGCCCTTAAAAAGCTCTACCACCTCGCCCGTCCTAACGTCGGCCCTAAGGCCGAAGAGCTTAGAAAGCTCGCGTGCCTTCTCGTAAACGAGCGCCCGCGTGGGGGCGGTAAAAACTTTTGGCCCTTTTTTCTCCCTTAAAAAGAGGAAGGCCGTGAGGCTCTTGCCCGCGGAGGTGGGGGCGCTTACGAGGGCGCTCCCGCCTTCGTAGTAGCGGTAAAAGGCACTCTGTATAGGGTTTAAGAGGGGGTAAGGTATCCTCTCGTCTACCTCTTTGGAGGGTACGAGCTCGAGCTCTTTAACCCCGTCGCCTTCTTTTACCACGAGCTTGCCCGAGGGCGGCTCGAGCTTAAAAGAGGAGCGCTCGGATACTACGAGGTGCTTCATTCTATTAAATTATCTACCGCCCGGAGGGCGGTCTCTTTTATCTTCCCGTCGGTTAAACAGCTTCTCGTCTCGCAGACGTTAGGGAAGCACGGCGAGCAGGGTAGGTTTAGCGTAACGACGCGCACCTTTTTACCTATAGGGCGCCAGACGAGCGGGTCGGTGGGGCCGAAGAGCGCCACCGTGGGCACGCCCAGATAGGCCGCAAGGTGCGTAAGCCCGCTGTCGTTGCCTACGAACAGCGCCGCACCCTTAAGCGCCTTAGCCGTCTTTAAAGCCGACGAGGAGAAAAACGCGTCTTTTAGCTCTTCTCTTAGCTCCTCTTCGGCCTCGCCGAGGATAAACCGGACCTTTAAACCCCTCTTGGTAAGCTCTTCCGCCAGCTCGAGGAAGAGCTTTAAAGGGGCGCGCTTCTTTTTAGAGCCGCTGCCGGGGTGCAGGACGGCCGCGCCCGCCAGCTCTCCGCTCCCTTTAATAGGGAGCGTGAGCGAGAACGGCTCGTTTTTAAAGCCGGCGGCTTTAAGGTAGTGCTCTACGGCCCAGACGCGGCCGGTAGGCAGGGGCGGGAGGTGTCCTTTGGTAAAGAGGAGCTTAAGCTTAAACGGCTCTTTAGGTAGGTAAGAGAGGACGCGGTCGGCAAAGCCGGCCTCTTTGGCAAGCGCGAGGTAGTCGGCGTTACCTACGGCGGTTACGCGGTAGCCTTTACGCTTTAAAACCTCGAGCAGGGGAAAGAGGAGGAGCGTGTCGCCGAGGCCGCCCCTGCGGTAGACGAGCGCCTCAGACACGGGCGCGCTCCTTAACTAAGAAGACCTTGTCGCCGGGGCGGACGCGCTCGCTTACTTTTACGCCCACGACGGCGGGCGCCTCGACCGATTGGACGGGTTTGCCGTCGAGGTGGATGCTCGTGACGCGCTCGCGGACGAGCCCCGTGGTTTTACCTATAAAGTGGAGCGTGTCGCCCACGCTCAGACGGCCCGTCTCGAGCTTGACCTCGGCCACCGAGACGCGGGCGTAGAAGTTGGTAACTTTACCTACGTAAATCTTCTCTTCCTTTGCCACGCTCTCGTTAAGCCCGAAGCCCGCCGAGCCGTCGTAAAACCCGCCGTCCCACTCGCGGTGGTACACGCGGTCGAGCACGTCGTAGAGCTCTCTTCTCAGCTCCTCGTTAAAGCTGCCCTCTAACAGCGCGTCGCGGGCCTTCCGGTAGGCTAAGGTGGTAAAGTAGACGTAGTC
>JAADCR010000009.1 GCA_013154375.1 Aquificota bacterium | reverse complement strand
AGACCGAGCTCCCTCAGCAGGCTCTTCTGTACCTCTACGAACTTAGCCCTTATCCGTATCTTTATAGGCCTGTCCGAGAGAAACTTTTTAAACTTCTGGTAAACGCGCTCTATACGCTCCGGGTAGTCCTTTATAAGCAGGGCCGTTTTAAGCACTACGGTGCTGCTCCTCTCTTTGTCAAAGGCACCGAAGAGCTCTTCCGTTAAACCCTCCAGACTTTTTACCGTCGTCTTGTCAGGCGGAACTTCTTTCTCTTCCACCGGTACCGTAGAGAGGACGTAAACCTCTCCCTCTTCCGAGAGCAGCGGCTCTATCTTACGCTTAAGCTCGTAAGGGGATATGTAGCGGACGTAAAAGACGCGGCTCGTAAGCGACGGGGCGCTCTCGCTTACGGAAAAGCCCGCCAGCTTACGCTCAAGCTCGCGCACGGCCGCGGGAGAGCCGAGGACCGTAAGAGCGTTAAAGTCGCGGTCCGCCGAGACGCGCAGCCCTTTTACCGAGCGCGCCAGCTCGTAAGCCTGCTCGAGCTCCTTCTCGGAGGTAAAGTAGAAGACCTTAGAGGCGGGTTTTCTCTTCTCTTGCTCCTGCTTTATTTTCCGCTCTACAAAACCCTCGAGGCTCGGCTTTAGCCGCTTAAGCCTGTCTACGTTCTCCTTCAGGTCCGTAACGAAGACCTTTCCCAGCTCTTTCTCGTAGGTAACGCGTGCCGCCGGCGAGAGGAAGCGCTTAATCTGGTTCATAAACTGCTTAGCCACGCTCTCGGGCACCTGCCCTACGTCAAACTCCACCGTGTCCTTTAGCCCTATTTTCACGAGGTTAGACGAGAGCCTTACGGCCACGAGGTTGTACTCTTTAAGGAAGTAGTTGAGCAGTTTGTAAGCCGATATGGGGCGGGATATGGATATGGGCGGCACCTCGTGTAGCAGGTAAGAGGGGAAGCTCACCGACTCGGTCTTTACGCGGCTGCCTTGACTTTTACCCGAAGAGCTCTCGCTCCTCTCGCGCTTGTACAAGCTCTTGCCTTCCTCCGTAAGGCCGGCGCTCTCTTGGAGGCTCTTTTCCTCGGAGAAGCTGAAGGTTACCGACACGCCTTCGTCGAAGCTCGAGCTCTCCTCGTACTTTTCCGAGCGCTCCTTAACGAGCTCCCGGCCGAAGATGACGTTCATACCCGTTATCCGGGCCAGTGCGTAGACGATGGTACCGAGCTTAAGGTTCTGGAAGTCGGCCTTTAGAATTGTGTTCTCGTAGTAGCGTCGGGGGGCGGGCTTCTCTTCTACGAGCGTGACGAACACGCGGAGCCCTCCGCCCCTCCTTCCGTCACCCGTCTCGGCCTCGAGGATGCGGTAGACCTTTATCTTGCCCTCTTGATATACCTCGAGGTAGCCCATCCCTTTAACGTTGGCTACCGGAATCTGGGCAAAGACGAGCCCCACGAGAAACAACAACGCCAAGACGTATCTCATCCCTATTCCCCCACGTTCACAATTATAAAGCTCAGCGCGTAGCGGGCCGGGTAAGGCTCCTCTCTGCAGACGAGACGGCCGTACTCGCCGTCCGACAGCTCACAGACCGAGATGGGCGCACCCGCCCTGTCGGCCTGCCCGCAGCCCGCGTAGAGCCCCCCCACCAGAACCATCTTCGAGGAAGCTACCTCTTCTAAAAACCTCATTATCTTCTTCTCGTCACCTACGACCTTAAGCGTGTAAGCCTCGAGACGGGCCGTAAAGCCCGTCTCTTTACCCCTCTTAGGAGCTCCGCCGCGCAGACCGCGTCTACCCGTTGCCGTAGGCGCGAAGCGTACCGTATCGCCCTTAAAGCTTACGCGGACCGTCTTAGGCTGCTCGGGCGTTACCTCGAGAATCTCCACGCCGTTACGCTCGGCCATAGCGTGAATCTCTTCAAAGGTTACCGGGAGAAGCTTCTCCGTCTTTTTTAGCCTCTCGAGCTCCTCTTCGAGCTGACGCTTCTTAGCCACGAGCGTCAGCACGTCACGCAGACGGGCAAGCTCCTGCTCGAGCTTTCTCCGCTCGTCTAAAAGCGGCTTTATGGCCGCGAAGAAAATCCCTCCCACCACTAAAAAAGGGAGTGCCACGAGAAGCAGCTTCTCCGTCGTGGTGCGCTCGTTAAACCACTGAAGGTAGCGTTCCATAACCTCGCTCCCCTAATTAAATTATAGTGGCCGCGTAAAATGGAAAGTATGCGCCTTAACTTAGACGAGGAGAAGCTTGCCCGTCTGGCGGAGCGCTACACCGTCGTGCCCCTGTATACGGAGCTTCTTGCCGACACCGAGACGCCCCTCTCGCTTTTTTTAAAGCTTAAAGAGCCGGGCCGCTTTGCCGCTCTGCTTGAGAGCGCCGAAGGCGGCGAGCAGTGGGGCCGCTACTCGTTCGTCATCCTCGGCTCGTCGTTTTACGTAAGGACGCGCAAGTCCTTCGGAGAGACTTACGACCGAGGCAGGGTCGAGTTTTTCTCCACGGACGACCCGCTGGGCAAAGTCAGGGAGATTCTTAAGCGCTTTAAGCCTTACCCCGAGCCGGCGCTGCCGCGCTTCTGGGGAGGGCTCGTCGGCTACGTCGGCTACGACGTTATAAAGTTCTACGAGCCCGTACCCGACGAGAACCCCGACCCGATATCCACTTACGACCTGTACATGTTCCTGACCGACCTGGTGGCTATACACGACAACCTCACGGGCACGGTAAAACTCGTGGTTCCCCTCTTCCCCGAGAGGGGCGTAAAAGAAGAGCTTGAGAGAGGAGTAGAGGAGATAAGACGCGCCTTACGGCGCGTAAAAGAGAGAGAGGTCCCGTTTCTGAACCTCGAGCTCCGCGAGCCCGAGCTGAGCGCGTGGCGCTCGAACTTCACGAAGGAAGGCTTTATAGAGGCCGTGAAGAGGGCAAAGACTTACATAGAGCAGGGCGACGTCATACAGGTGGTTCTCTCGCAGCGGTTTAAAAAGCCCTTTAAAGGCAAGCCCGAGAACGTGTACCGCGTGCTCCGCCTATTAAACCCTTCGCCCTACATGTACTACCTCGACTTTAACGAGCTAAAGGTTATAGGCTCCTCGCCGGAGGTGCTCGTCCGTCTTGAGGAGGGAAAAATTGCCACGCGGCCTATAGCCGGGACGCGCCGCCGCGGCAGAACGCCCGAGGAAGACCTTAAGCTCGAGCGCGAGCTTCTTGCCGACGAGAAGGAGCGGGCCGAGCACCTCATGCTCGTAGACCTCGCGCGGAACGACCTCGGCCGCGTAGCTAAAAAAGGGACGGTAAAGGTTACGGACTTTATGCGCGTGGAGCGCTACTCGCACGTTATGCACATCGTCAGCGACGTAGAGGCGGTTATAAGCGAGGACAAAGACGCGACGGACCTTCTTAAGGCCGTCTTCCCGGCGGGTACGGTTACGGGTGCACCAAAAGTCAGGGCTATGCAGATAATAGAAGAGCTCGAGCCCGAGCGGCGGGGCATATACGCCGGGAGCGTGGGCTACTTCTCTTTCCAAGGGAACGCGGACATGGCCATAGCCATAAGGACGGCCGTCTACCGCGACGGGGAGGTCTTCGTTCAGGCCGGGGCGGGCGTGGTGGCCGACTCTGTGCCCGAGAAAGAGTGGGAGGAGACGGTTAACAAGGCTAAAGCCCTTATGAAGGCCGTCCAGACGGCCGAGGCCTCTTACGAGGAGTAGAGCGTGAAGTTAGGAAGGTTAAACCGCCGCCTGAGCTCTTCCTTTATAAGCTCGCGGTAAACCTCGGGCCTAGACTTAAACGGCTCGTAGAGTTCGAGAATCTCTTTCTTCTGAGACGGTGAGAGACGGCGCCAGAGGCGCCGTAAAAGCTCCTCTTCGAGCTTATAGAGAACCCTCTGGGCCTCTTCGGGTGAATCGGCCTCCGGAGGCTTCACCCCTAAGAGCCGGCTTAAAAGCCGGGCCTTCTCCTTAAAGGCTTTCTGCCAGCCGTACGCGGCCGCAGGCCGCGTCTTTTTTTCTCTCTCGTAAAGCCGTAGTACCGTACGGGCGCACCTAAAGAGGGGGAAGCGGGCGCGCCTCTCGGGCGGCACGGCTCTTAAGCACTCCTCGAGACCCTTCTCTACGAGCGGCTCGGGCACTTTAAACTCGGTAATTAGGCGTTTTATAAAGGCCTCCTCGCGGGGCGAGAGGAAGAAGGTTCCCTTAAGCCGTCCGGCCAAACGGAGGGCCTTCACGGGCTCTGCTCCTTAAGAAGTTTGCGGTAGCGCTCGAGGGCGAGCCGTCGGCGCCACGCGGGCAGGTGGTCTAAAAAGGTTCTGCCCATAAGGTGGTCGAGCTCGTGCTGGAGCACCACCGCCGGGAAGCCTTCGAGCGTAAGCTCTACCTCCTCGCCTTCTTCGTTAAGGCCTTTAACCGTAACTTTACGGGCCCGTTTAAGCTCCACCGTAAGGCCGGGAAACGATAGGCAGCCCTCTTTACTCTTTACGCTTCCCTCCCGGTGCGTTATCTCGGGGTTTATAAGAACGAGCTTTACCGGCTCTACGCCCTCTTTTAAGGAGGTGTCGACGACGAGGAGCCGGACGGGCTCGCCTATCTGGTTGGCCGCAAGGCCCACGCCCTCGGCCTCGTACATGACGCGGAACATCTCCTTTATAAGCTTTTTAACCTCGCCGTCGACGGCGGTCACCTTCTCCGTGGGCGTGGTGAGCACGGGGTCGGGAAAGACGCGTATTCTCGACATTGTAAATAAATATACTAATGAGGTTTGAGGAGTTTAAAAGAGAGCTGGAAGGGCTTGAGGAAGTAGGGCGAGGCTGGCGGGGCGTGGTCTACAGGGGGTCGTGGAAGGGTAGAGAGGTGGCGGTTAAGGTGGCCCGCTCGCCGGAGAAAGAAGAGGCTATTAGGAAAGAGGGAAGGGTGCTCGAGATGCTGAAGGGTCGTAAGGGCTTCCCGCAGCTGCTTTTTGCCGGGGAGGACTTTATCGTCTACGGCTTTATAAAAGGCAGACCCTTGGGTAAACTGAGGCTCTCGGAAGAGGACAAGAAGCGCGTCTACCGGGAGGTGCTCGAGCTTGCCTACCTGCTGGACGAGCTGGGGATAAACAAGGACGAGTTTGCCGACCTTAGGAAAAACGCGCTCGTGACGGACGAGGGGGAGGTGTACCTTATAGACTTCGAGCGGAGCAGCTTTAAAGAGAACCCTTCCAACGTGAGGCAGTTCCTGCAGCTTTTAAGGAGGGAGGGGTTCGTCTCGCACGAGGAGGCGGTAAGGCTGGGTAAAGCGTACAAAGAGAACCGGAAGGAGGTTATAAACGAGATTAGGAAGCTTCTTACTTAACGCCCGTGCTCCCGAAGCCGCCTTCTCCGCGGCGCGTGGGCGTCAGCTCGTCGGCCTCGACGAGGCGGGCCTTTACCACGGGGGCTACGACGAGCTGGGCTATCCGCTCGCCGCGCTCTACGGTAACCTCTTCGGTACCGAGGTTTATAAGTAGTACCTTTATCTCACCGCGGTAGTCCGCGTCTACGGTGCCGGGGCTGTTGAGGAGCGTAAGACCCTTTTTTAAGGCCAGACCGCTGCGCGGCCGTATCTGGGCCTCGTAGCCCTCGGGCAGCTCTATGCATATGCCCGTGGGGATTAAGGCCCGCTCGAGGGGCTTAAGGGTCACCGGCTCTTCTACGGCGGCCCGTAGGTCCATGCCCGAGGAGCCGGGCGTGGCGTAGGAAGGTAGAGGGAGGCCGCGCGCGTGCGGGAGCACCTTGACCTTTACGACGAGCTCAGACGTCATCGGTGAACTTGGGCCTTCCCTGCTCGTCGAGCTCGACGACTTTAACTTTAACCTTGTCGCCCACCTTAAACTTCTGGCGGGCGTCGCGCACGCGCTCTTTCATGCGCGAGACGTGAAGCAGGCCCGTCCTGCCGGGAGCGTACTCTATAAAAGCGCCGTAGCTCTCCACGCGCACCACCTTACCCTCAACCACGTCGCCGGGCTTTAGCTGTTTCTCTTCGCCCTCCAGCCCTACGGTGGTGAAGCGGGGACGGCCGAGGTCGTCAAGCTCGAGCACGCGGACCTTTATCTGGTCGCCCACTTTGTACTTCTCCGTGGCACTCTTAACCGGCTCGGCCATCTTAGAGACGTGCAGCAGGCCCGTCTTACCCGGCCAGAGCTCGACGAACACGCCGTACGGCTCGACGCGCGTAATCTTCCCTTCGTACACGCCGCCGACCTCTACCTCGCGGACGATGTCCTGAATCATCTTCCGGGCCTTCTCGGCGTCCGCACCGGGGTATACCGTTAAGAAGACTTTTCCGCCCTCGCCTACCCATATCTTCACGCCCGTCTCGTCGTAAATCTGCTTTACCGTAGAGCCGCCGGGGCCTATAATGAGCGGTGCCTTCTCTTCGGGCACCTCCACGACCTCTATCTTGGGCGTGTAGGGCGAGGGCTCTTTACGGGGCTCGGGCAGGGCCTCGTACATCTTCTCGAGGATGTAAAGACGGCCCCTGCGGGCCTGCTCGAGCGCCTCGAGCATTATCTCGCGCGTTATGCCCTTAACCTTTATGTCCATCTGGACGGAGGTTATCCCGTCGCGCGTACCGGCCACTTTAAAGTCCATGTCGCCCAGCTGGTCCTCGTCGCCGAGGATGTCCGAGAGGATGACGTACCGGTCGCCCTCCATAATGAGGCCCATGGCTATCCCGGCCACGTGTTTGTTGTCCCTTATGGGCACGCCCGCGTCGAAAAGCGCGAGCGAGGCTCCGCAGACCGTGGCCATGGAGGTCGAGCCGTTAGACTCGAGTATGTCCGAGACGACGCGGATGATGTAAGGGAAGTCCTCTTCCGGCGGGAGAACGGGCTCTATGGCCCGCTCCGCCAGCGCGCCGTGGCCTATCTCGCGTCTTCTGGGAGGACCCCAAGGCTTGGCCTCGCCCACCGAGAAGGGGGGCATGCTGTAGTGGAGCATAAAGCGCTTAAAGACCTCGCCCTCGGCTATAGTCTCGACGATGAGTGCCTCGTCGGGCGAGCCGAGCGTGGCACTTACGTAAGCCTGCGTCTGTCCGCGCGTAAAGACGGCGTTACCGTGCGGCCGCTCGAACGGGTGTACCTCTATAGATATGGGCCTTATCTCGTCGGGCCGGCGGCCGTCTATCCGGACGCCTTCGTTAAGAATCTTCTCGCGCATAAGCTTGCTCTCGAGCTTCTTGTAGAAGTACTTAAGCGCGAAAAGGTGCTCCTCGGGCACTTGGTGAAGCTCGACAAACTCTTCTAAAATGCGGTCCAGCGCGGCGTAGCGCTCTTTTTTGTCCTTTATCTTAAACGCCTCGAGTATCTTGGGTGCACACTCGCGCTCGAGAGCTTCGTGAAGCTCGGGCGGGAGCGTGAGCGGCTCGAAGACGAACTTCTCGCGGCCCGCTTTCTGACGGAGCCGCTCCTGAGCCTCTATAAGCTCGCGCCCGGCCTCGAGGGCGAAGTAGAGCGCGTCGGCAAGCACCTCCTCGGGCACCTCTTTAGCTCCGCCCTCGACCATGACTATCGCGTCGCGGCTGACGGCCACGATAAGGTCGAGGTCGGCCTCTTTGCGCTGCTCGTAAGTAGGGTTGGCCACGAACTGGCCGTTTACGCGGCAGACCCTAAGGCCCGCGATGGGCCCCTCGAAGGGTATGCGCGAGATGTGCAGGGCGGCCGAGGCGCCCGTTATGGCCAGCACGTCGGGGTCGTACTTGTCGTCGGCCGAGAGCGTGAGGGCCGTTATGACCACGTCGTGGAAAAACCCTTCGGGGAAGAGCGGCCTTATGGGCCGGTCTATAACGCGGGCGACGAGTATCTCCCGGTCGGTGGGTTTGCCCTCGCGCTTGGTAAAGCCGCCCGGAATCTTACCGTAAGCCGAGCCGCGCTCGCGGTAGTCGACCGAGAGGGGGGTAAAGTCTATCTCCTCGTTCTTCTCGTCGGACATTACCGCGGTGACGAGCACCGCGGTACCGCCTTGTTTTACCACTACCGAGCCGTCGGTAAGACGGGCGTACTTACCCGTCTCTATAATTACCGGCTCTTCCGCGTTTCCTACTTTAGCAGCTTCGCTTACTACGCTCATGGCCTCACTTTACCTTCAGGTTAAGCTTCTGTACCACCTCGAGGTACTTAGCGTAGTCTTTACGCTTCAGGTACTCGAGGAGCTTACGGCGCTTGTTAACGAGGCCTATAAGGCCCCTTCTCGAGTGGACGTCCTTTTTGTGCACCTTCAGGTGCTCGGTAAGGCGGTTTATCCGCTCCGTAAGCAGAGCTATCTGGACCTCGGGCGAGCCCGTGTCCTTCTCGTGCCTTTGGTACTCTTTCATAATGTTCTCTTTAAGGTCCTTCGGGAGAACCATCCTCTACCTCCGTCAGGGCGGATAGATATTTTACCACAAGCGGTCAGTAGGCCCCCCTGCCCGTAAGAACGACCTTTACGGTCTTTAAGATAATTTTTAAGTCTTCTACAAAGCTGAGACGCTTCGCGTACTCGGCGTCCAGCTTAAGCCGCTCGTTAAAGTCGAGCTCGTTTCTGCCTTCTACCTGCCACTTACCCGTTATGCCCGGCTTAACGCTTAAGATGGCGTCTCTGTACGAGCCCATAAGCTCGAGCTCCTCCGGCAGGTAAGGCCTCGGGCCGACGACGGACATCTCGCCTTTAAGTACGTTTATAAACTGCGGCAGCTCGTCGAGCGAGCTACGCCTTAAAAACCGCCCTACGCACGTTACGCGCGGGTCGTTTTTTATCTTCCGGTAGCGCTCCCACTCCTCGCGGGCCTTAGGGTCGCGCTTGAGAATCTCTTTAAGCCGCTCGTCCGCGTCAGGGTACATGGTGCGGAACTTAAGGATTTTGAACCTTCTCCCTCTGTAGCCTACCCGCTCCTGCGTGTAAAAGACGGGCCCTCCGTCGGTAAGCTTTATGGCAAGCGCGATAAAGAGCATTAGCGGAAGGGTTAAGAGTAAAACCAGAAGAGAGAAAGTAACGTCAAAAAGGCGCTTCCAGACGGGCAGCGGAGCGTCCGTCTCCTTAAGAGCGGGCGAGCCGTTCGTACAGGCGGGCGTACTCACTTAGCATCCTCTCGTAAGAGAACCTGCATCTTAACAAGTTATACGCGTTCCTCGCCGCTCTTTCAAGTAAATCCGGACTGCTTTTAAAAAGCTTTATCAACGAGACGGCCTCCTCGGCCCGCTCAAAGAGAAAGCCGTTCTCGCCGGCTTTTACCGCGTCCTCGTTGCCTACGCACCTGCGCAGAAGCAGCGGCTTGCCTGCACACATGGCCTTAAGAACCGCCAGCGGGAAGCCCTCCCAGAGGGAGGTAGAGAGGTACAGGTCGGCCTTTTTAAGCTCGCGCTCTACGGCCTCTTCGCTTAACCATCCCGTCACGGTAACGTTCTTAGCTCTTAACAAACTCTTAAGCTCGCCGTCGCCCACCCAGACGAACCTCACGCCTTCGCCCTCGAGCCGCCGGGCCACGGCGTTAAAGAGGGCGGGGTTTTTTTGGGCCGCAATCCTGCCTACGGTGATAACCGTAAAGGGGCTGCCGGGCTTTTTAAAGACGGGCTCTCGCGGGCAGGGCAGGCCGGTAAAGACGTAGGTGGCTTTTATGCCTTCTTTACAGAGGGCGCGGGCCTCGCTTTTAGAGCAGGCTACCACGCGCCCGCCCATTTGGTAAGCCAGCCGCTCTAAAAGGGCGTAAAAGCGTCTTTTACGGGGGCTAACGTCGAGTCTTAAAAAGGCCGGGCCGTGGGGCGTGTACGCGACGCGCCTCTCAAGCCCGAGAAGGCGGGCGGCCAGACGGCCGAGAAAGCCCGCCTTAGACGAGTGGAGGTGTATAACGTCGAAGCGCTCGCGCCGTAGCAGGGTAAGTAGCTCGAGCAGGGCCTTTGCGTCTTTTATAGGGTTTATCTCGCGCTGGGCCGAGCGCCAGCGGATAAAGCGGACGGTACCCGGGAAAGAGCGCTCAAAAGAAGGAGGGGTCTCGGGCCGCGGGGCGTAAAGGACGGCGTGCTCGAACTGACTTAGACCTTGCGTGAGGAGCTTTATAAAAGTAAAAACGCCTCCGCCGAAAGCCTCTACGGCGTGGAGCACCTTTAGGCGCGCCATCTTTTTAACCTCTCTACCCACGCGTAGGGTAAAAGGAGCAGCGGCAGGTTGCGCATCAGGCCGTAGAGGACGCGCGGGGGGTCGTCGTTAAAGTGGGAAGCTATTACCGAGAGGCGCGTAAGCAGCTGACGGCGCCGTCTTTTTACCGATATACCCTCTGGGTTTACCACGCAGGTTACTAAAAACTCGGGCAGGTTTGCCGTCTTGCCGGCTTTTACGGCTTTAAAGAAGTAGGCGTAGTCCTCCGCGCCGGGCGCGTCGGTAGGGTAGAAGCCTATCTTTCTTACGAGCTCGGCCCTAAAGACGACGGAAGGGTGCGCGAAGGCGTTGTTTACGAACATAAACTTTCTTATCTGCTCGTGCTCGGTGGGAGGGGTGAAGGTAAAAAGCAGCTCTCCCGACGGGCTTACGAACCTCACCCAGCTGCCGACGAGAAGCAGCTCCGGGTTCTCTTTTAAGAAGCTCACCTGACGGGTAAAGCGGTTAGGGGCGTTTACGTCGCCGCAGTCACAGCGGGCCACGAACTTAAAACCTTCCTCTAAGGCGAACTTAAGACCTTCGTTAAGGGCGTGCTCGATTCC
>JAADCR010000040.1 GCA_013154375.1 Aquificota bacterium | reverse complement strand
GTTACGCTCGACCTCTCGTACGCACGCAAGATATACGCCGAAGACTACGGCTTCGTAGACTACAGCTTTGTAAAGGAAGGAGCAAAGCTCGAAGTTTACGCCCTTTATAAAGACGGCTCGCTCGTCCCCG
Organism: Aquificota bacterium; assembly: GCA_013154375.1. Taxonomy (GTDB): domain Bacteria; phylum Aquificota; class Aquificia; order Aquificales; family Aquificaceae; genus Aquifex. Next base: position 10,673 of record JAADCR010000040.1, on the reverse strand, counting down.
TCTTCGTAAAAGTAGAAGATTACTACGACTACAACGCCAACGAGAACGCTAACGCGAACTTCAACGCCAACGACAACTACGAGGACAACTACAACGAGAATGCGTCCAACGAGAACTACAACGACAACGCGGCTAACTACAACGACAACGAGAACGAGAACGCTTCCAACGCTAACGGGAACTACAACGAGAACGATAACTACAACGAGAACGAAAATTACAACGACAATGAAAACGACAACTACGAAGACAACGCTAACGAAAACGCTTACAACGACAACTACGACGAGAATTACAACGATAACGACAACTACGAAGACAACTACAACCGCGACGAGTACAACGAAAACGCCGAGAACTACAACGAGAACGAAAACGATAACTACGAAGACTGATGAAGCTTAAAGTAACCGCCCACCTCCCCGCCCCTCTTCCTCCCTTCCTTCCCTTTTTCCTCTTTTTTCTCCTCTCTCTTTTTTTACAGTTTGCCACGCCGTGGCTCGTAGGCTACGACGCGTACTTTCACGTAAAGTTTGCCTACCTGCACCGCGAGGACTTTTTTATAGACGAGTTACCTTGGCTCTGGCACACGATTCACCGCGAGGAGTTTAGGAATCACCACCTGCTTTTTCACTACCTTCTGTTTCCGTTTACGCTTTTAGGCGACCTGAACTTCTGGGGTAAGGTAGCCGCGGCTCTCTTTCTCGCCATTGCGTGGCAGTTTTTCTACTTAATTTTGCGCGCCGCGGGCGTAAAGTGGGCCTTGCTTTGGAGCTTAATAGGCTTTAGCGCTTCGCACGCTTTCCTGTTTAGACTCTCGATGCTCCGCATCCAGAGCCTCTCTCTGGCGGTACTTCTGGCCCTCTTTTACTTTGCTTACAGGCGCAACTACAAAGCCCTCTTTTTTACGTCACTGCTTTTCGTCTACCTGTACGACGGCTTCCCGCTGGCGCTGTTTGTAGCTTTAGCTTTTACGGTATCCGACTTTATTACCGAAAAAAAGAAAGAGTGGCGCTATCTCGCCTCCACGGCTCTGGGCATCCTGACGGGCATGATAATAAACCCTTACTTTCCCGAAAACTTCTCCTCGTTCGTCTTTAACGTTTACCGTACCATTTTCTTAGACAAAAAAGAAGCGGGCGTAAAGCTCGGCATAGAGTGGTACCCCTACAGCTCTTGGGGGCTTTTAGAAAACATGCTTTTAGCCTTCGTGGCGCTGGCGGCGCTCTTTCTCTTTTTACCCTTTGCCGGACGGCCGAAGCGCGAAGAGCTGGCCTCTATTATCCTCTCATTAGGCTTTCTGTTTCTCGCCTTTAAGTCGCGCAGGTTTGTCGAGTACGCTCCCGCCTTTGTCATGCTCAGCTTCATCCTCGTTCTCGTCCGCCGCCTAAAGCCTAAAGAGGCGCTCGCGCTGGCGCTACTTTTAGCTCCGCTCTCGGTTTACCACTTTCTAGAGGCACGCAAGACGGTAGCCCGCGCCCCCTCGCCTAAACCCTACGAGAAGGCCGCCGAGTGGCTCAAAAACAACACCCCGCCGCGGAGCTTAGTCTTTAACGCCGACTGGGACGACTTCCCGTTTCTCTTTTACTACAACCATCACAACTACTACACCGTGGGCCTCGACCCTATGTACATGTACCGCTACGACCCTAAGCTCTACCGCCTCTATCAACAGATAACCAAAGGAAAAGTAAAACGGCCGGCACGCCTTATAGCCGAGCGCTTCGGAGCCTCTTACGTCTTTACCGACAAAAAGCACCGCAGGCTTATAAAAAACCTCGAGCTCGACCCTTACGCCAAAAAAGTTTACGAAGACCGCTTCGCGGTAATTTACGAAGTTAAAGCCTCGTCTCGAGACGCTCCAGCAGACGCTCAAAAAAAGAAGGGTCGTTAAGCTCGTCGAACTGCAGCAGCGCGTCGAGCTCCTCGCGGTTTATAAAGCCCGCGTGATAGAGCGTCTTAAACAGATACACGGGAGAGCGGCACTTAACGCCGAGCTTCTTCTCCACCGCCTCCCGCAGAAGCTCTTCAAACCTCTCCTTCCACGAGCTCAGCTCGTCGGGAGAGTTTATCCGGGAAAGCTCGTCCCTTAAAAGGCGGAGGCTTTCTCTCATGCAGACTCCTCTCCCCCGTCTTAAAGAATTTATTAAATAAGTATACACTTATGTAGGCACGGAAGTTGCTCTGAGTGAGCTTAAAGCCGAGCTTCCGAGGCCGACGGGAAGTACTTAGCGTAGACCTCCTTTAGAAACGGAAACACCTCCGGCGAGCCGGCCACGACGTCAAACGGCCCTTCGTGGAGCGGACGGCTCGTCTCGTACAGCCCTCCCGCCTCTTTAAGGATTACCGCGGCTGCGCACACGTCCCACGGCTTCATCTCAAACTCGAGCATCCCGTCAAAGAGCCCCTCGGCCAGAAAGCACATGTCCACCGCGGCCGCCCCGGGCCTTCTTACCGAGCCTACCTTAAAGAAGACCTCCGTTACGGCTTCCCAGTAGCGCCTCACGTCACCCTCGCTTTTAGAAGGAAACCCGTAAGCCACCGAGGCGTACTTAAGCTCTTTTACCGAGCTTACGCGTATAGGCTCGCCGTTTTTAAAGGCGCCTCCGCCCTCGTAAGCCCAGTAGAGTGCGTCAAAGTACGGCAGGTACACCGCTCCCGCCACGGGCCTGTTCTCGTAAGTAACGCCCACCGAGACGGCAAAGAGCGGAAGACCCTTCAGGTAGTTCTTCGTCCCGTCGAGCGGGTCGAGGTACCAGCAGTAAGGGCTGCCGGTAAAGCTCTTACCTTCCTCCTCGCCCACCAGTGCGTGCTCCGGAAAGTGTGCTTTTATAACCTCCCTTATGACCTCTTCCGAGGTTTTGTCTACGAAGGTAACGAAGTCCTTCTCGGCTTTCTCCTCTATCTGCTCGCGCTTTACCTTTCTGAAGTGCTCTTTTAGCACCTGTCCGCCCGCCAGCGCGGCGGCCTTGGCTACGCGTACCAACCTCTCCAGCTCGCCCATAACTGGTTATGATACTACGAGCTGGCGAACCTAAAGACCACCACCCCCTCCTGAAGCCCTTCGTGCTCCACCGGCTCGAAGCGGAGCTTCTTTACGAACCTGAGTATCTCCTCGTCCACCTCGGCTATGCCGCTCCGCTGCAGCAGCGCCGCCTTTACCACCCTCCCGTCCGCGTTTACCCATATCTTTACCCTGACCGCCGACGGAAACTCCTCTACCTCAAACACGGGCGCCGGCGGCACGAAAACCAGCTTACGGCTGCCGGCCTCTATCTCGACCCTACGGCCCTTAAGCACCGCCGACAGCTCCCCCACCTCTTTTTTAGCCCGACGGAGCTCCTCCACGCGCTTAAGCACGCGCTCTTTTAGCTCTTTAAGCACCGAGACCTCTTTTTTAGAGGCCACGGGCAGCTCGCCCGCCTCCGCGGGCTCGGCCTTTACCGGCGCGGGCTTCTCCGCCCGCTTAGGCGGCGGAGGGGGCGGAGGGGGCTTTACCTCTTTAAGGTCTACGGTTATAAAAGAGGGCGGAGGGGGAGGCTCGGCCTTAGGGACGAGGAGTTTAAAAAACAGCGAGAAGAAGAGAACGTTTAAAAGGGCCGAAAGCGTCAGGTAAAAGGGCCAGCGGAGGGCGGGAGCTTTTACCATTAATTAAAATTTAATCTTTAATGAGGAAGCTAATAGCTTTAGCCTTTCTGGGGCTGTTGCTTTACGGCGCTTACGAGCTTTTCCTGTTTAAGCCCTCCGTAGAAGGTCACGAGTCTCTTGCCGCACTGCCGAGAAAGAAAGAGGTGACGCTCCGCGTAAGAAACCCCGACAGGGCTCAGAAGCTGCGCGTCGTCCTGCTGCAGGACGGGAAAGAGTTCGTACTCTTTGAAGGTAAGCCGGCCGAAGAGGTAAAGGTTAAGGTAGAGCCTAAGAAGCTGGGGCTTAAAGAGGGGAAGGCCGAGGCGGTTATAGAGCTTACGCGGCTTTTCGTGCTTAAAGACCGCGTGAGCGTAGAGAGCGTCGTCGACTACACGCCTCCGCGCGTGACGCTTCTGTTTTACCCTTACGCGGTTATAAACGGCGGGAGCGGCGCGGTTAAGGTCAGCGTCAGCGAGCCTTCGCGGCTCGAGCTCCGCGTCGTTGACCGCGTCTTCCCTTTTTACGCGCTCAACGAGCGCGTCTTTTTCTCTCTCTTTGCGGTACCTTTAGAGCTGGACGAGCTCTCGGTTAAGGTGGTGGCCGTCGACGGGGTAGGGAACGCCTCCGTGCTCTCGGTGCCGGTAAAGCTTAAAAAGAGGCGCTACCCGGTTTATTACATAGACCTAAAGAAGCGCAAACAGAAGCTTTTAGTTAAGCTCTCGACGCTGCTGGGGGAGGAGGTCACGGAGGAGAACTTCTTAGAGGCGTTTAAGAAGGTTAACGAGGAGATGAGAAGGGAGAACGAGGCGTTTCTGTCGGAGCTCGGTAGGCGGAGCGAGCCGAGGCTTTACTGGAAGGGCAGGTTTCTCCAGATGAGAAACAGTAAGGTCATCTCGGTCTTCGGCGAGAAGCGGGTCTACACTTACGGCGGTAAGTACGTCTCGGAGAGCTACCACTGGGGCTACGACTTGGCCTCGGTTAAGAACGCGCCGGTGGAGGCGGCTAACGACGGGAAGGTGGTTTTTACGGGCTTTTTAGGCATTTACGGGAACACAGTGGTGCTGGACCACGGGTACGGTCTTACGAGCGTCTACGCCCACCTGTCGGACTTTAAGGTTAAAAAGGGCGACGAGGTTAAGAAGGGCCAGATTATAGGATTTACGGACGAGACGGGGCTGGCCTTCGGGGACCACCTGCACTTCGGCGTTATGGTTCACGGTTACCCGGTAAACCCGATAGAGTGGTGGGACGGGCGGTGGATAAAGAACGCCATTCTGCCCGCGCTTCAGGCTAAAGAGGAGAGGTGACAGGTGTCGTTAAAGTACTTTAGTAAAAACCGCTCGCCGTCGTAGTTTAGCTCGGTGACGCTCGCGTTGTCGAGCTGGAAGTGCCAGAGCTTGCCCGCGCCCAGTCCGAGCGCGAGGGCTACCAAGGCGTGCAGGCTGCCGCCGTGCCCAACGACGACCACGCAGTCGTGCTCGCGTGCCAACAGCTCGTTTAGAAAGGAGCGGACGCGGTTAAAAAAGCCCTCCGCGTCTTCTTGGCCGGGTAGCGGGCAGGCGGCGGGGTCTTTAAGCCAGTTTCTAAAGAGCTCGGGCTTCTCGCGGAAGGTCTCCCAGAAGGGTCTGCCCTCCAGCTCGCCGAAGCACATCTCTTTAAGCCTCTCGTCTACCTCAAGAGGTAAGCCGAGCACGTCGGCCACCGTTAGAGCGGTCTTGTAGGCCCTCCGCTGGGGCGAGGTTACGACGAGCTGAGGGCGCTCGCGTCTAAGCCGCTCGGCCACGAGGCGCGCCTGCACGAAGCCTAAAGGCGTAAGGTCGCTGTCTATACTTCCCTGAAAGACGCCCTTCTCGTTAAGCTCGCTCTGAGCGTGGCGGACGAGCAGAATCCGCTTCATATCTGCTCAAAAAGCACGTCGAGCACCTGAGGCTGGATGTCCACCTCCCACTCTTGGAAGTAGTACTCTTTGTTTATTATCGTAACCACGCCGAGGTGCTCGAGGTAGAGCAGCACCTTGGCCAGATTAACCAGCCCGCATATCTCGGCCGACTTTAGCTCTTTTATCTTTACGCGCGGGACGGGCCTGTCGGCACGCTTAAATATCTCGAGCAGCTCCTGCTTTACGTGGTAGTAGAGGGTCTCGAAGTCACAGGGCATCGTCTCCTCCCTCAGAAGGCGGGGAGCTCCTCTTTAACCACTTGAGCGTCATTGAAAGGATATTTTACACCTTTTACCTCTTGATAATCTTCGTGGCCTTTGCCCAGCACCGCTACCGCGTCACCCTCGCGCGCCAGCTCGAGCGCCAGCCTTATGGCCTTGCGGCGGTCCGGCTCTACGAGACAGGGCGTCTTTTTAATCCCTTCTTTTATCTGTTTAATTATCTCGAGCGGGTCTTCGTCGCGCGGGTTGTCCGAGGTAAGCACGATAAGGTCGCTCCATCGGTCGGCCGCCGCGCCCATAAGCGGCCTCTTCTCGCGGTCGCGGTTCCCACCCGCGCCGAAAACGGCCACGACGCGCCCGCGTACGCTCTTTTTTAAGCTTCTAAGCACGCGCTCCACCGCGTCGGGCGTGTGCGCGTAGTCTACTACTACGAGAAACGGCTCGCGCAGCACCACCTCCATCCGGCCCGGCACGCGCACGCGTGCGAGCCCTTCTTTAACGGCTTCCTCGTCTATCCCGAGGGCAAGCGCTACGCCCGCGGCCGCGGCCGCGTTGTAGGCCTGAAACTCACCCGTAAGCGGCAGCTCGAACGCGTAACGCTTACCCCTAAAGCTTAAAACCACGCGCGTGCCGCCGGGCCCCGTCTCTACCTCCTCTATCTTTACCTCGCCTTCTTTACCGTAAGAGAGCACGGGCCGGTTTTTAAGCTCTTTTAAAAGCCGTCGGCCGTACGGGTCGTCGGCGTTTACGATTGCCAGCTCGTACTCGTACTCGGTAAAGAGCCTTCTCTTTGCCCGGTAGTAGCTCTCCATGTCGCCGTGATAGTCGAGGTGGTCGCGCGTTAGGTTGGTAAACGCGACGGCTTTAAAGCGCGAAGGGTAGACGCGGTGCTGCTCGAGCGCGTGCGAGGAGACCTCCGAGACGACGGCCTTAGCCCCGAGCCTTAAAAACTCCTTAAGCAGCCGGTGCCAGTCCTTAGGGCCGGGCGTGGTCTGCCCGCGGCCTAAAACCCGGCCGTTAAACCGGTAGTAAAGCGTGCCCGTAAGAGCCGTAGGCACGCCCGCGGCGTTCAGAATAGACTCGAGCATGTGCGTGACGGTGCTCTTACCGTTGGTGCCCGTAACGCCGTAGAGCTCGAGCTTTAAAGACGGCTCGCCGTAGAAGTAGTGGCAGGCCTCGGCGTAAGCTCTCCGCGCGTCGTCTACGAGCAGAACGGGCACCTTAGCGGGGACGGGCCGCTCGGCCACCACGGCAAAGGCCCCGCGCTTTACCGCCTCGGGGACGAACGAGTGTCCGTCGTGGCGCGTCCCCTTTACGGCGAAAAACAAGCTCCCGGGCTTTACCTCGTCGTGGCGGTCCGTAATCTCGGCCGCCTTCTCTACTAAGCGTTTAAGCTCCACTACAATAATTAGTATGGTAGAGCTTTACGTAAACGGCAAGAAAGTAAGGCTTAAAGAGTTTCCCAAAGAGGCGCTTAAGGGCGTCGTGCTGGGCTTTCTCGAGAGCCTGAAGCTCGACGAAAAGCCTAAAGAGGTAAAGCTCGTCATAAAGCTCGACTCAGAGCGGGAGTAGCTCCTCTTTAACCACGACCTTTTTCGCGTCGCGGTCCACCGAGAGCACGAGCGCGCCGACGAACGGTATTAACAGCTTCCCGTCGTCTACTTCCAGCGCGTCGTAGGCGCCGAGCTCCCTTACGCGTGTAACCGTCCCGAGCTCTTTACCCTTGTCCGTTACAACCTTCATGCCCACCAGCTCGTACGCGTAGTACGCGTCCTCGTCCTCGAGCGGCGGCAGCTCGTCGTCGTACAGAAAGACCTTAGCGCCTTTAAACTGGGCGGCCGCCTCGACGCCGTCCACGCCCTTTAGCTTAACGACGACGAACCGGTCGTGGGGACGGAGCTCCTCGAGCTCGAAGGGCACCGCCTCGCCGCCTACGCGCTTAAAGTAGACGCGCTCTAACTTCAGAAACTGCTCGAGCGGCAGGTAAGGGCGTACCTTAAGCTCGCCCTCAAGACCGAACGTGTCGAGCACCTTTCCCACCGCCACGAGCTCCCTCATAGGTGTTATTATCTTGAAAAAACGACCCTTCGGGTGTAAAATATATCTCGTCAGGCCCGGTAGCTCAGGTGGTAGAGCACCCGGCTGAAAACCGGGGTGTCGGCGGTTCGACTCCGCCCTGGGCCACCACTTACTCCCCCATCACCTTTCTCTTAAACTCCCTGACTACTTCCTTCCAGTCGCGTCGGCCCTCCTCCACCTCGTCGAGCTTCTTCTCCACCTCCGCGGTAAATCCGTAGTCGACTAAAAGCGGGTAGTGCTCGCTGAGGTAGTCGACCACCTTCTTAGCCAGCTCCGTAGGCACGAGGTACTTACCCTTCTTCTCTACGTAGCCCCGCTCTTTAAGCGTCTTTACTATCTGCGCGTAGGTAGAAGGACGGCCTATCCCGAGCTTCTCGAGCGTCTTAACGAGCGTACCCTCGGTGTAGCGTTCGGGCGGCTTTACCTCGCGCTCCTCTATCTTTACCTCTTCGAGCTCTAAGAGCGTGCCCTCCTCCAGCTCGGGCAGGGGCTTCTGCTTAAGCTCGTACGGGTATGCGAGCATCCAGCCGGGGAAGAGCATGCGGGCCCCCTTGGCCAGCAGCTCCAGCGGCCGCTTTAACGAAGGCGAGACGGCCTCGAGCTTAACCTCTTGGCGCTCCACCTCGGCCTCTTTCATAAGCGAGGCCACCGTCCGGTTAAAGATAAGACCGTAGAGCTTCGAGGCGGGCCCTTCGACGGGCACGGAGGGTTTTGCGGCGGTGGGTCTTACGGCCTCGTGAGCCTCCTGAGCCGTCGCGCGCGCCTTAAAGCGCCTCAGCCTGCCTACGAACTCCTCACCGTAGGTCTTTTTTATAAACTCCGTAAAGGCTTTCGCCGCCTCGGGGTTTATGCGGTAGCTGTCTGTCCGCGGGTAGGTTATAAAGCCTTGCTCGTAGAGAAACTGCGCCAGCTTCTGCGTCTTTTCCGGCGGCAGGCCGAGCTTGGCGTCGGCTTCGGCCTGCAAAGTAGAGGTTATAAAGGGCTTAGGCGGAGCAACTTTCTCTTTTTTGAGTTTTACGGACTTTACGCTAAAGAAGGCCTCTTTAAGCTTCTCGGCCACGACCTTGGCGTCGGAAGGGTTTTCGTACCTGTAGTCGTAGTAAGCCTCGAGCTTCTCGCCCGAGGGCGTCCTGAGGACGGCCTTGACGAGGTAGTACTTCCTCTTTTTAAACCCCTCTATCTGGCGCTCGCGCTCGACCAGAAGCCTTAAAGCCGGCGACTGGACGCGTCCGGCCGAGAGCTTCGGGTTTTTAAACGCGTCCCACAGAACGGGCGAGAGGAGGTAGCCTATAAGCCGGTCCAAGATGCGGCGGGCAAACTGTGCCTTTACGAGGTTCATGTCCAGCTCTCCGGCGGACCGGACGCTCTTTTTTATAGCGCTCTCGGTCACCTCGCGGAAGGTAGCCCGCTTAATTTTCGGGTTTTTCCGCTTAAGCTCTTCGCGCAGAAAGTAGGCTATAGCCTCGCCCTCGCGGTCCGGGTCCGTACCGAGATAGACCTCTTCCGACCTCTGGGCCAGACGCTTAAGCTCGTCCACGAGCTTCTTTTTACCTTTTCTGTAAACGTACTTAGCCTCGAGCGTCTCCGGGTCTACGCCCAGCTCCTTCTCGGGTAGGTCCTTAACGTGGCCCATGGTAGCCTTCACGACGAAACCCTTACCCAGATACTTCTTTATCGTTCTCGCCTTCGTGGGCGACTCGACGATAAAGAGCTTCATAATTCTAAATTTATGAAGAAGCGCTTCTCCTCTTACGAAGAGTATGCCTCCTACTTCAGCTCCCTTATACGGCTCGAGCGGGAGGCCCAACGAGAGCTTCACTTAAAAGAGATAAAGACCCTGACGGGTAAAGAGCGCGAGCGACGCGGCAGAGCCCTTTTAGGTCTTAGGGCGCGGAAGCTCGGACGCGGTCTGGGCGGGTTTTACCTCGTACGCTACGAGCGGAGAGAGCCGTTCCCTAAGACGGAGATATCGGTAGGGGACGTGGTGCTCGTAAGCCGGGGCAGACCCACGGGCAGAGAGGTACAGGCCACCGTAGCGGAGAAAGGGAGAAACTACCTCGTGCTGGCCTTCCCGGACGAGCCTCCGCCTTACGCGCTGGGCCGCTCGGTAAGGGTAGACCTCTTCTCCAACGAGGTGACTTTTAAGCGCATGGAGGAGGCGCTTAGAAGGGTTAAGGAGCACCCTCTGCTTAAGCGTCTGCTCGGTTTAAAATGATGCCCATGCGGCTTAAGATAAAGCGCTACGACGGGCAGAGAAGCTACTGGCAGGAGTTCGAGCTCGAGGGCGAGGGCAGGACGCTCCTCGAGCTTCTTACGGAGGTAAAAGAGAAGCACGACCCGAGCTTAAGCTTTAGGGCCTTCTGCCGGTCCGGGATATGCGGCACCTGCGGCGTTAAGGTTAACGGCGTCCACCGCCTTGCCTGCCGCACGCGCCTTTACGGCGACGCCACCGTAGAGCCGCCCGACTACGGGAAGCTGATAAAAGACCTCGTGGTCGAGCACGAGTTTTTAGCCGAGTACCTTAAAAAAGGCCGCGTCTGGCTCCACCCGCGGGAGGTTAACCTCCCGTTAAAGCCCTCCGACCTTAAACCTCTAGAGCGCTCCTACGACTGCATCCTGTGCGGTCTGTGTAACTTCGTCTGTCCGCTTACGCCCACCGAGCCCTCCTTCGGTCTCCCCTCGACCTTTACCAAGGGATATGCCAAGGTTAAAGACAAACGGAACGCTAAACCCGAAGAGAACCTACGCGCGTTAGCGCGTCTTAACCCTCAGCTCTGTACCCACTGCCGCAGCTGCTCCCTCGTCTG
>JAADCR010000026.1 GCA_013154375.1 Aquificota bacterium | reverse complement strand
GACAACTCTGTCACAAACTTGTATGTTAAAAACCTCACGAAACCTCAAACACTTTCGTAAAAAGCGCCAAAATTTTTATGATTTTCGTCAGGGTAAATTTTAAACTGAACCTAAGTCATAATTTATGACCTAAGGAAATTAAAACTTTATCCGAAGCGCGACTCTTTTGTTTATCAAAGGCGCGGTATAATCGGGTATGTAAGGAGGTGGGACGCATGGGAAACGCCGACTACAAGTTAGGTCTGGAGCTTCTAAAGCGGTTTAAAGAGTACCTCGAGAGGATGGCACGGGCGTCGGAGGAGGAGTTAAAGGAGCTTATAGAGACGGTGAAGGAGCCTATTAGAAACGCGGCTTACCGGATTAAACAGGGGGAGGGACCTTTAAAAGAAGAGCTTTTAGAGCCTTTAAGCGTTATGGTTAGAGAGTTTAGGGAGATGGCGAATCTTGAAGAGGTTAAGAAAGCTGCTCAGAAGCTGCTGGAAGTTTTAAAGAAGGTAGAAGAAAAAGAAGGGGGCTGACGCCCCCTTAAGTTTTTACTTTTCTATCTCGTCTATCGAGAGAACCTCGCCCACGCGGCCGACGAGTTCCTCGGAGGGCTTGAGCGTCTTCTTGCCGGGCTCCCACTTGGCGGGACAAGCCTCGTCGGGGTGCTCCATAAGGTAAACGTTAGCCTTCATCTTCCGTACGAGCTCGTCGGCGTTACGGCCTACGTTGTAGAAGTTAACCTCGCTGCCTACGAGAACGCCTTCGGGGTTAATAATAAAGGTGCCCCTCAGTGCCAGACCGGTGTTCTCGTCGTAAACGCCGAAGAGCCTCGATACCTTACCCGTCGGGTCGGCGCCCATGGGGAACTTAACGTTCTTAAGCAGAGGCTCGTCTTTGTGCCAAGCGAGGTGGACGAACTTCGTGTCCGTGGAGACGGATATAACCTCGGCGCCGAGCTCTTTAAGCTCGTCGTACTTCTCCGCAAGGTCGGCCAGCTCGGTGGGGCAGACGAAGGTGTAGTCCGCAGGGTAGAAGAAGAGAATTACCCACTTGCCTTGCTTAAGGAGCTCTTCTAAAACCACCTTACCGAACTTACCCGTGGCGGGCTCGTAGGTCTCCATCTCGAAGTTGGGTACCTTCTGGCCCACCCTTACCGGGCACTCCTCGAGTATCTTCTTAGCCACTTCCCTGACTACTTCCATGCTCATGCTAACACCTCCTTTTTAATAACTATTTTCGTTGCAGATATTATACACGCCCGCGGTAACTAATTTCATGACCTGCGTCACCGGAGGAGCTTCTCAAGCTCTTCTTTTTTAAGAATCTCTATGTAACCGCGCTCGGTGTTTATAATGCCTTGCTTTTTCCACTTGCTCATAACCCTTATGGTCGTCTCTACGGTGGTGCCCGTCATCTCGGCTATGTCTTGGCGCGTTAAAGGTAGGCGTATAACTATAGAGCCGTTTCTCTTCTGGCCCACCTTCTCGGCAAGCTGGAGCAGTAACCGCGCTATCCGCTCCTCTACTTTGCCCGAAGCAAGGCTTTTTAGCATCTCGTAAGTCTGCAGGAGGTTGTGCGTAGCGTCGCAGGTGAGCTTTATAGCCAGCGCCGGGTACTTTATGGCCATCTCTATAAAGTCTTTGTTAGACACGTACAGAAGCCGGGAGGGCAGGGCAGCCATGGCGGTGTACTTAAACTTAGGCCCGCTCCCGCCCCACTCGAGCCAGCCGAAGACCTCGCCGGGGAAGACCAGACGGACTATAACGTTCCGTCCGTCGGCCGTCTCTTTTATTAGCTTTACCAGCCCGTCGAGCAGGACGAAGATGCCCGGCTCGGCCTCTTCTTCGAAGAAGATGTACTCGCCTTTAGCGTAGTCTTTAACGCGTATGTAACGGGCCGCCTCTTTTAGCTCCTCCTCGGGCAGGTCCTCAAACAGGGGCGTTTTTTTTAGAAGCTCGAGCTTTACGGCGTCTTCAGTCTGCCCTTTTCTAAAAGCTTTGTCCGCCATCCTCTGCCTCCTAAAACCGCGTCTCCTCCGAAGACGACGAAGTCTACGTGGAAAGGAGCCACCGTCTTGCCTCCGAAGGTGTGGTTGTCTCCTACCGCCACGTGGAAGGTGCCCATTATCTTCTCGGCCTCCAGTACGTTGTACGGGCGGCGGGCTTCCGGGTTGGTCCCTACGCCCAGCTCGGCCACCTTGCGGGCCGCGGGCGTCTCGTTAAAGAGCTTGACGAGCTTTCTGCCCAGCTCGCCTCCGCCTTCTACCTTTACCACCTCGCCGTCTTTAAAGGTAAACCTTAAAGGCTCGGGTAGCTTCTCGTCCGGTCCGTAAAAGGTAACGAGCGTACCTTGTGCTTCTTCTTCTAAGGGTGCTATAAAGCCTTCGCCCGCGGGTAGGTTGCCGAACGAGCCCGGCTCGTGCAGAAGGCCCGTGTCGGCAACGGCTCTGCGGTCTTTAAGCGAGAGCTCGAGCCGCGTCCCGTGCGGGCAGTAGAGCTCCGCGTACTCGGCCTCCGTAAGCGCTTCCGCTACGGCCTTAGATAGCTTGGCTACTTCCTCCCAGTCGGCGTTTAGGGGCTTTACCATCTCCTCGTCAAACAAAGGCATGGAGGCGTAACGGGCTTTAAACAGGTCAGTTAAAAACCTCCGGAAGGCGGTGTGCGTGGTCGAGTAGTAGGCTAAAGCTACTACCGCCGTAGGCGGTCTTTTGGTCTTTTCTAACAGTACTTCTCTTACGGTCTTCTCGTCGTAAGGCTCTTTGTTTAAAAGCGGTTTAAGCAGGCCGCGCGACTTTAGCTCGTTAACGGCTTCGTCGCCGAAGGTGAGCCTCCAGAGCTCTTCGGGCGGCTCTTTCCCGTGGCCCTTTAAGGAAGGGTAGACGAGAAACCTAACGGCGTAGCCGTTTTGGCGGGCAAGCTCGGCCAGCCGCTCGGCCGCGGCTCTCGGGAAGGGCTTCTCGTCGTCGGTAAAGACGAGCAGCTCGTCGTCAGGTGAGAGGCGGAGGTTCGTGTGAAGGAGGTTGAGCAGAGCGTTGTCAAGCATTTCTATATTTAATAATACTCCCGCTTAGGGTAAGGGGACGCCTACGCCGCCGAGGAGGTACTTCAGGTCGTCGTCCCTAAAGAGGAAGCCCGCACCGCCGAAAAAGCCTCTGAGGTTGTCGTTAAGCAGGTCGTCGCCGCCGAAGCGGACGAAGAAGGTCTTGGTAAGGTGCCAGTGTATGCCCACCTGTAGGTTAGGCTTGAGGTTGTCGTCCTGCGGCCGGTCTTTCCTGCCGAAGTCCCAGAGGTCGGCAAAGAGATACCTGCCGGGACCGAGGTGTAGGTCGGCGCCTACGCCGCCCGTGCTCTCTTTAAGACCGCCCCTTAGCGTGAGCGTGCGGCCCTTAAGCTTGAAGTTGCGCGCGTACTGGAGCGTAAACTCGGGCTTGAACTCTTTTCTTACGAGCTCCCGCCCGTCGAGGTACTCCTCGCGGTACACGCGCCCGCGCGAGTCGCCCACCACCTCGAGCAGGTAGTACTTTCTGTCGTCCGGCTCGAGTTTGACCGTAAGGACGCCTTTGCTGTCGCCCTCGCGGTACAGCTCGCCCCTCATGCCTATGTATAGGTGCGTCCGCTCGACCACCTCGCCGACTTTGCTAAACGACTTGACGCCTTTGGTGACGCTCTCGTAGAGCTCTTCGTCGGTAAGGAGCTTCCCGAGCGTGCCCTCTCCGCGCTCGAGCCGCGCCAGAATGAGGCTCAGCTTACGCGAGGCCACCGCGAGGTTCTCCGTCGTCTGGCGGAAGCCGGCTATGCTTCTTTCTATCTCCTCGCGGTTGCCCTTAACTATGGCGTTCAGGTTGGCCGAGAGCTCCTCGAGGTTAGTAACGAGGGAAGGGAGCTCCCTCCGGAGCTCTTCGGTAATAACGGCCAAGTTGTACGCTATCTCGCGTACCTCTTTACGGTTCTCGGCTACCACCGCGTCGACGTCGCGTAGCAGGCGGTTAAGGTTAGCCATAAGTACGGGCAGGTCCTTGCGGAGCGTCTCGGTAAGGGCCGTGAGGTTGTCCAGCGCACGGTTCAGGTTCTCTTTGTTCTCTACCGCCAGCTCTTGGAGCGTCTCGGTAAGGACGCTCAGGCTGTAGAGCGTCCGGCGTACGCTCTCGCGGTTCTCCGCAAGTATCTCTTTAAGATTCCGGGCCACTTTACCGAACTCGGCCGCGGTTTTGGTAAGCTCGGCCACGAGCCTGTCCGTGTCGCTAACGACCGAGACGCGTCTTATAACGCCGCCCGGCGGCAGCTCGCCCGCCGAAGGGCTGCCGGGCTTTACCGCGAGGTACTTGTCACCCATAAGGCCTAAAGTGCCTATAGACGCCTCGGCGTCTCTGTAGAGCTTTATCTTCTCGTAGACGGAAAAGACGACCTTTACCTTACCTTCTTCGAGCGTGATTTCTTTCACCTCGCCTGCACGCACGCCCGAGACGCGTACCTCGGCCCCCTTAGACAGGCCCGCCACGTCGTCAAAGTAGACTAAGTAGTCTTTCGTCTTCTCTTTAAAGAGCGGTATCTCGCCGAAGGTGATAACTAAAAACGCAAAGGCTAAAGATACGGCTACTACGAATAGCCCAAGCTTGAACTCTACGGACCTGCCCATCAAAACCCATTTTAAAATAATCGGCATGATTAAAGAGGGTGACCGGCTGCCGGAGTTCCGTCTCGAGGGCGTGGACGAGGAAGGTAAGGTAAGGGAGTTCTCCCTTAACGACTTTAAAGGTAAGAAGCTCGTTCTGTACTTCTACCCTAAGGACAACACGCCCGGCTGCACGACGGAGGCTAAAGAGTTTAACGAGCTTTTAGACGAGTTTAGGAGGCTGGGCTACGAGGTGGTGGGCGTAAGCCCCGACGCGCCCGCGTCGCACCTTAAGTTTAAGCAGAAGCTCGGGCTCAGGTTCCCGCTTTTAAGCGACCCTAACAAGGAGCTGGCAAGAGCGCTGGGCGCCTACGGGAAGAAAAAGTCTTACGGGAGGGTTACGGAAGGGATAATTAGGAGTACTTTTCTTATAGACGAGGAGGGTAGGCTGGTACGGGCATGGCGGAACGTAAAGGCAAAAGGTCACGCGGAGCGTCTTCTAAAGACCTTAAAGAGTTAAGAAAAAAGGCCTTAGAGGTTATAAAGCGGCTCAGGCCGCTTTACGAGAGCCCTAAGCTGGAGCTGGAGTTCAGCACGCCCTTTGAGCTTCTCGTTATGGCCATCTTGGCGGCTCAGGAGAGCGACAAGCGCGTAAACGAGGTAAGGCCCGCCCTGTTTGCGGCCTTCCCTACGGCCCGGGAGATGGCGCGGGCGCGTCAGGAGAAGCTCGAGGAGCTTATAAAGAGCATTAACTTCTACAGGCGGAAGGCCAAGCTCGTTATAGAGTGTGCACGCAGACTCGTGGAGCTTTACGACGGAGAGGTGCCTAAGGAGGTGGAGAAGCTCGAGGAGCTGCCGGGCGTGGGCAGGAAGACCGCGAGCATGGTAGCCGGCTGTGCCTACGGGACGCCGGCGCTTATAGTAGACCGGCACGTCCACCGCGTCTCGCTGCGGCTGGGCCTTACGAAAGAGAAAAACCCCGACAAGGCCGAGGAGGAGCTCAGGAAGATAGTCCCCAAGCGCTACTGGCTGGAGTTCTCGCTGCTTTTAATGACGCACGGTAAGCGCATCTGTAAGGCGCGCAAGCCCGACTGCGGGAGCTGCCCGCTTACGGACCTCTGCGACTACTTTTTAAGCGTCTGCCCGCAGGTATAATAAAACTCTCGCGATGAAAATACTGGTTCAGAAGTTCGGCGGGACCTCCGTGGCGGACCTAAAGAAGATGGAGCTCTGTGCCCGCCGCGTTATAGAAGCCATAGAGAAGGGCTACAGACCCGTGGTCGTCTCGTCGGCCATGGCGGGAGAGACGGACGCGCTTATAGAGCTGGCCCGTCAGGCCCACCCGAGGCCGCCCGAGCGCGAGCTGGACGCCCTGCTGGCCACGGGCGAGCAGAAAGCCGTAGCCCTCTTTGCCATGACGCTTAACCGCTTGGGCTACCCGGCGGTGAGCCTCTGCGGCTGGCAGGTGCCCATAGTTACGGACGCGGTACACACGAAGGCCCGGATAAAGAAGGTGGGTAAAAGTAAGCTCCTTAAGCTTTTAGAAGACGGGTACGTACCGGTGGTGGCGGGCTTTCAGGGCGTTACGGAGGACGGGGAGGTTACCACGCTCGGCCGGGGAGGCTCGGACACGACGGCGGTGGCGCTGGCCGCGGCGCTTAAGGCCGACTGCGAGATAAACACCGACGTGCCGGGCGTCTTTACGGCCGACCCGCGCGTGGTACCCACGGCCCGTAAAATACCCCGCATCTCTTACGAGGAGATGCTCGAGCTCGCCTCGCTGGGCGCTAAGGTTATGCAGATAAGGAGCGTGGAGTTTGCGGCCAAGTACGGCGTTAGAATACACGTCAGGAGCACCTTCTCGCCCGAGGAGGGGACTTGGATAGTGCCGGAGGAGGAGGTTATGGAGAAGCTGGCGGTAAGGGGCATAACCATGGACACGGGCGAGACGCGCTTTACCGTAGTAAAAGTGCCCGACAGGCCCGGGATAGCCGCCGAGATATTTAAAGCCCTCGGCGACGCCCACATCGTCGTGGACATGATAGTCCAGAACGTCTCGCACGACGGCTTTACCGACATGTCCTTTACGGTAAGTAAGAACGACGCCGACCGCGCCGAGGAGATAGTCAGGAAAATCGCCCAGAAGATAGGCGCTAAGGAGGTCGTCCGCGACGACCGCGTGGCCAAGATATCCATAGTGGGCATAGGTATGAGGAGCGCCTACGGCGTTGCCGGGCGGATGTTCGACATTCTGGCCAGAAACGGCGTCAACATAAAGGCCATCTCCACCTCCGAGATAAAAATCTCGTGTCTTATAGACGAGAAGTACGCCGAGCTGGCCGTCAGGGCCCTGCACGAGGAGTTTATAGAAGAGCTCGAAGAGCTCCAGACCGATTAATATTACCTATAAGTAAGATTTTAGTAAGGGTAAATAGACCTACGGTTATATTAATACCTTAGGGATGACTCGGAAGGGGGGCGGGAAGTTCTTACCGCCGGAGAAGCTCGAGAAAATCCGTGCTTACATAAACCTCACCGATAAAGACCTGAAGAACCTCGAGAGGGTAGCCGAGCGCTTCTCTTTCCGAGACGCTTACGAGCTGTTTAAGAGCTTCTCAGAGCACCTGCTAAAGTTCGACGAGTTTAAGCGGGCCGTTAAGGAGCGGGGCGTAGACCTAGAGGAGCTCAGAAAGCGACGGGCCGAATACTTTCTCCGCCTTTTAAAAGACCGCTACGACGAGGAGTACCTCGAGAGCCGCCTCCGCGTAGGGATGCTTCACAGCGAGGCCAAGGTAACGCTCGACTACTTTATAGGCAGTCTGGGTAAGCTGACGGAGCTGCTTCTCGAGAAGCTCCGCGAGAAGTTCCCCGAACGCGAAGCGTCGGAGCTGTTTCTCTCGGTCCTTAAAGCCTTCTTCTTCGACGTGGCGCTTATAGTAGACGCCTACGTTTACGAGACGTTTGAGAAGTTTAAAGAGTTTCTGGACAAAAACGTGGACGCCATAGTGCTGCTTACGCCCGACTTTAGGGTCGCGTTTGCCAACAAAACCTTCTACCGTCTTACGGGCCTTAAGCCCGAGCAGGTAGAGGGTAAAGAGCTCTGCGAGCTTATACCTAAAGACCAGCAAAAGCTCTGCACACACCTTCTCGAGCGCGTGAGAAACGAAGAGACGGGTACGCTCGAGGAGCCGGTTTACTTTACGAACGCCCTTACGGGCGTAAGGGTGCCCGTCGAGATAGCCTTTAACAAGCTCCGGCTGCAGGACGAGAGGTTCGTCGTTTTAGACATCCGCGACATATCCGAACGCCTAAAAGCTCAACGGGAGTACGAGCTCGTCTCGTTCGTCCACTCGGTCATAACCGAGATAGACAAGGCCGTAAAGAGCGAGCCCGACTACCGGAAGAGCCTCGAGACCTTCGTCCGTCTGCTCGTAGAGAAGGGCGGCTACCGCTTTGCCGGCCTTTACCGCAACGAGACGGAAAGGCCGCTTTACTGGCACGGCACGGCCGACGAGGCTCCTTACTCCGCGTGCCTTAGAAGCTACTGTAACGAAGACTGTCTCGTTTTAGTGCTGTCTAAAAACGAGCCGTTTTTTAAAGGTGAGATTAACGCCCTTCAGGAGTTCTTTAACGACCTTATCCACCACCTCGAGACGAGACGCTTCTCGGAAAAGCTCGCCGAGAAGTCCACCTACGACGAGCTTACGGGCCTTTACGGACGGAGCTTCTTCTTAAGGCACTTAGAAGACCTGCTTAAGAGCGCCCGGCTTAAAGGCCGAAAGGTAGCGGTGGTGGTTTTCGACATAGACTACTTTACGGAGATAAACACCGTCTACGGCCACGGCGTGGGCGACGAGGTGCTTAAAGAGGTAGCCCGCCGGCTCTCGGAGCTGCCCCAGCTCGGGGGCTCGCTCGCGCGCATATCGGGCGACACTTTCGCCTTCGCCGTCGAGTTTGCCTACTCTAAAGAGGAGGTTCTGGAGGTTATAAAAGAGGTCCAACGGCTTTTCTCAAAGCCCGTTAAGGTAAACGGGTACGAGGTGTACCTTACTTTCTCCTTCGGGATATCAGTCTTTCCCGACGACGGGGAGAAGCCTCAGGAGCTCCTCTCGTTCGCCACCACGGCCATGATGGAGGCGCGGAAGCTCGGCGGCGGTACCTTCTCGTTCTACCGCTTCCCCGAGCACGAGATAAGGGAGAAAATCCGGATAAAGCACGAGCTTAAAAAGGCACTCGAGCGCGAGGAGTTTACGCTCTACTACCAGCCTAAAGTCTCGTTAAAAGACCGCACGGTGGTGGGCGTTGAGGCGCTCCTGAGGTGGAAGAAAGGCGACGCCTTCGTCCCCCCGGCTTACTTTATACCCATCCTCGAGGAGATGGGTCTTATAGGCGAGCTCGGCCTCTGGACGCTTAACCGCGTCTGTAGCCAGCTCGAGCAGTGGCTTAACGAGGGGCTCGAGCTTAAGGTGGCCGTTAACGTCTCGCCCGCCCAGCTCCGCTCCACCTCCCACGTGAGGGCCTTAATGCAGAAGATAAGGTCCTGCGAGCTTCTCCACCGCTACCTCGAGGTAGAGATAACCGAGACGGCGGTGGTGGAGAACTTCACCCTCTCGCAGGTATTTTTAAGCTCTCTGGCCGACCTCGGCGTCCGCTCTTACATAGACGACTTCGGTAAAGGCTACTCTTCGCTCGTGTACCTTAAAAAGCTCCCCGTCTACGGGCTTAAGATAGACGTGGCATTCGTACACAACATACCCGAGGACCGCGAGAACGCCGAGATAGTAAAAACCATAATCTCGCTGGCTAAAAGCTTCCAGCTTAAGACCGTAGCCGAGGGCGTCGAGCGCGAAGCTCAGGAGCGCGTCTTAAAAGAGATGGGCTGCGACTACGCTCAGGGCTTCTACTACGCCCCTCCCCTCCCGCCCGAGGAGGTGGTAAAGTTCGTAAAAAGGTATGAAGGTAGCCCTCACGGTAGCGGGGTTTGACCCCTCGGGCGCCTCGGGCACGCTCCTCGACGCGCGCGTCCTGTCTAAGCTCGGCCACCACCCGGCCGCCGTCGTCTCGGCCTTAGTGCCCCAGAACACCTGCCGCGTGGAGGGGCTCTTCCCGGTCCCGCTCGGGCAGTTTAGCCTTCAGCTTAAGGCCGTGCTTACCGACCTGCCCGTTAGAGGCGTAAAAGTCGGCGTCCTCCCTACGCCCGCCCACGCCCGCGAGCTTCTAAAGGCGCTCGAGCAGTTTAACGGGCCCCTCGTCTACGACCCGGTGCTCCGCTCCTCCTCCGGCAGCCCGCTTTTTAACGGTAAGCCCGAGGAGCTTCTGCCTTTTATAAGGCGCGTTACGCTCTTTACGCCCAACGCCGAAGAGGCGAGGGCTTTCTGCCGCGGCCGGTCCGTCCGCGAGCTTTTAGAGTGTCTAAAGAAGCTCACCGACGGAGCCGTCCTCCTTAAAGGCGGCCACCTGAGCGGGGAGAAAGCCACGGACTACCTGTACGACGGGAAGAAGGTTTACGCCTTTAGCGCCGAGCGGCTACCCGTCGACGCGCGCGGGACCGGCTGCTTCCTATCTTCGGCCCTACTGGGATACCTGCTTAAAGGTCTGCCTTTAGAGCGGGCCGTGGAGGAAGCTAAAAGGGCGCTCACGGAGGCCTTAAAGAGAGCCGTAAAGCTCGGCGCGTGCAGACCCGTCCTCGTCCCGTAGATTAAATACTATGCACCGGGTGCTTATCGTAGAAGACGACCGCGTTCTTGCCGACAGTCTGGCGGAGTTTTTTACCGAGAAAGGCCTCTCGGTGGACGTGGCCTACGGCTACGACGAGGCGCTCGAGAAGCTCGAGCAGAACCGCTACGACGCGTACCTTATAGACGTTAACCTCGGCGACGGGGACGGCGTGGAGCTCCTTAAAACCCTAAGGAGCCTGAAAGACGACACGCCCACGCTTATAATAAGCGCCCTTACCGACGTCCAGAGCGTAGCGCGCGGCTTTGCCGCCGGTGCCGAAGACTACCTAAAAAAACCCTTCGACCCGGAGGAGCTCTTCGTACGGCTTAAGGCCCGCCTCTCGGCCGACGAGATTACCTACGGCCCGCTTACTTACCGCGACGGCCGGTTTTACCTAAACGGCGAGGAGCTCGAGCTGGGAGAGGTGGAGCGGTGCGTCCTTTTAAAGCTTCTTAAAAACCGCTCTAAGGTTGTCGACAAAGAGTTTCTCTACAACTGCATGCGGAACCCCTCCCCGCTTGCCCTCCGCGTCCTTATGTCTAAGCTCAAGAAAAAGACGGGCCTGCCCATAAAGGCGGTAAAAGGCGCGGGCTATGTTCTCGATTAAGAAGCTTCTCCCGCGTAACCGCTACGAGCGCGAGTCGTTTCTAAAGGCATTCTTACTATTTTTTGCCGTTTTAGAGCTGTCGCTTTTAGCTGTATTCGCGCTTCTGTACAAATCCGAGCTCGAGCACCGCAGGTACGCCCTCTTTTTAGAGCTTAAAAACTACGGCTTATCGCTCGAGGGTGACGAGTTTCCCGTCGACGTCGTCTACCGCCGCTCCGAGCCCTTTTACGAGCTTTTAGAAGACGAGCAGAGCTACTACATCCTCGTCCCCATCCCGGGCGTAGAGAAAGAAGCTATAAAGATTTACTACCCTAAAGAAGCGTTTAAGAAAGACGCCTTCGGCGTGCTTAAAAAGCTCCTGACGAAGTTCCTGCTTGCCAGCTTAGCGGCCTTGGTCATCTCGGCCCTCTTTGCCCGCTACGCGTTAAAGCCCCTCCGCAGGGCCCTCGACCTTATAGAAGAAGTAACGCGCGACATCATCCACGACATGAACACCCCCCTTACCACGCTCAAGATAAACCTCGCCATGGCTAAAGGGAAGCTCACGCCCGCGCAGTACGAGCGGCTAAGCTTCGCGCTTAAACAGCTCGAGAGCCTCCGCGACAACCTCTCGCCGCTCGACCGCGAGGTCCAGCTCAAGCTCGAAGAGCTTGAGCTCTCTTCTTTAGTAAAAAAAGAGCTCGAAGAGCTTAAAAAACTCTACCCCGGCGTGCCCGTCGAGAGCTCACTAAAGCCCGTACGCGTAACGGCCGACCTACACGCGGTGACGCGGATAGTCTCTAACGCCCTCTCTAACGCCTTTAAACACTACGGCGGTAAAGGACCCGTAAAAGTAGTACTTACCGACGAGGCGCTCGTGGTCGAGAACCCCTCTAAGCCCGTAAAGCATCCCGAGAGGCTGTTCGAGCGGTTCTACCGCGAGTCTCAGAGGGGCATGGGATTGGGTCTCTCGATAGTGAAAAAGTTGAGCGAGGCCCTCGGGTGGGAGGTGAGGGCCTCTTACGAGAAGGGCCGCTTCCGGCTTACGGTCCGCTTCAGCCGGGAAGCGGGAGGGCAGGCTTAAGGCGGAGGATGTGGCGCGTCCCGTCCTTGTCGACGACCTCTATGGCTACGAGCTTACCGTCCTCTTGCTCGAGGTAAATCTTCTGAGGGTGGTATATAAGGTGGTCGTGCTTCTCGGTAAACTGTATCTCGAAAACGTCGTCCTTAGGGTCGTACGAGAGGCCCGTAAGCGGCGAGTACTCCACCTCTATCTGGTCTCCCACCTCGCGGTCTACTACCTCCAGCTGGGCCTCGAGCGCCGGCAGGTTTTTAGAAAGCTCGTCAAAGTAGCGCTCCCACTCCTCTTTAGGTAGCTCTACCGTAGGCATCCGTTCCACCTCCTTTTTTAGAGTTTTCCTTATAATATTTCTTGAGCGTAGAGCTGTCAAGCGAAGGGTGAGCTCCGTCATGGCTCCGCCGGCTTTCCGTCTTTAATTAGACTGACGTGTCAGTCGGTACGCGCGAGAGGATACTGAAGGCTGCTAAAGAGGAGTTCTCTAGACGCGGCTACTACCGCACGCAGATAAGCCACATCGTAGAGCGTGCGGGCGTGGCGCGCGGCACCTTCTACCTCTACTTTAAAGGCAAAGAGGAGCTCTTTAAAGAGCTCTTGCTAAAGACCGTAAGCGAGCTGCGCGAGCTTATAAAGCCCGTCGAGCTTAGCCGGGACCCAAAGGAGCAGGTAAGGGAGAACCTCGAGCGGATTCTCCGCTACGCGCTTGAGAACGAGGAGCTGGCGCGGATAGTCCTCTTTAGAGCCTGCGAGCCCGAGCTCAGCGGCCCGGTCCGCGAGTTTCTAAACAGCATCGTAAAGCTTACAGAAGATAGCCTGAAGAAGGGGATAAAGATGGGCCTTTTAAAAGAGCACGACCCACACGCGGTGGCGCGTGCCGTCGTGGGTGCCGTAAAGGAGACCGTGGCGGGGCTCATAGAAGAAGGCGGCGACCCTAAGGAGCTGTCGGAGAAACTCCTTAGCTTCTCGGTGGGAGGTCTGTGGCGTGATTAGGGTAGGGCTCGACGCGGGCTCGACCACCGTAAAGGCGGTCGTGCTCGACGAGAAAGGGAGGGTGCTCTGGAAGCGCTACGAGCGGCACTACGCCCGTCAGACGGAGAAGGTTATAGAGTTTTTAGAGCAGATAAAAAAAGACCTGTCGGTAGACAGGTTTACGCTCTTCTGCGCCGGGAGCGGCGGCAAGACCGTAGCGGAGCTGCTTAAAGGTAAGTTCGTCCAAGAGGTGAACGCCGTTACGCTGGCGGCCGAGCGGCTCTACCCGGAGGCCGGTAGCCTGTTCGAGCTCGGCGGCCAAGACGCGAAGTTCGTCCTCTGGATGCGCGAGAACGGCCGCGTAAGAAAGTTCGCCTCTATGAACGACAAGTGTGCCGGCGGCACGGGCGCGACGATAGACCGGATACTGGCCAAGCTGGGCCTCAAGCCCGAGGAGGCCGCACGCGTAGCTTACGACCCTGCACGCGTCCACCCGGTGGCGGGTAAGTGCGGCGTCTTTGCCGAGACGGACGTAAACTCGCTCCAGAAAAAGGGCGTGCCCGAGGAGGAGCTGCTTATCTCCCTCTTCGACGCGGTCGTGCTGCAGAACCTTACGGTGCTTACGCGCGGCTACACGCCCCGCCCGCCCGTGCTCCTTTTAGGCGGCCCGAACGCCTACTTTTTAGGCCTCCGTCAGGCGTGGGAGTACAGGCTTAAGGAGCTCTGGCGCGAGCGCGGCGTTACCGAGGGTCCCGTGCTGCTGCCCGAGGACGCGCTGTACTTCGTGGCCCTCGGGGCGGCCTTCTCGGCCGAGCTGGAAGAGCCCGGGAGGTTCGTCGTAGAAGACCTTACGCCGCTTTACCGCTTTTTAGAGGAGCGGGAGAAGATAAAGCGCGAGAGCGGCCAGCCGGCCCTCTGGAGGACCGAAGAGGAGCTTAAAGAGTTTCTAAAAACCTACGCCCCCGAGCCCTACAACCCGCCCCCCGTCTCGGGCAGGCTGCCCGTATTTGTAGGCCTCGACGGCGGCTCGACCTCAACCAAGGCCGTGCTTCTCGACGAGGAGGGGAGGCTGCTGGTAAGCGCCTACCGCCTCTCGGCGGGCAACCCGCTAAAGGACGCCGCGCTCGTGCTAAAGGAGCTCGAGCGGAAGGCTAAAGAGCTCGGCATAGAGCCACAGGTAGAAGGTGCGGGCTACACGGGCTACGCCAAGGAGCTGCTGCTCGAGGCCTTCGGCGGCGAGACGGCGGTGGTCGAGACGGTGGCCCACGCGCTGGGGGCGCTTAAGTTCTTCCCCGACGCGGAGGTCGTCTGCGACGTGGGCGGCCAAGACATAAAGATAATTGTGATAAGAGAAGGTAAGGTAAAGGACTTTAAGCTAAACACGCAGTGCTCCGCGGGTAACGGCTACTACCTACAGGCCACGGCCGAGCGCTTCGGCTACCGCGTAGAAGAGTACGCGGAGGCGGCCTTTAAGGCCCGCTACTGCCCGTCGTTTAACTTCGGCTGCGCCGTCTTTTTAGAGGCCGACGTGGTTAACTTCCAGCGTCTGGGCTGGACCGCGGAGGAGATTATGGCCGGGCTTGCTAAGGTGCTCCCGCTCAACGTCTGGCTCTACGTGGCCCAAGAGCCCAATCTGGCGAGACTAGGAAAGGTCTTCGTCCTTCAAGGCGGGACGCACCGCAACCTCGCCGTCGTAAAGGCCCAGCTCGACTACATAAAGAGTAAAGTTCCCGACGCTAAGGTCTTCGTCCACCCTTTCGGGAGCGTGGCGGGCGCCTACGGTGCCGCCGTGGAGGCCATGCGCGTGGCGGGAGGGGTTAGGGCGTGAGCAGCTTTATAGGCTTCGACGCGGTAGACGCGCTTACCTACGAGACGAAGCGCGGCGAAGAGACGCGCTGCAGCTTCTGCAGCAACTACTGCGTCCGCACCTTTATAGACCTCTCGGTAAAAGGCAGCAAAAAGCGCTTTATAGTAGCCCCGTGCGAGAAAGGCACCGTCGAGACGAAAGAAGAGCTTAGAGCTCTGCTTAGGAAAAAGAGCCGGCTTAAGGACGAGTTTCCTAACCTCGTGAGAGAGGCTAACGAGCTGCTCTTTAGCTCGTACCGGCCCGAGGTGGTGCTACAAGGAGGTCTGTCGGCGCTTTTAAACCGGAAAAAACGCCGGACGCTCCGCGAGGCGGTGGTGGGCGTGCCGCGCGTACTTAACGCCTACTCGCTGGCTCCCTTCTTCCGTACCTACTTCGAGGCCTTGGGCGTTAAGAAGGTCGTCTTCTCGAGCTACACGAGCGAGGAGCTCTACCGGAAGGGTGCTAAGCGCGGCTCTATAGACCCGTGCTACCCGTCAAAGGTGGCCTTGGCCCACGTTCACGAGCTCATCTACGAGAAACGCGTAAGCGTCGTCTTTTTCCCTTGCGTAAGGACGCTGCCTAAAGAGGTGGAGAACGCGGAGGGCCACTGGGCCTGCCCTACGGTGACGGCCACGCCCGAGGTGGTAAAGGCGGCCTTTACGAAAGAGCGCGACGAGTTTGCCGAGCGGGGCGTTAAGTACCTAAACCCGGTTTTAGACTTCGAGGACGAGGAGCTGCTCTCGAGACAGCTCTTTAAAGCGGTGGGCCCGCTTTTCGGCGTTACGCGTAAAGAGCACGAGCTGGCGCTTAAGCAGGCGCTCGGGGCTTTAAAAACTTACAAAGAGAAGCTCCGCCGTCGGGGGGCGGAGCTGCTAGAGAAGCTAAAACGGGAAAAGCGCGTGGGGGTGGTGCTGCTGGCCCGGCCGTACCACAACGACCCGGGGCTTAACCACGGGATACCCGACGAGATAAACGACCGGGGCTACGCGGTTCTGCCCGTAGACGCGCTCCCGCGCGACGAGGCGCTCCTGAACGAGCTGTTTAAAGAAGAGCTAAAGAGCGGCCGGATAAAGAGCCCGCTCGAGATTACCGACGTCTGGCCCAAGTGCTACAGCGAGAACTCCTCTCTGAAAGTCTGGGCCGCCCGCTTCGTCTCTAAAGTTCCTTACTTAAGTGCCGTCGAGCTCTCGTCGTTCCGCTGCGGGCACGACGCGCCCATCTACGGCCTTATAGAAGAGCTCCTCGCCTCTACCGGAAGACCCTTCTTTACCTTCCACGAGCTGGACGAGAACCGCCCCGCCGGCTCTATTAAGCTCCGCGTCGAGACGCTCGACTACTTTCTAAAGCGCTACGAAGAGGAGGTGTTAAGGTGAAGGTGCTCTTCGGCGGCCTTACGCAAGCCCACGAGACGCTCATAAGTGCCGCGGTTAAACCCCTCGGCTACGAGGCCCTGCCGCTTCCCACGCCCGACAACGAGGCGCTCCGGATAGGTAAAGAGTTCTGCAACAAAGGCCAGTGTAACCCCACCTACTACACCGTAGGTAACCTTTTAAAGTTCCTCTTTAAAAAGCGCGAGGAAGGTCTGGAGGTGGAGAGAGAGTTCGTCTTCGTCACCGCCGGCTCGTGCGGGCCGTGCCGCTTCGGCATGTACGAAGCCGAGTACAGGAGAGCCTTAAAAGAGGCGGGCTTCCCGGACTTTAAGGTCGTGACCTTCGAGCAGGCGCGTGCTCTAACCGACGAGCAGGAAGGGCCCCTGAGGTTCGACCGCCGCTTCTTCTTAAGCGTTATAAAGGCAGTCTTTTTAGGCGACCTGATAAACGACCTCTACTACAAGGTAAAGCCCTACGAGCTTAAAGAGGGCGCTACGGACCTCTGGAAGGAGCGGGCGCTGGGCCTGCTCGCCGAGGCGCTCGAGCGCGGCTCGTCCGTACTTAAGGCCCTAAGACGCGTAAAGCGCGAGCTCTCGGCCGTAAGGGTCAACTACTTTACACCTAAGCCCAAGGTAAAGATAACGGGCGAGTTTTTCGCCCAGACGACGGAAGGAGACGGGAACTACCGTCTCGCCGCGTGGCTTATAGAGGAAGGGGCCGAGCCCGTCGTCGAGCCCGTGGCCACTTGGATAGACTACCTCGTCTTCGTCCGTCAGCTCTCGGTTAAAGAGAGAGCCTTTAAAGACCGCCTGAAGGCGGTAAAAGAGCTTTTAGCGCTTAAGGCCTTCGGTCTTTACCTCAGGTCGCTCTACGAGCTGTACCGGAGGGCCTTAGGCGGTAAGCCCGACCCGCTAAAAAGCCAGAAAAAGCTCGCCCGTTACGCCGAGCCTTACTACGACCCGCGCATAGCCGGCGGGGAGGGGCACATGGAGGTGGGTAAGCACGTTTACGCCGTTAAGCACAAGCTCGCCCACCTCGTCGTCTCGGTAAAGCCCTTCGGCTGCATGCCCTCTACGCAGAGCGACGGCGTGCAGGCTAAGGTCGTGGAAGATCTAAAGGGAAGCCTCTTCGTCTCGGTCGAGACGACGGGCGACGCGGAGGCAAACGCCAAGAGTAGAGTCCTTATGAAGCTCTACGAGGCTAAAGAGCTTGCGCGCGAGGAGTACGAGCGGGCCAAGCGCGAGCTAAACCTAACGGACCGCCGGATAGAAGAAGCGAGTAAGAGGCTCGCGCGGGCCGACCTTAGCCTACCGCGCCGCTACGCCGCCACCGCCGCCAACGCCCTCCTCCTCGTCTAACCGCTCGGCAAGCTCGGAGAAGGCCTTAAGCACGCGCTCGTAGCGCCTCAGCAGCCTCTCCCCTTCCTCCGTCAGCCGGGCCCCGGCACCCCTTTTACGCTCTACGACCCTGTAGCCGAGCCTCTCCTCCATGGCCCTCAGGTGGCCGAGGGCTTTTTTGTACGATATGCCCAGACGCGCGGCGCTTCTCGCCAGCGAGCCCTCTTCTTTTATGCCCTTAAGGAGACGGAGCTTCAGCTCCGTCATAACCGGCTCGCCTTCCTTCTCGAACCAGACCTTAAAGCGGAGCTTCACAGTATAAGTTTTAACATGGGAAAGGTGGTACTTCTTACCGGCGTCCGCCGCATAGGAAAGGCCTTGGCCCTCGAGCTTCTAAGGCGCGGCTACCGCGTGGCTGCCGTCTACCGCTCTTCGCTGCCTAAAGAGCTCGAAGGGAAGGTGCTGGCCGTAAAGGCCGACCTGTCTAAAGAGACGGGCGTTAAGGCCGTAGAGGCCGTAAAGGAGCGCTTCGGCCGGCTCGACGCGTTCGTCCACCTCGCCTCGCCGTACGAAGAGCTGCCCCTCGAGCGCGTAACGCCCGAGATGCTGGAGGGCTACTTTAACGCCGTAACGCGCTCGTTCTTTTTTATAACCGTCGAGGCGGCTAAGCTTATGAGTAAGAACGAAGGGGCGGTTAAAGGTAGGGTGGTGGCCTTCGGCGACTGGGCGGTCGACTGCCCTTACCGCGGCTACGCGCCCTACTTCGTGGCCAAGGCGGCCCTCCACGGGGCGGTGAAAGTGCTCGCCAAAGAGCTCGCTCCCTCAGTGCTCGTTAACGGTATAGCCTTAGGGCCCGTCTTAAAGGCCGAGCAGTACGACGAGGAGAAGTGGGAGCGCGTGATAAGGCGCACGCCTATAGGCCGGCCCGTGCCCTTAAAAGAGGTAGTTAAGCTTACGCTCTTTCTGCTCGAGACGGAGGGCACGACGGGCGAGCTGGTGCGGCTCGACGGGGGGCGCCACCTCGCGGGCCCGGGCGCTTAAAATAAGGCTATGCGCTCGGCTTTCGTCGTTACGGGATACTTAGGCAGCGGTAAGACGACGCTCCTTCTAAACGCCGCCCGGAAGCACCTAAGCGGCAAGCGCGTAGCCGTGGTGGTGAACGAGGTGGGCCAGACGGGCCTTGACGGCCGCATTCTTTCTAAAGCTTACGGTGAGGTGCTCGAGCTGCCCGAGGGCTGCGTCTGCTGCAAGCTCACGAGAGCGTTTGAAGAGGGGGTAAGCCGGATAGTCCGCGAGTACGACCCGGAGGTGCTGCTGGTGGAGACCTCCGGCGACGCGGTCCCATTCCCCGTGGTCTTCTCGCTTAAAACGCTGGGCTTTGCCGTAGAGGCGGTTATCTGCGTCGTGGACGCGAAGAACTTCCTCCGCTACAAGGACGACGAGACGGCCGTCTACCAGCTGGCCGGCTCGAACGCCGTCGTCGTTAACAAGGTGGACCTCGTTAGTAAAGAAGAGCTCGAGCGCGTAAAGGAGGAGGTCAGACGGATAAAGAAGGAGCACAGGCTGGTGAACCTCTTTGCCCCCGACGGGAAAGAGAAGCCCTACGCGCTTTACGAGGCGGTCCGGGGCGAGGTGCCGCCCGAGCTCTTCGCCGGGGCGGGCCGGACGCTGGAGCTGCCGGAGGAGCTTCCTCACCTCCACGAGCAGTGCCGCGAGGCGCGCCTTCTTAAGCTCCCGGCCGTAGTAAAAGAGGAGGAGCTTCTTAAGCTCTTTGAGCAGTTCGAGCGCGAAGGGGTTATAAGGGCCAAGGGCGTGGCGCGGGTAGAGGGCTTCCCTTACCCGACGTTCGTCCACTACGTTTTCGGCGACTACGACTACCTCAACCCGGCGGAAGGGTTTGAGGGCGAGCCCTTTCTGGTGGTGATAAAATAGTCTCTAATGAGGATAAAGGAGACGGAGCTCCCGGGCGTAGGGAAGAAGTACACGATAGAGCTCGAGGAAGGCGGGCAGCTTACGGTCATAATCCACAACACGGGCAGACGGGAGATATACCTCATGGACGAGGACGACGACGAGCCCGTCTGCTCGTTCTCGTTAACCGAAGAGGAGGCCCGGGAGCTCGGCTTTCTGCTGGCGGGCACGCACTACCAGACGGTGGGCACGGAGAAGATGCAGCTCCTTATGAAAGAGATAGTAATGGAGTGGGTGAAGGTGGGCGAGAACTCCAACTTCGTGGGCAAGACCATAGCCGAGCTTGAGATACGGAAAAAGACGGGCGTGTCCATTATAGCCATTATCCGAGACGGTACCATGATACCCAGCCCCGACCCGCAGAAGGAGCGGATAAAGCCCGGCGACGTACTTATCGTAGTCGGTACGCGCGAGCAGCTCATTAAGTTCTTAGAGCTCTGCGGCGACTGCCACACCTAAGCGGCGATGGAGCACCACTCGGTCCTGTCGCAGCTGGCCCCTTATCTGCTGCTTCTTGCCATGTTCTTCGCCTCGGTTATTCTGAGGCGGCTGAGCATACCCTCCATAATCGCCTTTATGCTCGTGGGCTTTCTGGCGAAGTTCTTCGTAAAGCCCGAGCAGGTGGAGCAGTTCGAGCTGTTTAAGCACGCCGGGATAATCCTGCTGTTTTTCTTTATAGGTCTCGAGTACTCGTTTGAGAAGCTCAAGACGATGTTCGGCGCTTGGAAGACCGGGAGCGTCGACTTTATCTTTAACTTCGTCCCGCCGTTTCTGCTGGCTTACGCCTTCGGGTTCGACCTCTTTTCCGCGCTCGTGCTCGCCTCGGTCTTCTACCCCTCGTCGACCTCCATTATCGCCAAACTCCTTATGGACTTTAAGCGCATAGCCACGCCCGAGGCCGAGCTGCTTATAGGGATACTGATATTTGAGGACCTCGTGGCCATAATGCTGCTGGCGCTGCTTATCCCTTTAAAGGAGGCGGGCACCGTAGACGTATCCGTTCTGCCGCTTAGCGTAGCCAAGGTAGCGGGGGCCTTTTTGGGCTTTTATCTGCTACACCGCTTCGTCGTACCGAGGATAAACCGCTGGCTCGACGAGATATCCGAGGAGGACGTTTTCGTCTTTTTCATCTTAGGGCTCGTGCTCAGCGTGGGCGTGGGTTTCCACGCTATGGGCGTGTCCGAGGCGCTGGGGGCGTTCCTGCTGGGCGTGGTGGTGCCCGAGACGCGCGTGTTTGAGAACATAGAGAAGAAGCTCTCCGACCTTAAGGAGCTCTCCATAGGCCTGTTTTTCTTCTTCTTCGCCTACGAGACGGAGCTGGCGCTGCCGGAGAACCCGGCCTTTTTAGCCCTTTTGGTGGTGCTGGCGGTGGTGCTTAAGGTAGTCTCTACCTACTTGGCGGCCTCTATATACGGGCTTAAGAAGCGTGCCCGCGTGAGGGCCGCCCTCTCGTTCGTCCCGAGGGGCGAGTTCTCGGTGGTCATGAGCTCGCTCCAGCCCTCTTTAAAGACGATAACCATACCCTTTATCATGCTCACGGCCTTTATAGGGAGCATCCTCTTCGTGCTGGCGCCTAAGATAGCGGACAAGCTCTACCCGCCCAAAAGGCCGCGCCGCCCCCGCAGGAAGCTCAAGAAGAAGAGAGCGCCGTCAGGCGCTCCTTCAGCTTTAAAAGAAACGCCTCCTCAGAGCCTTCAAACTCAAGAGGCTCTCCCACGAGAACGCGGCCCCGCGTAAAGGGCTTGGGCACGACGGTCCCGTCCCAAGTGTTTAGCCGCCAGTAGCGGTCGAACTTAACGGCCACGGGTACCACGGGCACGCCCGCCGCCTTCGCTAAAAAGGCCACCCCCCTCTTTACCTCGTAAGCCGGCCCCTTGGGCCCGTCGACGGTTACGGCCACGCTCCTGCCCGACTTTAAGAGCGCCACGAGCTTTTTAGCGGCGCTGCGGCCCCCCTTCTCGGGCCGACCCTCCTCGGCCGAGCCCCTTACCGTCTCAAAGCCCAGCTCTTTCAGCAGCCGCGCCGCCAGCTCGCCGTCTCTGAAGCGGCTGACGAGCACCACGATGCCGCGGTCTTTACCGTAAAGGGCCATCCCCAGCGCGTGGCCGTGCCAGAGGGCGTAAACGACGCCCTTCTGAACCTCGGGCCGGTTCTCCCACCTTACGGTACGCGCCAGCAGCCTCAACAGCCTACCTAAAAGGGGCGTAAGCGCGAGCAGGAGCTTGTACTTAAGCTTTCTCATCGCTAAGCAGCTCCTCGCACCAGCGCGAGACGCTCCCGGCTCCTAAAAAGAGAACGACGCGGTCTTTACGCGCGAGCTTTTTAACGAGCTTAAGCGCTTCCTCTTTAGTAGGCGCGTAGTAGGCGCCCGCCTCGCGGGCCAGACGCTCGGCGCTGACGCCCCAGAGGTTTCTCTCTCCCGCCGGGTAGACGTCGGTAACTATAAGGTGGGGCACGCCTTTAAGCACGCGGACGAACTCGTCAAACAGGTAGTGCGTCCGCGAGTAGCGGTGGGGCTGGAAGAGCACCACGAGCTCCCTGTCGGGGTAGAGCTCCTTAAGCGAGCTTAGCACGGCCTTTATCTCGGTAGGGTGGTGGCCGTAGTCGTCGTAGACGGGGGCGCTCCCGTAGTAGCCTTTAAAGTCGAGACGCCTCTCGGCGTTTTTAAACTCCTCGAGCGAGCGCTTTATCGTCGTAAAGGGCACGCCCAGCTCGAGACAGACGGCGGCGGCGGCCAGCGCGTTGTAGACGTTGTGCCTGCCCGCTATGCCGAGCTTTACGCGTCCTAAGGGCCGGCCTTTCCAGACGAGGTTAAAGGCGTACCGGCCGTTCTCGAGCTTAAGCTCCTCGGCCCGCGCGTGGACGTCTTTACTAAGACCGAAGGTTATCACGCGCTCGTGCGTCCGGCTTCTTATCTCTCTTAGCGCCTCGTCGTCGGCGTTAAGGACGGCAAAGCCGTAAAAGGGTACGGCGTTTACGAAGCTCTCGAAGGCTTTCTTAATGGCCTCGAAGCTTTCGTAAAAGTCGAGGTGCTCGCGGTCTACGTTGGTAACCACGGCCACGGCGGGGGAGAGCTTTAGAAACGAGCCGTCGCTCTCGTCGGCCTCCGAGACGAGGAGCTCGCCCTGTCCGAGCTTGGCGTTCGTGCCCAGACGCTTAAGCCTACCGCCTACGAGCACCGTAGGCTCTAAGCCGGCGTTTATGAGCACCTCGGCTATCATGGAAGTGGTGGTGGTCTTACCGTGGCTCCCGCTTACGGCTATCCCTTCTTTGAGCTTAAAAAGCTCGGCCAGCATCTCGCCGCGCGGCACCACCGGGAGGTTCAGCCTCTTGGCCTCTACTATCTCGGGGTTGTCGGGCTTTACCGCCGACGAGTAGACGACCACCTGAGCGTCGCGGACGTGCTCGGGCCTGTGGCCTATAAACACGCGGACGCCCTTTTTTCTTAAAAGCTCTACGGTTTTGCTCTCTTTTAGGTCCGAGCCGGTGACGCGGTAGCCCATCTCTAGGAGTATCTGCGCCAGACCGCTCATCCCTATCCCGCCGATGCCTACGAAGTGTACCCTCTTAACGCGCTCCCTCAGCATCAGTCCACCTTCAGAACCACTTTACCGAAGTGCTTAGAGCTCTCGAGGTACTCGTGCGCCCGCGCCGCCTCCTCGA
Source organism: Aquificota bacterium (assembly GCA_013154375.1). Classification (GTDB taxonomy): domain Bacteria; phylum Aquificota; class Aquificia; order Aquificales; family Aquificaceae; genus Aquifex. The sequence goes on along the minus strand of JAADCR010000026.1, from coordinate 15,994 downwards.
GCCTAAAGACGCGGTCTATCACGGGCCTCAGCTTACCTTCTTCAAACAGCCGCGTTATCTTAAACAGACTGCCCCTCCGTCCCATGTAAACGCCGTAGAGCTTTATCTCGCGCGTAAACAGCTCGCGGAGGTTAACGCCTACTTCGCTCCCGGTGGTGGTGCCGAAGAAGGCGAGCCGCCCGCCTTTTTTAAGCAGCTTAAGTCCCGTAGGCAGCGTCTTGCTGCCCACGTGGTCCACCACCGCGTCTATCCCTTCCGGGAAGAGCTCCTTTACGCGCGTAAGCGCGTCCTCTTCGTAGTGGTTAATAACGACGTCGGCGCCGAGCTGCCTGCACTTTTGGGCCTTCTCGGAGCTGCCTACGGTGGTAATTACGAAGGCGTTAAAGAGCTTGGCTATCTGGACGGCGGCCACGCCCACGCCCGAGCCTCCGGCCCATATTAAAACGCGCTCGCCCGGCTTTATCCGTATCTTGTCCACGAGGGCGTTCCAAGCGGTTAGAAAGGTAAGCGGGTAAGAGGCGGCCTCCTCAAACGAGAGGTTTTTAGGCTTTTTAAGGAGGTTCCGCTCGGGTACTTTTACGAGCTCGGCGTAGCCGCCTCTGCTTCTAAGGCCGAGAATGTCGTACTCGGGACAGAGGTTGTCGTCGCCGCTCTGGCAGTGCTCGCACAGGCCGCACGAGAGGCCGGGCATAACCACCACCTCGTCGCCCTCTTTAAACTTCTTTACGCCCGGCCCCGTCTTTACCACCACGCCCGCAACGTCCGAGCCGAGCACGTGCGGCAGCTCGGGCTTTACGGGCAGGGCTCCCTTCCTTACCCAGAGGTCGAGGTGGTTGAGCGCCACGGCCTTAACGCGGACGAGCACCTCGCAGGGGCCCACCTCGGGCTCGGGCAGCTCGGATAGCTTAAGCTTATCCGTACCGCCGAAGGCGGTCAGCAGTACCGCTTTCATGACGGTATATATTGTAGTTAATGTCTAAAGTTTTATTAGAGGGGCTTCTGCTCTTCGTCTTTTACGCACTTGTGCTGCTCGTCTCGTTTAAAGACGCCATAACGAAGTTCTACCCGGCCACGGACCTCTGGGTGATTCTGGCCCACTCGCAGTCGTTTAATCCCGGCTCGTGGTTTTTAGAGGGCTACCGCGAGTACTTTACGCTCCACGGCGAGCTCAGCTATCAGGTTTACCACTACGTGCGGCCCGTCTTTAACTTTCTTACTTGGCTGCTCTACGAGCTGTCGGGAGGCAGGTTCTACCTGTTTCCGGTGGCGGGGCTGCTCTTTCACGCCCTCTCGTCCGCGCTGGCTTACGGTTTCGTCCGCCGTTTCGTCACGGGCTCGCGGGGGCCGGCGCTGCTCGTAAGCTTTATAGTCTTTACTTTTCCCGAGGGCGCGGGTCTTGCTTACAGCTGGGACTTTGCTCAGGACACCATAGCTTTTACGCTTCTGCTGGCGGCCCTGACGCTTTACCTAAGCGGCCGGAAGGGGCTCGCCTTCGCGCTTAACGCCGTAGGGCTGTTAACGAAAGAGCAGTTTCTCCTCTTCCCGGTGCTTACGGGCCTTAGGGAGCTGTTTTTACGCCGCTACGGCTGGGCGGCGGCCTTTCTGCTCAGCGCCGCCGTCTACGTGCTTTACAAGCTCGCCGTTTTCGGCGCCGTGGGCTCGGAGAAGACGGTAGGCCTCGACGGCTCGGCCCCGTCTAAGCTCCCGTTCGTCCCGCTGGTGCTCGTTAACTTGGAGCTCTACTTCTTCCACGGCTTTAGTCTCACCGAGACGGTAAAGCTCGTCTGGGAGAACTCCTCGGTTTTTGACAAGCTGGGTCTTATATTAAACGCCCTTAGCCTTTTTATGCTCATCGCCGGGCTGGCGCTCAGGAGGGTAAGCCCGTTTCTGGGCGGTTTTGCCGTCGTTTACGACGCCTTTCCGCTTCTGGTGAAAACGAGCCTCGGGGGCGTGAACCTGAGGTTCGTGCTCTACGGCCGGTTTTTCACGCTCGCAGCCGTGGCGGAGCTTCTTAAAAGCCGGCCGGCGCTCCTTTACGGCTTTCTGGCCGCGGTGCTGCTGGTGCAGCTACACACGCTGTTTTTACTCGGCGGGTTTAGTGGTCTGGCTTCTGTTTACGCGGCTTTCCGCGAGGAGTGCCGCGTTCTGGCGGAGGAGCTTAAGGCATGCTCGAGGGGCGGCCGCGTTTACCTTATTGGCAAGGACGCTTGCTTTAACTACGGCGTTAAGGGCGTGGCGGCGGTGCTGGGGCTTAGAGGAGAAGTGGTGCCCGTGTTTAACTTCCTTACGCGTAAACCCGCGTACGAGCTTTTAAAGCTTAAAAACGACGGGCTCGAGCTGCGGGTAAAGCTCCGCTCTCTGGCCGAGTTTTTCGGGCATACGGCTAACATGTCGCCCGAGCGCGTCTTTAAAAGGGCCGAGCGCGACGGGCGGACTTTACGCGTAAAGAAAGAGGGCGTGGTTTACGAGATAAAGCTTGCGAAGGAGTGTAAAGAGCTCAAGCCCTCGTGCCGGGTTGAGGAGTTTAAAATAAAGATAAGCTTAAAAGATAACGACGCGGTCTTTCTCGTAAACGACAGGAGAAGCTCGTGCGTTTACGCGTCTACGCAAGGCTCTACCGCGTCCGGCACTGGGTTAAAAACCTACTAGTTTTCGCCCCGCCCTTTTTTGCCGGCGTCTTTGAGCCCGGAGGGCTCTTTAGGGCTTTTTTAGCCTTTCTGGCGTTTAGCCTCGTCTCGAGCGCCGTTTACGTTATTAACGACCTTGCGGACCGCCGCCTCGACCGCCTACACCCGGAGAAGCGGCAACGCCCTATAGCCTCGGGCGAGGTTAAGCCCGAGGAGGCGCTCCTGCACGCCGCCTTTTTAGCCCTCTCGGGACTGCTTTTTGGCTTTGCGGCGGGCGTTGCGGCCGTAACGCTTCTTTACCTACTTTTAAACCTCCTCTACTCGTTCTGGGCTAAGAACCTGCCCCTGCTGGACGTTCTTATCGTAAGCTCGGGCTTTCTTCTGCGCCTCTGGGCCGGAGCGGAGGCCTCGGCCGTACCCCTCTCGGACTGGATACTGCTTATTACCTTCCACTTGGCGCTCTTTATAGCGCTGGCCAAGCGCTACGAGGACGCCCGCCTGCTTAAAAAAGGCATCCTCACGCGGAAGGTCTTAAAGTTTTACGACGAGCGGTTTCTCTACTCGGCCGTCCTCTTTACCGCCTCTATAACCGTGACGCTTTACGCCATCTTCACCGTCGTCGAGCACAGCGGGAGCAAGCTATACCTTACCACTCCCCTCGTGGTTCTCGGCTTTCTCCGCTACTTCTGGGCCGTCTTTTACGGCAAGATGGGCGGCAACCCCGTAGCCTTAATCTTTAAAGACCGCTTCCTCCAGCTGGTTGTCTTACTCTGGCTCGCCTGCTATCATCTACTCCGAGCATGAACTGGACCTACTTTCCCCGTCTGCCCGTCTACGCCGAGACGCCGCCTAACGAGCAGGCCGTCGCGGCCGCCCTTAAAGAGACCCCTCTGCTGCCTTACGGCAGAGGCCGCTGCTACAACGACGCCTGTCTCTCGCCCCGCCTGTTAAAAAGCGAACGGCTCGGCTACCTCCTGTCGTTCGACGAGAAGACGGGTCTGCTCGAAGCGCAGGCGGGCGTTACGCTCGGCGAGATTGTAGAGCTCTTTCTCCCGCGCGGCTTCTTCCCGCCCGTGGTACCGGGCACGGCGGGCGTCACCTTAGGCGGAGCCGTAAGCGCCGATGTCCACGGCAAAAACGACGAGCCCGTAACCTTCTGCTCGTTCGTAGAAGAGCTTACGGTGCTTCTCCCTTCGGGCGAGCGGCTGACCGTAAAGAAGGGCGACGAGCTCTTTAAAGCCTTCTGCGGAGGCTTAGGCCTTTTAGGCTTTATCTTAAGAGTAAAGACGCGCCTGCGGCGCGTAAAAGGAGCCTTTCTTAAAGTAAAACGCTTAAAGCCGAAAGACCTCGACGAGCTGCTTACGCTCCTAAAAGAGCCGGCCGCCGAGTACTCCGTGGCTTGGCTCGACCTTCTTAACGACCCTACGGGCAACAGAAGCATAGTCCTCACCGGCTCGTTTACCGAGCTAAACCGGCCCTGCCGCCTAAAGCCCTTACCTTTCTTAAAGCCCCCGCTCCCGAGGGAGCTTCTCGTCCGGCTCTACGACGCCCTCTACTACGCCCGGGGCGAAGGAGAGACGCTCGAGTGCTACGCACGCTTCTTCTTCCCGCTCGACCGCTGGCGCGGCTGGAACCGCTTCTACCTGCCCGAGGGCTTTACGCAGACGCAGTTTCTCCTGCCCGAAGAGAAAGCCCCCGAGGCCTTAAGCGAGGTACTTAAGCTCTTAAGCTCTTCGGGCCTAAGGCCGTACTTGGCCGTCCTTAAGTACCACCGCGGCGGCGGCGAGGGCCTTTTAAGCTTTATAAGGCGCGGCTTCTCTTTAGCGCTCGACTTCCCGCTTACGGAAGGCCTGCCCGAGCTTATGCGCAGGCTCGAGCGGCTCGTGCTCGGCTACGGCGGGAGACACTATCTGGTAAAAGACGCCTTTCTAAGCCGCCGGGCCTTCTACGGGGCTTACGGCGAGCAGGCGGACGAGTTTAAAAAGCTCCGCAAAGAGCTCGGCGCCGCCGGCCGCTTCGAGTCGTACCTGAGCACGAGGTTAGGCCTGTGAACCGGACCCTCCAGTTCGGCGAAGGGCTTTTTGAGACCGTAAGGTGGCTCGGCCGCAGCGCAAAGCTACCCCTTCACTACGAGCGGCTCCGCCGCTCGGCGGACGAGCTGGGCCTGCCCTGCCCCAGCTACGAGGAGTTTACGAAGCCTATAAAAAAGCTCAAAGGCCCTCTGGCCGTTAAGCTCGTGCTTACCTTCCGCGGCAGCCCCCTCTACTGGGAGAGGCCCGAAGGCTACGAGCTACTACTGCTTACGCGGCCCCTGCCGGCCGTCCCGCTTAAAGCCGCGCTCTGCTTCTCGCCCTACAGACGCCACTCCACCGACCCGCTTACGCGCCACAAAACCACCTCCTACCTCTTTAACGCCCTCGTTAAGCGCCACGCGACGAGCCGCGGCTTTTACGACGCGCTCGTTCTTAACGAGAAGGGACGGCTCTGCGAGAGCTCGAGCGCCGCCCTGCTGCTTTACAAAAGCGGACGCTTCTACGCCCCGCCGCCCGAAGAGGGCGCCCTCCCGAGCACCACCCTGAGCTTCCTCGAACGGGAGCTAAGCCTCGTTTACGAGCCGTTAAAGCCCGAACGGCTACGCTCGGGCGCGCTCTTTTTAGTTAACTCACTTACGGGCTTTCTGCCCGTCTTTAGGCTTGAGCAGCAGACGCTCGCGCCTAAGCCCGGGCTCGCCGCCGAGCTTAACGAGCTTCTTCTTAAAAAAGAGCTCAGCCTAAGCCCGCGCTAACCTCGGTAAGCGGCAGCAGCACGCTTACGACCACCAGACCCACCACGAGGCCTATAACGAGGATGGCCAGCGGCTCGGCCACCCTGAGCCAGAACTCCACCACGCGCTCGGCAAGCTCTTCGTAAGTGTCCGCCAGCAGCTCGAGCATCCTCTCCAGCTCCCCGCTCGCCTCGCCGGTCTCTACCAAGTTCACGAAGGTCTCGGGAAATACGCTCGTCCTTTTAAGCAGCTCCGAGAGGCTCTTACCCCGCTCGAGCTCGGGCACGAGCTGCTCGAGCTTCTTCCTTATAAAGGCGTTCGTGACGCTCTTAGACGCTAAAAGCACCGCCTGAGGCAGCGGGACGGCCGCCCTTAAGAGCATGGCCAGCGTGCGGGCAAAGCGCGCCAGATTAAAGTAGAAGCTCACCTTACCGTAAACGGGCAGCTTAAGAAGAAGCGCCCCCGCCCGCTCGGGCCCTAAGAGCCGCTCGCGCCACAGAAAGGCGGCTACGGCCATAGGCAGAAGCGGCAGAGCGGACGAGAGGAGCTTAGAAAGCAGCAGCACCGCCCGCGTGGCCAGCGGCAGCTCCCTGCCCAAGCTCTCGAGCACGCCCGCCACCTTAGGCACCACCACGGTAACCGTCACCAGCAGCGAGACGAAGCTAAACAGAATTACCACCGTCGGGTATATAAGGGCGTTAAGCACGCGGGCCTTAAAAGCGGCCACCTTACGCAGGTACTCGCCTGCCGTACGGAGGATAAACTCGAGGTTCTCCCCCCGCTGGACCGCCGAGAGCATGTGCGTAAGGTACTCCGGAAACACGCCCGCCTTCCTAAAGGCCTCGGGCAGCGGCTCGCCCCGCTCGAGGGCCTTCTTGACCGTCAAGAAAGCGCTCGAGAGCTCCTTACTCTCGACCTGACGGGCCGCCAGCTCGAGCGCCTTAGGCAGCGGCAGCCCCGCCGAGAGGAGCGTCGCCAGCTGTACGAGGGCGAACGCCAGCTCCTCCTCCGAGGGCCCCCTTCTAAAGCTAAAGAGCCGCCTCTTTACCGGCTCCACCTTTAAGGGCTTTACCCCCTCGCTCTTTAGCTTCTTAACCGCCTCTGCCCGGCTGGCCGCCTCTACTACGCCCCTTACGCGCCGCCCTTCCGCCAGACCCTCGTACCTGAACTCCATCAGTAAATCTCCTTAAGAAGGAGCTTACGCTTAGGCCGGTTAAAGTAGACGCGCTCCTCAAACCCCTCGAGCTTAAAAACTAAGCGGAAGTTCTCGCTCTTTACGCCCGCGAGCCGCTCGAGCCGGTAAAGCAGGTCCAGCGTCACGCCCTCGACGCGCAGAAGCTCCTTAAGCGTCTTAAAGGGCCGCTCGCTACGGGCCCGCGCCACGGCCCGTGCCAGATGCGGCGTTATCCGCTCGTCGAGAGCCATTAAAACGAGCGGCGGGGCGGTGTTAATATTTACCTTAGGGCCGGCAAAAACGCTTATAAACTCGTAAAGCCCGGGCTTGTCTTTACTCCCGTAAAGCTCCTCGCGGTCCGGCCAGAAGAGCTCAATCTCGTAAATAGAGTCCATGGGCTTACGCTTGGGCGGGTAGTCCGTCGGGAGGCTTCCCTCGGCCTTACCTATCCAGACTTTTATGTAGTAAGCCAGAATAGGGTCTATGCCTAAGAGCCTCAGCAGCCGCTCGAACGCCTCGTCGTAAGCCCGCGAAGAGCCCAGAAGGTTAGGGTTTAGAAACCGCTCCTTGTCTACTACGGTTACCTCCAGCGTGCCTAAGGGCGTCTCGTAAGAGAAGGGTCTGGCCCACGCGTCGGTAAGCGCGTCGTAAGAGCCGTCCTCCTGAGTAAGCAGCTCGAGCGCCTTAGGCAGCAAGCTCTCGGTAAGTAAGAAGGCCTGCTCTTTACGGTAGACGGTCGTAAAGGTCCGGTTAAGGGCCGTGACCTCCTCCAGCAGCCCCGCCGCCTCGTACGAAAGACTCAGAAAAAGCACCAGCACCAACGCCACTATCACAACGGCTCCACCCTTAACCGCCCGAGCGTCCCGCTTAACCTAAACCCGCCCGCGCTCCCGCGGAAGCTCCCCTCCACGCGCGTATCTAAGAGCTCCCCTCCCGGCTTCAAGCTCCCCCCGCCCGTAAGCGTCAGGCCCGGCGCCAGCACCACCTTCCCGCGGAACCTTTTACCCTCAAAAACGAGCTCCAGCCTCTCGGCTTTAGTCCCGTCCGTAACCAACCCCTTTACCACCAGCCTGCCCTCAAACCCGTCCCCGACGGCCCTCACGCGTCCGCTAACCTCCTCGGCAAAGCTAAGACATCGGTAGCCTTCCGCCTCTAAAGCCCTAAAACGCTTTAAAAAGAAAACGAGGCTAAGACGGCCCTCCCCGCAGACGAGCTCGAGCCTCTGGAGCGGCAGCAGCTTAAGCCTAAGCTCGTCAAACCTTAAAAGCTCTCTCCCCTTAAAAAAAAGACGGCCCTTACGGGCCGTAAAGCCCGTAAACTGCTCTTTAACCTCCGCAGGCAGCAAAAAGAGCCCCTCTTTAGAAGCCCTCGCGTCCAGCAGAACGAACTTAGGCACCCAGACGAAAAGAGAAAGCAGCACCAGTAAAAAAGTAAGGCCTAAAAGCCCTAAAAGCTTAGAAAAGCTCTTCATCTTCGAAAAAGTCGTCGTCCTCCACCTCTACCTGCGGCTCTTCCCTCTTTTTAGAGAGCTCGACGAGCTTACGCGCGAGCTCTTGGTGGGCCTGCGTTATCTTAGAGAGCTCCTCGGGCGAGGAGACGACGAAGGGCGTTAAGAAGATAAAGAGGCTCGTCCGGTCGTTCTCGTCGCGGTCGTAGCGGAAGAGCCTGCCCACGAGCGGCACGTCGCCCAAGCCCGGCACCTTCTCTACGGTCTTTAGCGTCTTACGGCTTATAAGACCGCCTATGACCACCGTCTGCCCGTTCTCCACCACCACGTCGGAGTTCAGCTCCCGGTTGGAGGTTATGGGCACCGTGTAGTTAACGCCCGCCACCTGATTGGTAAGGTAGCCCGTAATCTCTTGGAGCGTCAGGTCTATAACGAGCCTTACCGTCGAGCCGGTTATCCGCGGCGTTATGTTAAGCTTAAGCCCCACGTCTTTGTAGTCGTAAGTTATTATAGGGTTTCCGTTAACGTCGTACTTTATCCCCGTCGGGAAGGGAACCACCTGACCGACCTTTATAAGCGCCGGCTGGTTGTCCAGCGTAAGAACCTTAGGGTTAGACACCACCCTGAAGCCCGTTCCCGTCTCGAGCAGCGAGAACAGAAACACGAGGTCCGGGAAGAAGAGCTCCACGCCCGCCACGTTTACCGTCGTCCCCGAAGTAGAGAAAGCGCCTATAACGAGCTGCCCCGACTTAAAGGCGTTGTAAACGTCCTGCAGAGACGAGCCCTTAAAGGCGGCGCCCCCTTGCGTGCCGAGTATCTGCCACCTTACGCCCGACTCGAGCACCTTCTTAGCCGAAGCCTCCACCACCGTAGCGGTAATAAGCACCTGCTTTCTCCTAACGTCGAGCTTCTCGACGAAACGCTTAACCGCCTCGTACTCCTGACGCGTGGCAAACAGAATAAGAGCGTTCGTCCGCTTGTCTATGCCTATCCGCATCCCGCTCTCGGTGGTTATCGACGGGGCGGTCTTGCTCCGGCCCTTCTTACCCGTCGTCTTTACGCCCTGAAATAGGCTCTTTAGGCTCTCGTAGAGCTCCTCGGCCGAGATGTAGCTTAAAGGTAAAATGTAGAAGCTCCGCTCCGCCTGAGCCGCCTCGGGCGTGTCGAGCTCCTCGAGCACGCGCTTAACCACCTCGTGCACCTCGGGCCGGGCGTAGACGACGAGCTTGTTTAGCTCCTCCACCGCGCTAAAGACCGCGGGCTCGCCGTAGCGCTTCGTCGACAGCGTGGAAACCGGCGAGAGGAGCTTAAGCGCGTAAGAGGGGCTTACGAACTTAAGCTCGTAGACGCGGACCTGACCGGCCGAGGAGGGTCTGTCGAGCAGCGCGAGAATCTCTTTAACCTTCTCCACCGAGTCGGCAAAGTCGGTAACTATGACGGCGTTGGAGGGCGCGTGGACCGTAGCCTTCCCGTAAGGCGACAAGAAAGGCCTAATCGCGCTCAGCGTCTGGGAGGCGTTCACGCGCTTAAGCTTAAAGACCATGGTAACGAACTCGCCCCCCTCGCCGCTTTTTAAGCGCGTAAAAGCCACGCCTTGGGCCGTAGGCACGACCTTTATAACCTTACCCTCGTCTATAACCGCGTAACCCTGAGCCGCCAGAGCCTGCGAGAAAAGCTCGAAAGCCTCCTTAGGGCTTACCTCTTTTACGGATATGAGCGTTATCTTCCCGCGGACGCGCGGGTCCACCACCACGTTCTTACCCAGCAAGCGGGCAATCTGCTCCGCGGCCACCTTAATCTCGACCTCGTCGAAGTTAAGCAGAACGCCCGCAAAGACGAGCTGAACCAGCAGAAGCGCAAGCAGACGCCTCATACCACGTCGCCCTTTTTAGGGAGGAAGATTATAACGCCCAAGGCGCTCAGGGCGTAGCCGAGGAGCAGGCTCGGCAGGTGTCCCGAGAAGACGAACATAGCGTAGCCTATAAGGTAAGGTAGCGTTATAAACGCGTAGCTCCAGAAGTAGCGGCGCATAGCTATAAAGCCCCAGTACTCCCCTTCGGCCTTTACGGGAAGAAAAAGACGCCTTACGGCGTAAGCCAGAGCGTAGGCAAAGGCCGCCGAGCCGAGCTCGAGCGCGTAAACGTAACGCACCAGCCGCTCCGAGACCGGCAGCTTAAAGTAAGGATAAAGCACGAGGGCGCCCACGAGCATAAGCGTGTAGCCGGCAAGCACCGCGTACCCGAACTCCCTCGCCCGCTTTATAAAGAGCTCGCGCTTAGACCCGTCTCTCTCCATACCACCTCTTCCCGTCCCGGGCCCGTCGAGAGCATAACCACGGGCACGCCCGTAAACTCCTCTACGAACTCGATAAAGCGCTTAGCCTCCTCGGGAAGCTCCTCAAAGCGCGTTATCCCGCGCGTGCTTCTCCTCCAGCCCGGCAGCTCCTCGTAGACGGGCTCGACGCGCCAGAGCTCCTCGCCGCAGGCCGGGAACTCCTCCACGACCCTCCCCTCGTACCGGTAAGCCACGCAGACCTTTATCCGGTCAAAGTGGTCCAGCACGTCGAGCTTCGTCAAGGCCAGACCGTCGAACTCGTTTACGCGCTTGGCGTACCTTAAGGCTACGAGGTCGAGCCAGCCGCACCTGCGGGGCCTGCCCGTCGTCGAGCCGTACTCGTTCCCCAGCCGCCTCAGCAGCTCCCCCTCCTCGCCCTTAGCCTCGGTAGGGAACGGCCCCTCGCCCACGCGCGTAGCGTAGGCCTTAGATATCCCGAGGCTGTACGCGTCGGCGAAAAAGCGCGGCGGCAGCCCCGTGCCGCTCGTAAGCCCTAAAGCCGAAGAGTTGGAAGACGTCACGTAAGGGTAAGTACCCGCGTCCACGTCCAGCAGCGTGCCCTGAGCGCCCTCAAAAAGCAGCCTGCCTTCAAACGAAGAGAGGTAACGCGAAGCGTCTTTTACGCAAGACTTAAAAGGCTCAAACAGCTCGAGCTGTCTCTCGGCAAGCTCGCGGGCGTTAAGCTCGAACTTCTCGCAGAAGACCTTCTCGCACAGCTCCTTTACGAACTCCGCGTTCTCCTCCACGAGCTCGAAAAACCTCTTCTCGTTAAACAGGTCGCAGACCCTTATCCCCTTACGGGCGTACTTAAACATGTACGCCGGGCCTACGCCCCGGAGCGTGGTACCTATCCCCTTCTTTTTTTCAAAAAGACCGTCTAAGAGCTTGTGGTAAGGCAGCACGAGGTGGGCCTTGTCGCTTAAGATAAGCCGCTCCTTTACGGGCAGACCCGCCTCCTCGAGCGCGTTAACCTCCTGCGTAAGCACCTCGAGGTCGACGACCACGCCCTGCGCTATGACGCAGCGGGCGTGAGGGTGGAGGGCGCCCGTGGGCAGCAGGTGGAGGATAAACTTCTTTCCGTTGGCCACTACGGTGTGGCCCGCGTTACTCCCGCCTTGGAAGCGGGCCACCAGCTCGTAGCGCTCGGAAAGCAGGTCTACTATCTTCCCCTTACCCTCGTCGCCCCACTGGGCGCCCAGAACGACGAGCTTGCGCATACTATTACTCGTACTCCGTCGAGTCCTTGTCGAGCTCCTCGTACTTCTCGCTCATCTCCACGGCCTGCTCGAAGAGCTGGCGCTCGCGCTCGGTAATCTCTACGGGCTTCCTCGTCGTAGGCGGAGCCACCTCGCCCTCACCTTTACGGCGCTGCTTACCCTCTATAACCGCGTCGGCAATTTTAGAGGTGAGCAGCTTTATGGACTTTATCGCGTCGTCGTTACCCGGTATCGGGTAGTCTATGAGCGTCGGGTCGCAGTTGGTGTCGGCTATGGCCACTATGGGTATGCCGAGCTTTCTCGCCTCCCGGACGGCTATCTTCTCCCTCACCGTGTCGACTATCCATATAACGTCGGGCAGCCGCTTCATGTTCCTTATGCCGTTGTAAAGCTTCTGGAGCTTCTCCATCTCGCGCTTAAGACGGCGCACCTCTTTCTTGGGCAGGAAGTCGAATATCCCGTCGGCCTCCATCCGCTCGAGCGTCATAAGCCTTAAGATGGACTTCCTGACCGTCTGGAAGTTCGTAAGCAGGCCGCCCACCCAGCGCTCGTTAACGTAGTAAGCGCCGCACCGCTCGGCCTCTTCTTTGATGATGTCTTTAGCCTGCTTCTTGGTCCCGACGAAGAGCACCTCGCCGCCTTGCGCCACCACGTCCGAGACGAAGTGGTAAGCCTCCTCGAGCAGCACCAGCGTTTTGTTGAGGTCTATGATGTGAATGCCGTGGCGCACGCCGTATATGTAGGGCGCCATCTTAGGGTTCCAGCGCGACTTCGAGTGGCCGAAGTGCACGCCCGCCTCGAGGAGCTCCTTCATAGAAACTACGGGCATAGCTAACACCTCCTTCGGGTTTTGCCTCCCTTCCCCGAGGACCCCTTAAGGGGCAACCCGAAGCGGGGAAGGTGCGTTCTTCACCGAAGAACTAATTTTAATCCTCCTTCTTCTTCTCGTCCTCCCCTTTTTTCTTCTTCTCTTCTATGACCTTCTCGTCGAACTTGTAAACTTTCCCGCAGAAGCGGCAGCTCACCGTAGCCAGCTCCTGCTCTTTAAACAGCTCCTTAAGCTCGTCCTCGCTCAGCATAAGCAGCGAGGCCTTGGCCACCTCCTCGTCGCACGGGCAGTAGTACTCCACCTCCTTAAGCCCCACCAGCTGGGGCTCCATGTCTTTTAGTATCTCCGTAGCCACGTCCTCGGGCCTTAACCCCTGCTCGAACATCTCCGTAGGCGAGGGCAGCTCGAGCACGCGCTTCTCTAAAAGCTCTTTAACTTTGTCCGAGCTGCCGCCCAGCGTCTGTACCAGATACCCGCCCGCGTGTCTTACGCTCCCGTCCTCGTTAAGCTTAACCCCCACCGCCACGGCCGAGGGTATCTGCTCCGACTGGTAGAGGTAGTAAGCTATGTCCTTCCCTATCTCGCCCGATATAAGCGGGACCACGCCCGTGTAGGGCTTACCCGTCCCGAGGTCCTTTACGACCGTAAGCGTGCCGTTCTTACCCACTATCCGCGCCACGTCGACCTTAACCTTCCCGTTCTCCTCTCTCGTGTAAAGCGGCACGTCCGGGTTCTGGACGAAGCCCCTAACCCTTCCCTTAGCGTCCGCCTCTACCACTATGGTCCCTATAGGCCCGTCGCCCTCGATTTTAAGAAGCAGCTTCTGGTTGGTCCCGTGCTTAAGCAGCGAGGTAAGCAGGAGCGCCCCCGCTATGGCCCTGCCCATGGCCACGGCGGCGCCGGGCGAGAGGTCGTGAACGCGCCGGGCCGTCTCGACGGTGTTGGTGGCCTTAAGCGCGTAAACGCGGACGGGCTCTTTCTTGGGGACGGCTATGACCATGTAGTCGCGCTCTTGGAAGTAGTCCTTAAGGTCTTTCTTTACCTGCTCGTCGAGCTTCTTTATAAGCATATATACATTTTAAAATCCTTCCAGCTCGGGATTTACGGGGAGCGTCCCGTAGCGCGCCCCTTCCACGAGCACCTTTCTACCCTCTACGCTCACGCGCCCCTCCGCAAACCACTGGACCGCTTGCGGCAGTATCCGGTGCTCCCACTTAAGTATCCGCTCGGCCAGACTCTCGGCCGTGTCCTCGGGCAGGACGGGCACCACCGCCTGCACTATTACCGGCCCGCCGTCCACCGTCTCGTCCACGAGGTGTACCGTACAGCCGCTAAAGCGCGCGCCGTACTCCACGGCCTGCCTCTGGGCCTCGAGCCCCTTAAACGAGGGCAGAAGCGAGGGGTGGACGTTTATTACGCGCTCGGGAAAGTGCTCGATAAAGTGCTTAGAGAGAATCCTCATAAAGCCCGCCAGCACCACCAGCTCCACGCCCGCTTCCTTTAAAGCCCTTACCATCTCCTCCTCAAAAGCCTTCTTAGACGGGAAGTCCTCCCTGCGGAGCACCTTACACGGCACGCCGTGCTTCTGGCACCGCTTTATAGCCTGCGCCTCCGGGTTGTCCGATATTACGAGCGCTATCCGCGCCTTCAGCTTACCGGCCTCTACGTTGTCTATAAGCGCTTGGAGGTTAGAGCCCCTGCCCGAGACGAGCACCCCGATTCTCAGCATGGGTGTAATTTTAAACTGTTTACTATGACGCGTCTGGGCCTGTATACCGACCTGTACGAGTTTACCATGGCTCAAGTTTACCTAAAAGAAGGAAAGACCGCTAACGCGGTGTTCTCCCTATTCGTCCGGAAGCTGCCCGAGCAGCGGAACTTTTTGGTAAACGCCGGTCTGGCCACCTTTTTAGAGCGGCTCGAGCGGTTCCGCTTCGGCGACGAGGAGCTTAAGTTCCTCCGCTCCACGGGCCTGTTCGAGGAGTGGTTTTTAGACTACCTAAGGGAGTTCGAGTTTAAAGGGAAGCTCTACGCCGTGGACGAGGGGCGCGTCGTGTTTCAGAACGAGCCCGTGCTGCAGGTGGAGGCCTCCCTGCCCGAGGCCCAGCTTCTCGAGACGCTCGCGATAAACACCTTCCACCTCCAGACGGTGATAGCCTCGAAGGCCGTAAGGTGCGTGCTGGCCGCGCGGGGCCGGCGCGTGGTCGACTTCGGGCTTAGGCGGGCCCACGGTCTCGAGGCCGGTCTTTACGGCGCGCGCTCGTGCTACCTTACCGGCTTTTACGGCAGCTCCAACCTCGAGGCCTGCCGCCGCTTCGGCATCCCGCCCGTGGGCACCATGGCCCACTCGTTCGTTATGGTCTTCGGCGAAGAGGAGGCCTTTAAGGCCTTCGCCCGCAGCTACCCCAACAACGCCGTCTTTTTAGTAGACACCTACGACCCTATTAAGGCCGTACGGAAGGTGATAAAGCTTGCCCGCGAGGGCTACCCCGTCTTAGGCATACGCGTCGACAGCGGCGACGTCGCCGCGCTGGTGCCCGAGCTCAGACGCCTTCTCGACGAGGCGGGCCTTAAGGAGGTAAAAATCATCGTAAGCGGCGGCGTGGACGAGTACGCCATAGACGACTGGCTCTCGAAAGGCGTACCCGTAGACGCCTTCGGCGTAGGGACTAAAGTACTCACCTCCGCCGACGCGCCCTACCTCGACATGGCCTACAAGCTCGTCGAGTACGACGGCAGACCCACCTACAAGCTGAGCCCGGGCAAGAGAACCTTCCCGTACAAGCGTCAGGTCTACCGATACTACCGCGACGGTAAGGCCGTCTACGACGAGGTGGTGCCCTTTAACCAGAAGCGCGACGGCGAGCCGCTCGTGAAAGAGGTCACCTCCCCGCCCTCGCTTAAGGAGGCCCGCGAGCTGCTTAACGAAGAGCTGCGCCGCCTGCCGGACGAGCTTAAAAGGCTCGAGAAGGCCCGCTACGAGGTCAGGGTGGTCTGAGCCGGCGGTGCTTGGCCAGATACGGCGGCGTGCGGTACGGCGGGACGCGGTGGACGAAGTAGTAGCGTGCCACGTGATAGCTCGTGTCAAACCCGTAAAAGCTTACCCTCATCCGCTCCAGCTCGTGCTCCCGCGCGCGCTTAAGCTTCTCCCGCCACGCGCCGCCCGAGCGCTCTTTTCTCTTTTGCTCGAGAAAAAGCCTCCCCTCTTTAGAGTCTAAAAACGCCGTAAGGCGTCCGTGTAGCTCTTCTAAAAACGACGCGTAACTGCTCCCGAAAACCCCGTCCACGAGGTTAAGCTCGAGCGCCTGCTCGGCCAGAAGCGGAAGGCGGTAGTTAATAACGCTTAAGGCCTTCTCCCAGCTGCCCGTACGCATCGGGAGCGTAAGCGTCCAGAACTCCGAGCCGTAGAGGTTACCCACGTTCTTGTAGTGAGGGTTTAAAACGACGCCCTTACGGGCGTAAACGAGGTCGCACGCGAGGGCGAGGTAGAACCCCCCGGCTCCCGCGGCGGCCGTAAGGGCCGCTACGGTGAGCTTGTCGGCCGTAAGGAGCAGCTCCTCGCACGCGTCGTCTATCGCGTTTATGTTCCGCCACGACTCGTC
>JAADCR010000003.1 GCA_013154375.1 Aquificota bacterium | reverse complement strand
TCTCCGTCGGCGGGTCGCTCTTTAAAAATCCCTCCGTAAGGCTCACTATACCGAACGGTAGCGAACGGACCCTTCGGGGCTCTCTCTCCACGCCGGTTACGAGCTCCGTAGAGCCACCGCCTTGGTCCACGGCCAGCACTTTACCTTTAACCGGCAGCTCGTAGACGGCTCCCCGGTAGGCTAAAAAGCCCTCCTCTTCGGGCGATATAACGCGGACTTTTATACCCGTCTCTTCTTCCGCGCGCCTTAAAAACTCGGGAGCGTTACGGGCCCGACGGAGCGCCTCCGTGGCCACGGCCTCTATCCTCCCGGCGCCCAGACGACGGGCCTTATCGGCAAACCGCTTAAGTACGCGGAGCGTCTCTTCTACTCTGTCTTCTCTTAAAAGGCCCGTCTCTTTAACGCCGCTCCCGAGGGCGGTTATGGTCCCCTCTTCGTGAAGGATAGTGAGCCGTCCGTCTTGAAGCTCGCCCACCGAGAGGCGTACCGAGTAAGAGCCTACGTCTATAGCAGCCGCACGCACGGTTAAAATATTATCGATGAAAATTAAGGAGTTTTTAAAGGAGCATCAGATATCCGTCGGCGACAACGCGGCCCTGCTTTTGGAGAAGCTCGGTCTTCTCGACGGGAAGCTGCTTACGTTTTTAGAGAGTAAGGTAGGCGAAGCGGCGAAGATGTCTAAGTCTAAGGGTAACGTGGTAGACCCGGAGGAGGCGGTTAAGCGTTACGGAGCCGACACGGTAAGGCTGTACGTGCTCTTTGCCGCGCCTCCCGAGCAGGACTTCGAGTGGACGGAGGAAGGGATACAGGGCGCTTACAGGTTTCTAAACCGCTACTGGCAGACGGCGCAGCGGCTCATCCCCTTAATAAAGGGCCTCAGCTGGAGCCGAGAGGAGCTCAGGAAGGTAAGCGGGAAGGCTCGGGAGTTAAGGAGGGAGGCCCACAGGGCCTTAAAGGAGTATCTCGAGGACTTTAGACGGTGGCAGTTTAACACGGCCGTGGCGGAGGTTATGAAGCTTCTTAACGCCCTCCAGCGGTTCGAGCCTAAGACGGAGGAAGAGAGAAAGGTAGCCGGCGAGACGCTTGAGCTTCTTACGCTGATGCTCTCTCCCATAACGCCGCACGTGGCGGAAGAGGTCTGGGAGCAGATGGGTAAGGAGGGCTTCGTCTCGGTAACGCCCCTGCCCGAGCCGGACGAGGAGGCTCTAAAAGAGGAAGAGGTGGAGCTTGTGGTTCAGGTAAACGGTAAGGTGCGCGACCGGATAAGGCTGCCCGCCGACGCGGGTCAGGAGGAGGCCGAACGGGCGGCCCTCGCGTCGGAGAAAGTAAAGAAGTTTTTAGAAGGTAAGGAAGTTAAAAAAGTTATCTTCGTTAAGGGGAAGCTCATAAACTTCGTCGTAGGCTGAGGGTATATTTAACCCGATGGAGAAGAAGCTCGAGCTTTTAAAGAAAGCCCTCCCGGGCAGGGTTTACGAGAGGCCCGCCGAGCGTTACCTTTACGCCTACGACGCTACGCCCATACCTATAAAACGCGAGCTGCCCGCGGCCGTGGTCTTTCCCGAGAGTGCGCAAGAGGTTAAAAAGCTCGTGGAGGTCTGTTACGAGGAAGAGATTCCCCTCTTCCCGCGCGGGGCGGGGACGGGTCTTACGGGCGGTGCGGTACCCACCGACGGGCGGGGCGTGGTCGTCTCGTTCGAGCGGATGACGGGCCTTACCGTAAGGCCCGAGGACGGTCTGGCCGTGGCCGAGCCGGGCGTTATTACCGAGAAGCTGCAGAAGGAGGCCGAGCGCTACGGGCTCTTTTACCCGCCCGACCCGTCTTCTTACAAGTACTCGACCTTAGGCGGGAACGTGGCCGAGAACGCGGGCGGGCCGCGCTGTCTTAAGTACGGCACCACGCGCGACTACGTGCTCGAGCTCGAGACGGTTATAAAGGAAGGGGAGCTGCTTAAGACGGGCGGGCCCGTAATTAAGGACGTGGCGGGCTACGACCTTACGCGCCTGCTCGTAGGCTCGGAAGGTACGCTCGGGCTCTTTACGCGGATAACGGTAAAACTCATCCCCAAGCCCCCCGCCCGGCTTACGCTTCTGGCCCTCTTTGACGACCTTGCTTCTATGGGAAAGGCCGTAACGCGGCTCTTAAGCGGGGGCGTGTTCCCCTCGGCGCTGGAGTTTATGGACCGCGACGCTATAAGGGCCGTTAAGCAGTTTAAGCCTTTAGAGCTGCCGGAGGTGGAGGCGCTTCTGCTCGTCGAGCTCGACGGGTGGCCGGCGGCGCTTAAACAGGAGGCGCTGCTTGCCGAGAAACTGCTAAAAGAGGAAGGGGCCCGCGTAAGAAGGGCCTCAAACGCGAAAGAGAGCGAGGAGCTCTGGCTTGCCCGGAAGAGCCTCGGGCCCGCCTTAGGCCGGATAAAGAGCGGTAAGATTAACGAGGACGTGGTTCTGCCCCGCAGCGCCATAGCCGAGGCCCTCCCGCTTTTTAAAGAGGTGGGTAGAAAGTACGGTCTGGAGGTGGTGGTCTTCGGCCACGTGGGCGACGGTAACCTCCACGTTAACCTCCTCTACGAGAAAGAAGACCCCGAGCAGGAGAGGCGGGCCGAGGAGGCGGTAAACGAGGTGTTCGAGATAGCCCTCTCGTTTAACGGCTCTATTACGGGCGAGCACGGCGTGGGCCTTACCAAGAAAGCCTTTTTAGGTAGACAGCTCGGGCCCGAGGGGCTGGCCCTTTTAAAGGGCGTAAAACGGCTCTTCGACCCTAAGAACCTCTTTAATCCGGGAAAGCTTTTAGACTGAAGTTCGTCTTTACGTACCGCTCCTTCTCTTTAATAGTACGGGCGAGCCGCTGGGCCTCTTCCGAGGCTCCCTTAGGCAGTTTAATCCCGAGCTCTTTAGAGAGCTTCTCGAGCTCCTTTAAAAAGAGGGCCCGGGCGAACACGCTGGCTACGCTGACGGCCAGATGCCGCTCGGCTTTAGGCTCGAACCTTACGCGTTCGTCGTTAAAGGGGCTCTTTCTCGCGTACGCGTCGACGACGAGCTCCTCCGGCCGGCACTCGTTTAAGACGCGCTCCACCAGCTCGCGGTAAACCTCGTCTAACAGCTTATTTACGCTTAGGGTCTTTACGCGGCGGTTGTACTCCTCCGGGCTTACGACCTTGCAGAAGACCTTAACCAAGGGCTTTAACGCCTCGTATAGCCTAAAGACGCGCGCGTCGGAGAGGCGCTTCGTGTCTCGGGGGTTTAGGGCGGCGGCGCGGGCGTAAGCCTCTTCGGTTATGCAGGCGCAGCAGACGACGAGCGGGCCGAAAAGGTCGCCTTTACCCGCCTCGTCGCACCCGGCTACGCGCCTGCCTTTAAGTAGGCGCGTCACCTCTTTAGCTAGCGCTCTCTCTTTCTTTCCCGTTATGCCGAGCGTGCCCGTGGCGTAGAAAAATACGCGCGTGCCTTCGTCGTCAAAGGCCCACAAGGCGTGCTGGTGCTCGACCTCTTTTAGGCCTTTTTTCCGGAAGTGCTCTTTTAAGCGCTCGCCCTCCTCGGGCGAGAGCCGGAAGAAGGGCATCAGGCCTGAGAGCCGGCCTGCTGCTGGAGGGCCTTGTTTAGGTGGTGGTAAAGCCTCGAGACCCTACGGGCCGCCTCGCGCTTGTGGATGACGCCCTTAGAGGCCGTGTGCTGTATAACGCTTACGACCTCGTTTATGTACTCTTTAGCCCGCTCGAGCTCTCCGCGCTCGAGCATCCGCCGGAAGTTACGGATGTAAGTTCTCATCCTCGAAAGGTGGTAACGGTTTCTCAGCCTCCGCCTTGCGTCCCTTCTCATCCGCTTTTTAGCCTGTCTCGTGTTAGGCATGGCTTACCTCCTCGGTGCGGATTATGTATTATACACGAGCTGCTTAAGCAGCTCTATAAGCGTGCTGGCCGACGATTTGGTGAGCTTCCGCGCCAGACGCCACTCTAAGTCCGCCTCTTCGGTAGGGAGTTTGGTAAACAGGTCCGTAAGGTAACGCAGCTGGTTCTCCGTGGGCGGCTCACGGTCGTCTACGAGCCTCTCGAGCTTTTTGTAAAGCTCGTACAGCGTTAACGCGTCGAGGGCGCAGTACTTGGCCACCTCCTCGTACTTACCCTCTAAAAAGAGGCGCCTTACCGCCGAGCCGTCGACGCGCTGCTTGGGCGACTTAAGGCCGAAGTGACGCGCCACGAAGTCGAGCGAGTAGCTCGAGTGGGAGAAGTTCTTTCCTTTAAAGAGAAACTCCAGCACGTCTAAGTGCTCGCCGTTCTCAAACGGCTGCGGAACGGGCAGGTCGTAGCGGAAGCTCCTTATTCTTAAGAACGGCACGTCGAAGCGCTTACCGTTAAACGAGACGAGCCTCGGGCTGGCAAGCTCGAGCACGGCCCAGAAGCGCTTTATAAGCTCTTTCTCGGCTTGGTAAAAGTCGTCTCCCCACAGCTCTTTAAAGTGAAACGGGTAGAAGCGGGCCGGGTAGTCTTTACCCATGTACCGGAGGGCGCCCTCCCCGGCTTCCTCTTCCCGGTCGGTAAGGTAGAGCACCGTAAGCAGCGGCTTCTCTTCTTCGAGCACGAAGGCCAGAGCCACCACGCTCGAGAGAAACGGGTTTAGCGACAGCTCGTCGAGCAGCTCCCGGTCGGTTTTCTGCGGCTCGCGCCCTTTAAGGTAAGAGAAGTCCCTGTAGCTGAGCTCTTCCTCCGCCGCCACCGTCTCGACGTCAAATACCAGCACCCTCACGGCTTCCCTCCCCCGTGAGCCTGTTTAAAATTTTAGCGCCGTTAAGGTCTCCCCAGACGTTTACCGCCGTACGGAGCATGTCCAGAAGGCGGTCCACCGCCACCACCAGCGCCACGCCCTCCAAAGGTAAACCCACCGAGCTTAAAACCAGCGTCAGCATCACCAGCCCCGCCCCGGGTATGGCCGCCGCTCCCACCGACGCGAGCGTAGCCGTCAGGAAAATCGTAAGCAGCTCGGGCAGCGAGAGCTCCACGCCGTAAACGTTGGCTATAAACACCGCCGCCACCGACTCGTAAAGCGCCGTTCCGTCCATGTTTATAGTAGCACCCAGCGGCAGCACGAAGCCCGCCACCTCCTTTCTTACGCCGCCTTTATGCTGCGCCGCCTCCATAGAGACGGGCAGCGTAGCCGCGCTCGAGGCCGTAGAGAAGGCCAGCAGGAGCGCCTCCCTAACTTGTAGAAAGTACTTGTAAGGGTTGTACCTGCCCAGCAGGAAAGCTATAAGCGGGAGGTTTACGAAAGCGTGGATAAAAAGGCCGAGAACCACCGTAAGCGCGTACTCCCAGAGCGCCAGCAGCAGCTCCAGCCCCGCCTTAGCCGTCATGTAAGAGACTAAAGCGAAGACGCCTAACGGCGTAAGCTTTACTATCCAGCGCGTAAGCCTTATAAACGCTTCGTTTAATCCTTCAAAGGCGTTTTTTAAAATCTCACGCCGGAAGGCGTCTATACCTAAAAGAGCTAATCCTAACAGGACGCTAAAGACGATGACCTGTAGTACGCTCGCCTCCGCGAAGGCTTTAAACGGGTTCTCGGGCACGAGGTTTAGCACGAACTCCCAGAACGAGAAGGGTCTCACCTCTACGCTCGGCGGGCTCTCGAGCTCGGGCAGGCTAACCCCTCTACCCGGCTTTATAATAAGCACGAGCAGAAGACCCGTAAAGACGGCTAACGCCGTGGTTAGAAAGTAGTAAAGGAGGGCCTTAATCCCGAGGTCTTTAAACCGCTCCGCGCTGCCGAGGCCCAGCACCGCCCCCGTTACCGAGACGAACACCAGAGGGACTATGACCATCTTCAGAAGCCTTAAAAACAGCTCGCCGACGGGCTTAAGCTGCTGGGCCGCCTCGGGCAGCTTTAGACCGAAAAGGACGCCGGCGGCTAAAGCAAGGAGCGTAAGGTTCTCGAGCGTAAAAAGCCGCCCTATCAGAACCTCACCTCACAGCTGTGGTCGTACTCTATAAGCTCCTTAATTTTGGGATTTCTGCCGCACAAGGGGCAGTCGGGGTCTTTCCGGAGCTTGACCTTCCTAAAGTCCATAGAGAGGGCGTCCATTATAAGGAGCTTGCCCACCAACGGCTCGCCGATGCCTAACAGGAGCTTTAACGCCTCCGTGGCCTGTATGCTGCCCATAATGCCGCCCACCGAGCCGAGGATGCCCGCCTCTTGACACGAAGGCACCGTCCCCGGCGGAGGGGGCTCGGGAAAGAGGCAGCGGTAACAAGGGGACTTTTCCTTGTCGCGGAAGTCAAAGACCGTACACTGCCCCTCGAACCTCAGCATGGCCGCCGAGACGAGGGGCTTACCGGCAAAGTAGCACGCGTCGTTTATTAAAAAGCGCGTCGGGAAGTTGTCCGTCCCGTCGAGCACCACGTCGTAGTCTTTAATAATGTCCATCACGTTGTCTTTACTGAGCTTAGCGTTGTAAGTAATCACCTTCACGTCGGGGTTTAGGGCCTCGAGCGTCTTTTTTGCGCTCTCGACCTTAGGCGTGCCTACGCGGGAGGTGTCGTGCAGAATCTGGCGCTGGAGGTTAGACAGGTCCACCGCGTCGTAGTCGACCACGCCTATGGTGCCCACGCCTGCTGCGGCTAAGTAGTAAAGGGCGGGCGAGCCGAGACCGCCCGCTCCCACGACGAGCACCTTAGAGTTTAACAGCTTCTCCTGCCCTCTGCCGCCCACTTCGGGTAGGACGATGTGGCGGGCGTAACGCTTAATCTGCTCCTCGGTAAACCTAGGCATGATAAATAAAATAATAAATCTTATGCTGAAAGAGCTGGGGCTCTTTACCGCGGGCCTCGTACTGCTCGTTAAAGGAGCGGACCTCCTTATAGAGGGCTCGTCGAGCGTAGCCAAGCGCTTCGGTATACCCGACTTCGTTATAGGCCTTACGCTCGTAGCCTTCGGCACTTCCCTACCCGAGTTTACGGTTAACACCGCCGCCGCCCTGAAGGGCGCCTCGGACATATCCTTAGGAAACGTCGTGGGCTCCAACGTGGCCAACATCCTGCTCATTCTCGGCCTTGCCGCGTTAGTAAGACCCATAACCGTAAACCTTACTTTCGTAAAGAAAGAGATTCCCGTTAACTTCTTCCTGACGCTGACGGTTATAGCTATGGCCAACGACGCACTCCTCGACGGGGCGGCCGCCTCGTTTATAAGCCGTACGGACGGTCTGGTACTTATGGTTACCTTCGTAGGCTACATGTACTTTTTAGTAGCTTACCTACAGCGCGAGGCCCCCGCGGCGGAGGAGCTGAAGGAGCTGCTCCCGCTGCCCAAAGCGCTGCTTTTTACCCTGCTCGGGCTTACGGGCTTAGTGCTGGGCGCCGACTGGACCGTCGACGGGGCGGTGGGTCTGGCCAAGGCCTTCGGCGTAAGCGAGGCGCTTATAGGTCTGTTTATGGTAGCCGTGGGCACCTCCCTGCCCGAGCTGTCGGCCTCCGTGGTCTCGGCCTACCGCGGCCACCCGGACATAGCCCTCGGTAACGTGGCCGGCTCGAACATATTTAACCTCACGCTCGTTCTCGGCACGAGCGCGGTGATAAGGAGCGTGCCCGTACCCGAACGGGCTAACGTGGACCTTACGGTCCTCTTTTTCGCCACGCTTCTTCTGCTTATAAGCTCGCTCGCCGGCAGACGCCGCTACACGATAGACCGTCTCGAGGGCGCCTTTTTCGTCCTTACCTACTTTACGTACGCCGTGCTCTCGTGGCTCTGGGAGCTCAGCTAAAAAGCTCGTCGAAGAGCTTAAGCTCGAGCCTGCCTTTAAGGTGGCGCTCCTTGGGCCGCTCGTCGAGCCGCACGAAGTAAAGGCAGTTGGTGGTACACTTCTCCACGCACGAGGGCAGCAGGTCCTGCTCGAGGCGGTGACGGCAGTAGTCGCACTTCTCCACTTTCATCGTCTCGGGGTTAAAGGTTATGGCGCCGTAAGGACAGGCCACTATACAGGCCTTACAGCCTATGCACCGCTCCTTCTCGACGAACACCACCCCGTCGCGGCCCTTCCTCATGGCCGCGGTGGGGCAGGCCAGAACGCAGGGCGCCGGCTCGCAGTGGTAGCAGTTCGTAGGCCAGTAGAGCGCCTCGGGAGAGCCGTTTAGCCCTTCGAGCCTTAACACCCTCATGGGGCGGATAAAGGGGCTCTCTAAGCCCTTCTCCTGCACGCAGGCTACCTCGCACGAGAGGCAGCCTATGCACCGCGAGAGGTCTATAAGCATAACGGGCTTTTTCATCCTAAAGCCCTCTTAACGAGCACGAGGATAATTAGCAGCACGAGCGGCGAGAAGTCTACGCCGTTTACGGGCCTTACTACGCGCCGTATAGGCTCGAGGAGGGGCTCGAAGAGCTGCTCCAGTAGAGCGTAAAACTTACTCCTTCTAAAGGAAGGAAACCACGAGCCGAGGGCGTAAATAAAGAGAAGGACGGAAAGCAGCTCAAGAAGCAGACTCAGAAGCTTCGCCGGCACCCTCGGTAACCCACTCTATAATGGCCATCTCGGCCCCGTCGCCCCTACGACGGAAAGGAAGCTTGTATATCCTCACGTACCCGCCGTTACGGTCCTCGTAACGGGGCGCAATCTCTTCAAAGAGCTTCCTTACCGCCTGCTCGTCGGGCAGACGGCTTAAGGCCTGACGGCGGGCCGCGAGCGTCCCTTCCTTACCGAGCTCCACGAGCGGCTCTATAAAGCTCCTTAAGGCTTTAGCCTTGGCAAGCGTCGTCTCTATCCGTTCTTCGAGTATAAGCGCGCGCGCTAAAGCGCGGTAGAGAGCAAGCCTCTGCTCTTTAGTCCTGTCGAAGTGCTTCTTCTTTACCCTGTGCCTCATGACGCTTACCTCTGCATCTCTATGTTCATGCCCAGCTCGAGACCTAGCTTAGCTAAGGCCTCCTTTATCTCCGAGAGAGCCTTACGGCCTATGTTTTTCGTGTTTTTAAGCTCCTCTTCGGTCATCTTAACGAGGTCGCCTATCGTGTTTATGCCCATCCGCTTAAGCGAGTTTAACGCCCGCTGGGAGATGTCGAGCTCTTCTATAGAGAGCGTTAGCTTCTCGGCAAGCTCGTCCACGGAGACCTTCTCCTCGAGGACGGGCCGCTCGTACGAGATGTTCTCGAGAAGCTCGTAGTGCTTTCTTAAGATAGAGAGCGCCTCTTTTAACGCCTCTTCGGGCGTCTTTATACCGTTGGTAAAGACTTCCACCGTAAGCTTCTCGTAAGTAGACTTTTTGCCTACGCGCGTGTTCTCTACGTTAAAGGCTACCTTTTTAACGGGCGAGAAGTCGGCGTCCACGAGTATCCAGCCCGTCTCGCCTATCGTCTCCATCTCCTCTACCGGGACGTAGCCGCGACCGCGCTCAATTCTAATCTCCATCTTGAGCTCTTTCTCGGGGTCTGTTATGGTGGCTATGTACTGGTCGGGGTTGAGTATCTCAACGTTAGCGGGCGTTTTTATGTCCGAAGCTCTCACCTCGCCTTCGCCCTTCTTCTCGAGGTAAAGAATCTCCACGTCTTTGTCGTCCTTTATGACGAACTTAACCTTTTTTAGGTTAGCTATAAGCTCTATGGCGTCTTCGAGGACGCCCTCTATGGGCGTAAACTCGTGGAGTACGCCCTCAATCTTAACGCCCGTGACCGCGGTGCCCGAGATAGACGAGAGGAGAACGCGTCTTAAGGAGTTGCCCACGGTGGTGCCGAAGCCCCGCTCGAGGGGCTCGACGACGAACCTACCGTAGGTGTCGCCCTTCTCTTCCCAGAATATCTTGTTAGGGTAAACGAACTCGTTCAGCATAAACGCCCTCCGTCAGACCTTCGAGTAGAACTCGATAATGTACTGCAGGTTAATGGGAATCTCTAAGTACTCGCGGACGTTCTGAGGCAGCCTTATGACGCGCCCGCGGAAGTTGTCTTTGTCCAGCTCGAGCCAGTCGGGTATGGAACGCGGGTCCACGTTCTCGAGGTTCTCCTTTATAAAGGGTATGTCGCGCGACTTCTCCTTTATCTCTATAACGTCGCCCGGCTCGACGAGGTAAGAGGGGATGTTTACCTTTTTACCGTTAACGAGCACGTGGCCGTGGGCTACGAGCTGACGGGCCTGCCTCCGCGTGGAAGCAAAGCCTAAGCGGTAGACCACGTTGTCGAGCCTCCGCTCGAGGTACTGCAGGAGCATCTCGCCCGTGTTCTCTTTAGACTTAGAGGCCATGTCGAAGTAGCGCTTAAACTGGCTCTCGCGGAGCCCGCCGTAGAGAAACTTAAGCTTCTGCTTCTCCATAAGACGGAGGCCGTACTCGGTGAGTTTTTTGCGTCTGCCGTACTTACGGCCGTGCTGCCCGGGAGGGTAGTTTTTACGCTGTAGTATCTTAGAAGCCGACTTTTTACCCGAGACGACGACGCCGAAGCGCCGGTCCAGCTTAACCCAAGGCCCTATGTACCTACCCATCAGACCCTCCTCCTCGCGGGAGGCCTGCAGCCGTTGTGGGGTATGGGCGTTACGTCCCTTATGGCCGTAACTTTAAGTCCCGAGGCGAAGACGGCCCTGACGGCCGACTCGCGGCCGGCACCCGGGCCCTTTACCCATATCTCCACTTCCTGCAGGCCGGCCTCCTTAGCCTGCTTTAGGGCCTTCTGAGCCGCCAGCTGGGCCGCGTAGGGCGTGGACTTACGCGTGCCTTTAAAGCCTACGGTCCCGCCGCTGGCCCACGCTATGGTGTTGCCCTGCATGTCCGTGATGTTAACTATGGTGTTGTTAAAGGTGGTGTGTATGTGAACGATGCCTTTAGTGACCTGACGCTTCTGCTTTTTCTTCTTAGCCATGGCCGCCCTCCTTACTTAGACTTACCTTTACGCGTGGTGCCGCCCACGGTCTTCCGCTTACCTTTACGCGTACGGGCGTTCGTGCGCGTCTGCTGGCCCCTAACGGGCAGACCGCGGGCGTGCCTTATCCCGCGGTAGCAGCCCATGTCTTTCAGCTTCTTTATGTTCAGCTGTACCTCGCGCCTGAGGTCACCCTCTACCTTGTAGTTCTCGTCTATGAACTTCCTCAGGAGGTTCAGCTCGTCGGGCGTAAGCTCGCCCACGCGCTTGGTGCAGGGTATGCCCGTCTTCTGGCATATCTCGCGTGCACGCGACCAGCCTATCCCGTATATGTAAGTAAGGGCTACCTCGAGCTTTTTGTGGCTCGGCAGGTCTACGCCCGCTATCCTAGCCATAACTTACCTCCGCTCAGCCCTGACGCTGCTTGTGGCTGGGTATCTCGCATATAATCATTACGCGGCCTTTCCGCCTTATAATTTTGCACTTGGCGCAGCGCTTCTTTACGGACGCTCTAACTTTCATACTGAGACCTCCGCTCGTAACCGCAGGAAACTTTTATTATAAAGCGGACTTTTCTTAACTTCAAGCGTTTACAGGCGGTACACTATCCGTCCGCGCGTAAGGTCGTAAGGTGAGAGCTCTACGCGGACGCGGTCGCCCGGCAGGACGCGGATGAAGTTAACGCGGAGCTTGCCCGCGATGTGGGCGAGAATCTCTTGGCCGGTGTCGAGCTTGACGCGGAACATCCCGTTGGGCAGGGCTTCTACCACCTCGCCTTCTAAAACTATCCCTTTCTCTTTCTCGTGCTGCTGCTTTTTCTTCTTCCCCATCTTCAGGGCTCCGTTAAAATTATAGGACCTTTTCGGGTGATGGCAACGGTGTGCTCGAAGTGAGCCGCTAAGCTGCCGTCTTTCGTGCGTACGGTCCAGCCGTCGGCGTCCTCTACGGTCTCTTCCGTCGAGAGCGTGAGCATAGGCTCTATGGCTACGACCATGCCCTGCCGCAGCCGCGGGTTCTTTTTGCCTACGTCTTTGGGGTTGTTGGGTACGAAGGGCTCTTGGTGTATCTTGCGGCCTACGCCGTGCCCGCCGTAGCGGAGGACCGTCTTAAACCCGTACTTCCGGGCCGTCTCGTAGATGGCCTGCGTCAGGTCGCCTACGCGGTTACCCGGTAGAGCCTTCTCTATGGCGTTGTAAAGGGCCTCGCGCGTGGCCTTTAAGAGCCTCTCGGCCTCGGGTGAGCCTTTCCCGGCTATTACCGTAACCGCCGCGTCGCCGGCGTACCCGTCGACGAACGCTCCGAAGTCTATGCTTACCACGTCGCCCTCTTTTAGTACCTTCTCCTCTTTGGGCAGACCGTGGACCACCTCGTCGTTTACCGATATGCAGAGCGCGGCCGGGTAGCTCTCGTCCGAAAAAGGTGGCTTGTAGCCTAAAAAGGCGGGCTTTGCGCCCAGCTTCTGTGCGAGCCGTCGTGCCTCGAGCTCGAGGTCCCACGTAGAGACGCCCGGCTTTACCATCTCGGCTACGCGCGCGAGCACCTCGGCTACTACGCGCGAGGCTTTACGGATTTTCTCTATCTCGCGCTCGGAGTAAAGCTCAAGCGGCATCGCCTAAAACCTCTAATAACGAGCGGTAGACCTCTTCGGGCGGCTTAGAGGCGTCTACGCGCTTAAGAAGCCCTTTCCGCTCGTAGTACTCTATGAGCGGCGCCGTCTGACGGCGGTAAACCTCGAGACGCCTCTTTATAACCTCGGGCCGGTCGTCCTCGCGCTGGACCACCTTTACGCCCGGCGGGGGCGGGTCGTACTTAACGTGGTAAACGCGGCCCGTCTCGGGGTCTACGCGTCGGCCCGAGAGCCGCTCGAGCACCACCTCGTCCGGCACCTCGAAGAGTACGACCGCGTCGAGCTTCTTCCCTTTCCGCTCGAGCATCTTCTCGAGCGCCTCGGCCTGCTTTACGGTTCTCGGGAAGCCGTCGAGAATAACCTTTCCTTCCTCGGGTAGCACCTCTTCTATAAGAGCGACTATAAGCTCGTCGGGCACGAGCTCGCCCTTCTCCATGTACTCTTTGGCCTTCTTGCCTAAGGGCGTACCTTTTTTAACCGCCTCGCGCAGCAAGTCGCCCGTCGAGAGGTGTAAAAAGCCTTTCTCTTTAGCGAGCCTTTTAGCCTGCGTGCCTTTTCCCGCTCCCGGCGGGCCTAAAAACACCACTATCAACGCCCGGACCTCCCTACTTCAGTATAATTAAAAGCACGAAAAATGACAGGGAGGTGAAGAGCATGAGAAAAGCCTTAGCTATTTACGCCGTTAGCGTGACGCTCGCTCTGGCGGGAGGCGGCGCTAAGTGGAGCTACGAGGGTGAGACGGGGCCCGAGCACTGGGGCGACCTCAGCCCCGAGTTTATTATGTGTAAGCTCGGTAAAAACCAGTCGCCCGTAGACCTTAACGAGCGCTACACCGTAAAGGCCTGCGTAAAGCCCATAGAGTTCCACTACTCGGCTGACGTTAAAGCCGTTAAGAACACGGGCTACTCTATAAAGGCGCTTGCCGAGGGTAAGAGCTACGTCGTCGTCGACGGGAAGAAGTTTTACTTAAAGCAGTTCCACTTCCACACGCCTTCCGAGCACACGGTAAACGGTAAGTACTACCCCATGGAGATGCACCTCGTTCACGCCGACGAGGAGGGTAACCTCGCGGTAATAGGCGTGTTCTTTAAAGTCGGCAAGCAGAACGCCACGCTCGAGCGCGTCCTAAGCGCCGCTCCCGAGCAGCCGGGTAAGAAGAACGCTCTGGCCGAGCCCGTTAACCCTTACGACCTGCTGCCCGAAGACAAGAGCTTTTACCGCTACAGCGGCTCGCTCACCACGCCCCCCTGCTCCGAGGGCGTAAGGTGGTTCGTCATGAGAGAGCCTTTAGAGCTATCTCAGGAGCAGCTCGCGCGCTTCCAAGAGCTTATGGGTAAGAACAACCGTCCCGTCCAGCCCATTAACGCCCGTAAGATTCTTAAGTAAAAGTCTTTACGGGGCCCGTAGGGCCCCGTCTTTTACCTCTTTATAAAGCTCATGTACTTTTTCTGAAGCAGGTAGGTCTCTATCCGACGGAAGGTGTCGAGCGCCACGCCCACCACTATAAGCGCCGTAGTCCCGCCGAAGTAGAAGGGCACGTTTAGAAAGACGCTAACCAGTATAGGTATAAGGGCTATAACGGCTAAAAAGAGGGCGCCGAAGAAGACGAGCCGGTTTATGACCTTCTCGAGGTACTTAACCGTGTCCTGACCGGGCCTGACGCCGGGGATGAAGGCGCCTTGTTTGTGTAAGTTCTCGGCAAGCTCAACGGGGTTTATGAGTACGGCCGTGTAGAAGTAGGTAAAGAAGACGATTAGCGTGACGTAGAGGAAGTTGTAAAGAAGCGAGCCGGGCGTGAAGGCTTGGGCTAAGGCCTTTAAGAAGGGGTGTTCGACGAAGGTTAAGACGGTGGAGGGGATGAGCAGGAGGGCTTGGGCGAATATGATGGGGATGACGCCGGCGGGGTTTAGCTTTATAGGGAGGTAGGTCCGCCGGCCGGCGTAGAGCTGGCGGCCGACCTGTCTGCCGGGGTACTGGATGGGGATTCTTCTCTCGGCCTCTTGGACGTAGACGATGGCAACGATGATGCCGACGATTAAGGCTACGACGAGCAGAACCGTGAGGGGGCCTACGTCGCCGGTTCTTACTTTGTTTATAAACTCGATGAGAGCGTTGGGGAAGCTTGCGACTATCCCGGCGAAGATGATAAGCGAGGCGCCGTTACCTATACCTTTCTCGGTTATCTGGTCGGCTATCCAGACGAGGAACATGGTACCGGCCACGAGCGTGACGACGGTGGTAAAGACGAACAGCAGACCGGGCTCTTGGACGACGGGCAGGCCTTTGGGCGAGACCTGTCCGCGGAGCCAGAGGGCTATGCCCGTAGACTGGACCAGCGCCACCAGAAGCGTGAGGTAACGCGTGTACTCGTTTATCTTGTAGCGGCCGTAGTCACCTTCCTCTTTGGCCAGACGCTGGAGCGAGGGTATGGCCACGGTAAGCAGCTGCATCATGATGGAGGCCGAGATGTAGGGCATAACGCCGAGGGCGAAGACGGTCATCCGGTTGAGGTTACCGCCGGAGAATATGTCGTAAAGGGCAAAAATGCTGCCCTGTAAAGAGGTAAGAAAGTCGCGCAGAGCCTCGGGGTTTATGCCGGGGATGGGGACGTGGCTGCCGAAGCGGTAGATGGCGAACATAAGGAGCGTAAAGAGGAAGCGCTGTCGGAGCTCTTTTAGCTCGAAGATGGCTTTTAAGTACTCCAGCATGTTAATGGATTGTATAGTATTTTTCCGCTATCTTTATCTGTATGCTGGAGCTTTTAACCGAGAAGTTCAGCTCCGCGCTGGACAAGCTGACGAAGACGCGCAAACTTACCGACCGGGCCGTTAACCAAGCTCTTAGGGAGATAAGGCTGGCGCTTCTGGAGGCCGACGTCGACTACGACGTGGTTAAGGAGTTTATAAAGAGCGTACGGCAGAAGGTGGTGGGCGCCAAGCCGCCGCCTAACTTAACGCCGGCCGAGTTCGTTATAAAGACCGTCTACGACGAGCTTAAAGAGACGCTCGGGGGCGAGCGGGAGGAGCTAAAAAAGGGTACCACGCTGCTGGTGGGCCTTCAGGGTACGGGTAAGACCACGACGGTGGGTAAGCTGGCCTACCTGCTAAACAAGCAGGGTAAAAAGGTGGCCGTGGCCTCGACGGACCTCCGCCGTCCCGCGGCGGTACTCCAGCTTAAGAAGCTCGCCCAGCAGGTGGGCGTCCCGTTTTACGAGTTTGACGAGAAGGAGCCTACCGAGATTGCCCGTAAGGCCGTAAAGCGGGCCGGAGAAGAGGGCGTGGAGTACCTGCTTCTCGACACGGCGGGCCGTCTGCACGTGGACGAGGAGCTTATGAGAGAGCTCGAGGAGATTAAGCGGGCCGTAGAGCCCGAAGAGGTGCTTTACGTAGCGGACGCGATGCAAGGCCAGACGGCGCTCGAGACGGCCCGGGCGTTTCACGAGCGGCTCGGTCTTACGGGCGTGGTGCTTACGAAGATGGACGGCGACGCGCGCGGGGGCGTGGCTCTGTCGGTAAGAAAGGTTCTGGGCGTCCCGGTTAAGTTCGTGGGCGTGGGCGAGCGGATAGAGGACCTCGAGCCGTTCTACCCGGACCGCGTGGCGCAGCGGATTTTAGGTCTGGGCGACGTGCAGAGCTTGGCCGAGAAGGCCCAAGAGGTCATCCCAGAAGACCAAGCGCAGGTTATGGCCACGAAGGTGCTAACCGGCGAGTTCGACTTAGAGGACCTTAGGGAGATGCTTAGGATGATTCAGAAGATGGGCCCGCTGGACAAGCTGCTGGCCATGATACCGGGCGTAGGCGCACAGCTTAAAAACGTTAAGGTGGACGAGAAGCAGTTTAAGCGGATAGAGGCCATCATCAACTCCATGACGCCCGAGGAGCGTAGGAATCCTAAGATAATAAACCTGAGCAGGAAAAAGCGGATTGCCCGCGGAAGCGGCACCACCGTCTCGGAGGTGAACAAGGTTCTAAAGCGTTACGAGGAGATGAAGAAGCTCATGAGAAAGCTCCAGCGGGCGGGCGGCGTGCCTCAGGTGCCGAAGCTCCCGCGCTTTCCCTTCAGACCGTTTTGAGGTAAAATATGACTCGCTGACACGGAGGTCGGACAGCGGTGGCGGTAAGGATAAGGCTTGCCAAGTTCGGTAGAAAGAAGCACCCGATATACAGGATAGTGGTCATGGACGCCCGTTCCCCGCGGGAAGGGAAGTACCTCGACATTTTAGGCACTTACGACCCGAAGCGGAAAGAGCTCCTACAGGTTTACCCCGAGAAGGTGAAAGAGTGGGTGCTTAAGGGTACGGAGATGTCGCACCGCGCCAAGGCCATTTTGTGGAACCATGGTATATTAAAAGAGGT
Organism: Aquificota bacterium; assembly: GCA_013154375.1. GTDB lineage: Bacteria > Aquificota > Aquificia > Aquificales > Aquificaceae > Aquifex. The sequence goes on along the minus strand of JAADCR010000003.1, from coordinate 23,550 downwards.
CGTTCCGGAGGATTACGAGCTTAAGCGCGTAGGCGACTACTTCGTCTTTGAGAAGCGGGAAAGGAAAAAAGGAGGTGAAGGATGAGCGCACTGAAGGAGATAGTCGAGCTCACGGCTAAGGAGCTCGTAGACAACAAGGACAAGGTTAAGGTTACCGAGATTGAGGGCGAGAAGACGGTCGTCATCGAGCTCAGGGTAGACCCCTCCGAGCTCGGTAAGGTCATAGGTAAGCAGGGCCGCATAGCCCGCGCCCTTAGGACCATACTGACGGCCATAGGCCGTAAGATAGGCAAAAGAGTAGTTTTAGAGATACTCGAGTGAGGGCGCGTTTAGCGCTGGCCCTCCTCTCCTTTTATCTGGGCATCCAAGTTTTCTACACCTTTTTAGTTACGCCGGCCCTCTTTAAACTCCTCGGCACGGAGACCGCCGGTAAAGTCGTGGCCCGCATCTTCCCCGTCTACTTCGGTCTGGGTGCGCTTACGGGTCTTTTAGCCTTTCTGCTTAGCCGCAGCAAGCTTGCCCGCTTCTGCTCGTTCGTTCTGTTTGCCGTCATGTCGGCGGAGGCCTTCTACCTCGAGCCGCTTATGAGCCGTCTTAAGCTCGAGAACTACGAGCTATTTTTAAAGTATCACGGTCTGTCGGCGGCGCTTAATCTGGCGGCTATGGCCGCCGCCTTTACGGCCGCCGCTTACTTGGTTTTAAAGGGAGAGGAGTAATGGGCGTTAAGAGCGAGCTGAAGGAGTTCGTGCTTAACTTCGGCCGGTCTCTGGGCGAGAAGGAGGCCTTCGAGGGGGAGCTGCTGAAGTTCCGTCTGGCGCTAAAGGCACGCGTGGTACGCGTTCTCAGCTTCTCTCCCGACGAGGCGGTTAAGGAGCAGCTCATGGCACAGCTGCTCGAAGGTTTAGAAGAGGCGCTTAAGGAGCTCGAGGAGAGCTTAGGCCGCGGAGAGCCCGAGCAGCTGCGCCGTCAGGCGCTGTTTTTAGAGGGGATAAACGGGACGCTTAAAGACTTTCTGGCCGACGACGGGATAGGGGACCGCCACGCGCTCTCGCGTCTGGCCGCTTACCTGTCGGAGCTCGTGGAGAGGATAAACCTCGAGCTCAGGGAACAGAAGGGAGGGCTGCTGCGGCGGCTTAGGGGCTTTCTTTTCGGTGCTTGAGCCGCTGCCTTTTCTGGCGGCCTTCCTCGGCTGGCTGTTTCAGGGCACCGCGGGCTTCGGTGCGGGCGTTTTTATAGTCTCCATCTGCAGCCCGTTTTACGACGCCCGCGTCGTTATAGTCTCCTCCGCCCCGGTTAACCTCGCGGGTAACCTCGCGGTCTTAAGGCTCTCCGGCTTTAAGCTGAGCCCCTTTTTAAGGTACTTGCTCTTAGGCTCGTTTTTCGGCCTTACGCTGGGCACGCTGGTTCTAAGCGTCTCGAGCCGGGCTTTCGCGGAGCTGGCGGTGGGGCTTTTCGTGCTTAGCCTCGCGCTACGGGAGCAGCGCGGGGCGGCCTTTAGCCCGGACCGCGGAGGGGCGCTTCTTAGCGGCTTTCTGGGCGGCTTTTTTGCAGGTCTGGTGGGTACGGGAGGGCCTCCGCCGGCTCTGTTTTTAAAACGCGTCGAGCCGAGACCCGAGGTCTACCGCGCCAGCTTGGCCGTCTACTTTCTGTTTAACCTCTCGGTGAGGCTCCTCTTTTACGGTCTCTGGGGCAGCTGGCGGTGGTTTGACGCGGGCTTTGCCCTCTCGGGCTCTTTAGGAGCCGTGCTGGGCGCTCTGGCCGCGTCGCGTCTGCCGCTGTACCGGAGCGAGCGGGCGGTAAGGCGCCTCGTCTCTACGGGCGTTCTTGCTTCGGGTCTTTACCTGTTGGTGCGAGGAGCTTCCGCGCTTCTCTTTTAAAGAAGTAGGCGTAGGTAAGTCCGCGGAGCCACGTCTCGACGCTCATAGCTCCCCAAGGGACGAGCGGGCTCGGATAGAGCTTTAGAAGCAGCCAGCTGGGCAGTATCCGGAAGCTCCAGAAGGAGAAAGTGTTAACGAAGAGGGGTATCTGCGTCTTGCCCAGACCTTTTAGGGCGCCCGCGTAAATAGAAGCTAAAGCCATGGCCGGCTGAGAGAGGGCCACGACGCGCAGGTACAGCGAGGCCAGCTCGACGACGCGCGGCTCGCGCGTAAAGAGCTTTACCACGGGCTCGGGGAAGAGGAAGAGTAAAAGACCGCCGAGGCTCATAACCAAGAGGCCCGAGAGCAGCGAGACGCGGACGGCCCTTACCGCGCCGGCGTAGTTCTTAGCTCCGTAGTTCTGGCCCACGAGGGTCGTAGTGGCCACCATGACGCCGAAGCCGAGCATGAAAGAGAAGCTCTCGACCCTCAGACCTATCTGGTGAGCGGCGAGCACCTCGTCGCCCAGACGGGCAAGGAAGCCCACAAATAGGTTAAACGAGAGGGTGGTGACAGCCCTCTCGAGGGCCGTAGGGCTACCGACGCGGAGCATCCTTAAGAGCACCTCTTTCTCAAGCCCCGGCTTTACGGGGAAAGGCTTCTTTAGAAGTAGCTGTAGCAGCAGGTAGGCCGTAAAGCCCGTAGCTTCCGACAAGGCTACGCCCCAGCCCGCGCCTTCTACGCCGAGCCTCGGCAGGCCCCAGACGCCGTTTATAAGTGCGTAGGCCGTAAGAACGTGAACCGCGTTCATAAGGACGGCCACCTTCATGGGCGTCTTGGTGTCGCCCGCGCCGTTGTAAGCACCGTAAAAGGTGTTGGTTAAAAAGCCTAAGGGGATAAACCAGAAGACGGGCTTTAGGTAGGCGCTTGCCAAGCTTCTTACCGTCTCGCTGGCTCCTAAGAGCTCCATAAGCGTAAGTAACAGCTCCCGGCCTTTAAAAAAGAGCGGCAGCGAGAGGAGGAACGAGAGGGTAAGACCGGCCGCAAGAACGGGGCCGGGGTCTTTACCGGCGCCCACGCGCTGGGCTACGAGCACGTTAGTGCCTGCGTACGAGAGGGCCATAAGGGCGTAGACGAACCAGAGGAGCGAGAGCGAGAAGCCTACCGCGGCCACGGCGCTGGCCGAGAGGGAAGAGACGAGCAGGAGCGAGACGGTGTTCTCTACCGTGTAGAGGAGGTTTACCACGACGACGGGCGCGGCAAGGGAGGCAATCTTTTTAAGCACGGAGCTAAACGGCTCGTCGGGGCTTACGAGGATGCGTCTCAAGGCGGCTACTATTTTAGCGTTAAACTATCTGTCATGGACAAGGCCGTCTTGTTTGCCTTACTTAGCGCCCTGATATGGGGCAGCGCACCCGTGCTGTTTAAGCTCGGGCTTAAGGGCGAGCTTTCGCCTCTGGCGGGCGTATTCGTCCACAACGCCGCGGCGGCCCTCTTCTCGGCTTTCCTGCTTTTCCTATACAAAGAGAACCCGTTTAGCTACTCGGTAAGGGAGCTGCTGGCGGTGGCTCTGGGGGGCGTGCTCTCGGGCGTGGCAGGGCTTCTGGCTTACTACAAGGCGGTTAAAGAGGGGGAGGTGTCCGTGGTGGCGCCCTTAGCCTCGACCTCTCCCCTCTTCTCGTTCTTCCTCTCGGTGGTGCTGCTCGGTGAGAGCTTCAGCGGGCTTAAGCTTCTCGGTACGGTGCTCATCGTGCTCGGGGCCGTGCTTCTCAGCGTCGGGCGGCAGTAGCACTTTCTCTAAGTGGAGCCCTTGAGGCGGGGCCGTGTAGGGAGCTTTCTTCTTCCCTTCTAAAACTTCGTAAAAGAGCTCCTCGGGGAACCTGCCCGTCGCCACGCCTACGAGCAGACCGACCATCCGCCTCACCATGTACCTTAAAAAGCTCTTTGCCTTGAACCTGAGCTCCAAAAGCTCGCCCTTTCTCTCTACCGAGACGCTCTCGAGCTTTACGCGCGTAAGCGCGTCCCTCTCTTCTATCTTGGCAAAGGGGGCAAAGTCGCGCTCGCCCTCGAGCTTTTTCGCCAGCTTTCTCAGCAGCTCCTCGTTTAGCCGTCTGACGGGCCAGACGAAGGGGTGGTAAAAAGGGTCGCGGTAAGGAGCGAGCCAGAGCTTGTAGAGGTAGACCTTTGCTTCGGGGGCGTAACGGGCGTTAAAAGAAGGCTCTACGGGTTTTACCTCTTTAACGCCGACGTCCTTAGGAAGTAAGGCGTTTAGGGCTTTAAGGAGCTTGTCGGGCTCTAAAAAGGAGGGGGTTACGGCATTGGCGACGTAGTCGAGGGCGTGGACGCCGGCGTCGGTTCTGCAGCAGCCTACCACCTTTACGGGCTTTTTAAAGACGGTGCTGAGGGCGCGCAGAAGCTCACCCTGAACGGTTCTAAGGCCCGGCTGGACCTGCCAGCCGTGGAAGTTCGTCCCTACGAAGGCAAGTCTTATAAGGTAGTTAGGCATGCTCGAGACGCTCTTTTACTTGTTTTATAAGGGGTATAGAGAGCGGGTCGTAGCCGTACAGGCCGGCCAGAAGCACGCTCACCCAGTCGCCGAGGTTAATAAGCCAGAGCGTCCGCTTAAGAAGCGTCTCGCCCTTTCCTTCTAAAACTACGGGGTTGTGGCCGAGCTCCTTAAGTAACTCTTCGGTAAGCTCGGCACGGAGAAGGTTCCGCTCGTGGTCTTCGGGGTCTTTAAAGAGTAAGTAGACGAACTTGTCGCGCAGGAGGAAGTTGCTCCAGCCCATAAGCTCGTTGTGGTGCAGCTCGGGCAGAACGGCGTCGTGAGAAGGGGTTTTGGCGTTCTCGTTTAGCTGGGCCTTCCACCGGTGGGCGGCCGGCGCGGTGAGGGGCGTGGCGTACAGAGCCGGGACGAAGCCGTAAAGCCGCTCGGCCAGATTAAGCGCAAGCTTTTTAAGCCCGTCTTGTTCGGCCCTTAAAAACTCGGCCCCGTCTTTTAGCTCTTTCTCGGTAAAGCCGAGCATAAGGAGAAGCCGGGAGAACATGTAGCCGAAGGCAAAACGCGGCTGGAGCCCTTTAGGGACCAAGGCGACGGGCAGTCCGTGCTCGCGGGCGAGCTTCTCGAGCTTACCGCCGGAGGTGACGCACCAGACGGGAAGGCCCCGCTCGAGGGCTTGCCGGAAGTTGTGAAGCGTCTCTTCGGTGTTGCCGCTGTAGCTAACGCAGACGACGCCGTAGCCGTCTTTTACGAAAGGCGGCAGGTCGTAGTCTTTTACGGTAACGACGGGCTTCTCGTAGCCGCGCTTAAGAAGAAGCGTCCGGGCCACGCTCCCGACGATGCCCGAGCCGCCCATGCCGCAGAGAACGAGCCCTTTTAGCTCGCTAAGCGGTATTCTCGGTATCCCCCCCTCCGGCAGCAGCTGCTGCCAGAACCCCTCCACGAGTTTTTCTGCTTTCATAGAAAAGACATTTTAAGGGAAAGAGGGCTCAGCCCTCCAGCTCTTCTACCGCCTTAAGGAGGGCCAGCCCGGACTTGTGCAGCGAGTTCTGTCCGAGGATGCCCAGAAGACGCAGAAGCGCAAGCTCGTTGACGAACGTCTCGTGGTCGAGACCCGTCTTCTTCTCTACCTCCTCAAACTGCTTGGGCAGTATCCGTACCTTCTCCTCTTTTACGTAGAGGCTGCCCACCTCGTATATGGCCTTGATTATCCGGAACATAAAGGGGTTTACGGGGTTACCCAGACCTTCGGGTACGGAAGAGACGGCTTCCTTTATAAGCTCGCCCGCGCGCGTGAGCACGAGCCCGTCGTTGGGCAGAACGTCGAGGTAACCGCGGGCTTGGAGCTTCTCCACCGCGAGGTGTACCTCTTCTCTCATCGTCTCGTCGAACTCCGCGTACAGCTCGTCTAAGAACATACCCGCCTTGGGTATCTTGTGCAGAACGATAAGCTCGAAGCGCGTAAGGTGGGGCTTTCTCTTTATCTCGTAAGCGAGGTTTGCGTACAGCCTGCCGCTGTCGGTGGGCGAGCCGCTTCTTACGAGCACCTCCTCGAGGGCCTGCCGGTACCACTCGTAGTTAGGAGCCGTAAACTCACCCTTGCTTACGGTTATGGCCTTTACGCCCGTGGCGGTTACGTCGCGCACGCCGTGGCTGTTTAGGTCCTCTATAACTTTCTTACCGTACTCGGTGGGCTTGTAGTAGAGCTCACCTTTCTCCGTCAGGTCGGTGGTTATAAGGTCGAACGACTCGAGCGAGTAGAGGGCCTCGCTCACGAGGTCCATCATCTTCTTGTACCACTTCCCGCCCTGCTCGTAGAAGTGCTTAAACAGCTCCTCAACGGTTTTAAGCTCTTGGAACTTCTTCTTTATCTCTTCTTTTTTCTTGTAGTTAAAGTCTTGGTTTATCCGGCGGCCGTAAAACTCCACGAGGTGCTTGTACTCTTTTAAAGGCCTCAGCAGCAGCTCCCTGACGAGCTCCTCTTTAGTCGGCAAAGGACCGGCGAGCTCCTCGTGCTTTTTAAGGAGCTTGTCGATGGTTAAAAGCAGCTCCTCTTCAAAGACCTCGAGGTTAAAGGTCTTGGGCGGCTTTAGCTCCTTCTTTTTCCATATGCGGTAGACCTCTAGGAGCTTCTCCCCCGCAGGCAGGAGGTTACCCTCCGCGTCGAAAAGGGCGAGAGCGTAAAGGACCTCTTTACCCGCGTCGGGCAGCTTGTCTATCCCTTCGTCGAGGGCGAGGATAAAGTCCTCAAGTATGTCTTCGGATATAAGCGTCTCTAAAGAGGGGGGAATCTCTTTAAGCGCCTCCCGGACGGCCTGACCGAGGGCCGTAAGCGTGTAAACGTCGGAGTTGGGTACGGAGAAAGCGATAAGCCTCATCGACTCCATGAGCAGCGGGAAGTGCTTCCCTTCGGGCAGCATACCCTTCTCGGCCGGGCCGGGGGGCATGCTCTTTATGTACTGCGCCAGCTCGCGCGACACCTCGAGACGCGGAGTAATCTCTTGGTATATCTCGTAGACGCGCTTTGCGTACTCGTTTACCGTCTTTACCTTGCCCTTCTTAGGCAGCTCCACCTCGCCTAAAAAGCCCCGGTCGGCCAGTGCGTGCTCTATCTTCTTACCGGGCCGGCCGTCGTTTAAGAGCGTGGAGTGAATCATGTTTATTATCTCGGAGCCTACCCAGCGGAAGTCCTCCTCCCACTGCTCGGGGTGAGGGATAAAACCCTTCTCTATCATGTCGCGCATGAGGTTAACGAGCGCCTCACCCCAGTAGGTAAGCACGTACTCGAGGGGGTTTTTAAGTCTTACGAGGTTCTGAAACTCGAGCTCTAAAAAGACCTCTTCTTCGCGCGTTTTCTCTCTTACTTTGTAAGTCGGCTCGCCGCGCTCGAGAGCCTCCTTTACCGCGAGGAGGGCTATAGCGTGCTCGCGCATTATAATCATTCCTCTCCTCCTTTAAAGAGCTCGAGCTCCTTCTTTATAAGCTCCTTAGCCTCTTCCTTAGAGACCTCTACGTAGAGCTTGCCAAGAAGGTAGTAGAGCTTACGCTCGCCTTTAAGCTCGTCGATAACGGCAAGGGCGAGTTTAAGCTCCTTCTCCATTATATCCCGCTCGAGCTCCTCGAGGAGCTTAAGCGCCTCTTCCACCTTCTCCTCGCGCAGCTTTGCCTTCTCCTCGCCCTTAAACTCAAGAGCCTTTTTAAGCACCTCGGTAACTTTCCTGAGCCGCTCAAGCATCCTGCTTTACCTCCGACCATCCCGCGGTCTGCTTTTCCCGCGGTAGATATATTACCCTAAAAGGTCTGATGTCTATCCCGTAAAGCCTGCGGACGCGGTTTCTAACCTCTTTGTTACTCCAGAACCAGAAAAGACGGCCCCCGAAGGGGGCCGTAGTCCAGAAGCCGAGCCTGAGCGGGTACTCCCACCGCTTTATCTCGCTCGAGAGCTGACGGTGGAAAAGCTCGCCTAACGGGTGGTCCCGGAGAAAGGTAAGCTCGGCGTGCAGCAGGGCCTCGCAGTACGAGTGACAGGCGCTCTTAAGCTCCTCCGGCAGCTCCCCCTCGAGCTCCGCCGCCCCTAAAAAGACCTCACTCCGGAAGACCTCCTTAAAGTCTTTCTTTCTAAGGTCGTAAACCTCGACGGTCCGCTCAACAACCGCCTCCGGCGGCAGCTCCACGCGCTCGGGCAGCTTAAGCCCGCCAAGCAGCCCGCCGTAACGCTCAAGCACCGACCGCTCCACCGTCTTTATAAGCGCCGAGAGGCTCGTCTTCCTGTGCGTCTTTAAAAAGCGCGCCAGCGAGCGCGCCAGCGCCGCGTCTTTTTTAAGCGCGTAGTAAACGAGCGCGTCCTTAAAGGCCTCCTTAAGCACGCTGCCCGGCAGAAACGGGCGGCCTTCGCGGCGCGGGAACCGCCCGCCCTCGGGCAGGACCGGGCTCCACGCGAGCAGCCTCACTTAAACTCCCCCAGCGCGGTGTTGGCCTTCTCCGAAACTTCTAAGTCGAAAAGCGCCACCGTGGGCAGGAGCCACGAGACGCGGAACCGGTTGTCTTTGTCCCGCGTCTTACCGAAGTAAGCGAGGGCCACCCGCCCGTAGCCGGCCATCTTCTCCACGCGCTTAGCCCGCTCGAGAAAGTCACGCGCCACGAGCGGGAGCTTCTCGTAAGGCAGCGGTACCGTCTCGCTCCCCCGCTGCTTGAAAAACTCCGTAACTATCCCCACGCTCTTTAGCGCGTTTATAAGGTGGTGAAGGTGGTGCTTAACGAAAAACGCGTAGAGCAGCTCGGCCGCGGGCAGACGGAGAATCTCCTCGTCCTGCTCGCCTTCCCGCAGGTAAGCGCTTAAAAAGGCCGTCCCGTTACGCGTAAACACGCGCGCGAGCAGCCTCTTTTTAGGCGGGAGCTCTAAAAGCACCTCCTCCACTTCGTAGGCCTTACCCTCTTCCTCCCACGCGTCCCCTACCTCGGTGCCGAGCTTACCGACGAAAAAGGCCGGCCTACCGTTAACCTTCCCATACAGCAGGTCAAAGCCCCACCGCCGGAGGTCCTCGACGGTAAACTCCCGCTCCTTCTCCGGCCGGCCGAGCGTCTCGAAAACTAATGTACGGAGGGCCACCTCGAGGGGCAGCTCCCTCATAGGGCCGCTCCCTTCTCGCTCCTTATGCGGTCCATAAGGTAGCCCGCCGTAATCTCAAAGGCAAAGACGAAAAGCGTTATAACCGCCGCGCCCCAGAAGGCCCCCTCGAGGTAGTTCCCTAAAGCTAAAGCACCTAAAAGGTTAAACTTCGACAGGAGCATAAGGATAAGAAGCAGCGTAAAAAGACCGTAGTAGGCGTAACGGAAGTACTCTAAGTGCTGGAGCCAGAGGGCAAAGAGGGCTACGGGCGAGAGGTTCTCAAGCCGCTCCTTAGGCTCGCCCGTCTTCTCTTTAAGCTCTTCTAAGTTCACCTCGTCTTTAGCCAGATAAGCCTCGGCCGCGAGCAGAAAGCTCCCGTAGCCGAACAGCAGACGGTTGGCAAACACCCACGCACCGATAAAGCCCAGCAGGAAGGCCAGCCCTTCGGGCGAGAGGAAGGCCACCAGCGCGCTTACCAGTATGCCCGTAAAGGCGAAAATAAGGAGGGCGCCCAGAAGGGCTATAAGCCCCCACTGGAAAATGCTCTGGAGCCTCATTTAGCCTCCTCCTTCTGCCCCTGCTGCTCGGTCTTCTGCTCTTTAGGCCCGTGCTCGAAGGTGTGTACTACCGTATACAGGTCGTCCGAGAGCGGGTGCTGGTAGGTAAAGGTGGCCACCACCACGTCGCCCGGCTTGAGCTCCTCCGTCTCGGCCTTCAGCTTTAGCTCCACCACCACCGTGCTGAGGGGCGGCAGCACGACGTTGGCGGGTATGTTAGACAGGATGTAAGCCTGCTCTTTGCTCTCTTTACCGGGCGTAAAGACGAGGGCTTTCTCGACGATGGTCAGGGGCGTAGTACCGGGGTTGGTTATCGTGTAGAGCAGGATGTGCTTCTCTTTGTCGTAAACGGCCGTCAGGATTATGGGCGAGCCGGGTATGTTCTGGAACTGCCTTATTAGCTTGTTGTAAGTAAGGTAGGAGGCGGTACCGCCTCCTACCATAAGGCCTGCCAAGGCTATCAGCGCGGATATCAGAAAGTACCTCATTGAGCCTGAGCCTCCTCTTTACCGACTTCCCTGACGCGCTCGAGCAGCTCCTCAATCTGGTTGTAAAGCTCGGCTATGGCCTCCTCGAGCGTCCTTCTGAGGGCCTCGAGCGCCGTAATCTCCCTCCTTATCTTCTCTATGGCCTCGTCGTAGGACATGACGGCCGATATGCCCGTCCCTATGCTCATAATGACCTCGTCTACGCCCTCTATCTTGGCCTTTACCTGCGCCGTGGCACCCACGGGAAGGAGAATCTCTTTACCTTTACCCAGCTCCTTAAGGGCCCTGAGCGTGGCTTCCGCGAGCCTGAGGTCCGCTATGGCTTGGTTAATGGCCGCTATCTCGGCCCTGAGGGCCTCAATCTGGGCCATGTAGCCGCGGAGCTGACGGTTAAGCTCTTCCATCCGCTCTTCAGGGCTCTTTTTAAGCTCCTTCTTCTCTTCGGCCATGGCTACCCACCTCCTATTAAAGTTTTAACTAAAAATTTAATATAACCGAGTTTAGAAAATCTTCAACGAGCTTTATCAGTTTCTCTGAAGGCCCCTTACTAACTTATAGGCATAAATTCTATAAATTGCCATGCTGGTGGACGAGTTTGACGTCGTGGTTATAGGAGGCGGGCACGCGGGCATAGAGGCGGCGCTGGCCGCCGCACGGATGGGCGCAAAGACGGCCATGTTCGTTTTAAACGCCGACACCATAGGCCAGATGTCGTGTAACCCCGCCATCGGAGGTATAGCCAAGGGCATAGTAGTGCGCGAGATAGACGCCCTCGGCGGCGAGATGGGTAAGGCCATAGACCACGCGGGCATCCAGTTTAAGATGTTAAACACGCGTAAAGGCAAAGCCGTCTGGTCCCCGAGGGCGCAGGCCGACAAGAAGCGCTACCGCGACTACATGAAGCGCGTCTGCGAGAACCAAGAGAACCTTCACATCCGGCAAGAAGAGGTAGTAGACGTAGTGGTTAAAGACGGCCGCGTAGCGGCCGTAAAGACCTCTTTAGGCGTAGAGTACAAAACCAAAGCCGTCGTGGTAACCACGGGCACCTTTTTAAACGGCGTTATATACGTAGGCGACAAGGTCATAAAAGGCGGACGGATGGGCGAGCCCCGGAGCGAGGGTCTGGCGGAGTTTTACAAGCGCCACGGCTTCCCGCTTCTGAGGTTTAAAACCGGCACGCCCGCCCGTCTCGACGGCCGGACTATAGACTACTCTAACCTCGAACGGGCACCCGGCGACGACCCGCCGCCCAAGTTCTCCTTCTGGACCGAGCCCGTAGGCAGCTACTGGTTTGAGAAAGGCAAGCCTCAGGTAGACTGCTTCATCACCTACACCACACCCAAGACCCACGAGATAATAAGGAAGAACCTCCACCGGACCGCCCTATACGGCGGACTTATAAAGGGGATTGGCCCGAGGTACTGCCCGTCTATCGAGGACAAAGTCGTAAAGTTTCCCGACAAGGAGCGTCACCAGATATTCTTAGAGCCCGAAGGGCTCGACACGGTAGAGGTCTATCCTAACGGGCTTTCTACCTCCCTGCCCGAGGAGGTCCAGTGGGAGATGTACCGCTCCATCCCCGGGCTCGAGAAGGTCGAGCTTATACGGCCCGCCTACGCCATAGAGTACGACGTGGTACCGCCGACCGAGCTGTTTCCCACGCTCGAGACGAAAAAGATACGGGGCCTCTTCCACGCGGGTAACTTTAACGGCACCACCGGGTACGAAGAGGCGGCCGGACAGGGTATCTTAGCGGGCATAAACGCCGCCCTCAGGGCCTTCGGTAAAGAGCCTATATACCTCCGGCGCGACGAGAGCTACATAGGCGTTATGGTAGACGACCTTACCACCAAGGGCGTCACCGAGCCGTACCGGCTCTTTACCTCCCGCTCCGAGTACCGCCTCTACCTAAGGCAGGACAACGCCATACTGAGACTATCCAAGCTCGGCCACGAGCTTGGCCTTATCACCGACGAGCAGTACAGACTCGTTCAAGAGCTTGCTAAAGAAATCGAGAGCTGGAAAGAGCGCTACAAAAAGGAGAAAGTTACCGTCTCTATAGGCGGAGAAAAAAGGAGCTACACCGTAGCCACGCTTATGACCATGCACTACGACCTTGACAAGGTAAAAGAGGAGTTCGGTCTGCCCGTGCCCGAGCACCCGTACGTTAAAGAAGAGGTCGAGATAGAGCTTAAGTACGAGCCGTACGTGGAGCGCGAGCGCAAGCTCAACGAGAAGCTTAAAAAGCTCGAGGACACGCCTCTACCGCCGGACATAAACTACGACGAGGTGCCCGGTCTTACGCGCGAGGCGCGGGAGAAGCTTAAGAGGTTCCGTCCCCTTACGGTGGGACAGGCCGCGCGCATAGACGGCATAACGCCCGCCGCGGTTACGGCCCTTCTAGCTTACTTAGGTAAACTCGACTAAGAAATTTCGGACTAAAGGGTAATATACGCGTGCTAAAATAAAGGGAGACTTTCTCAGCGGAGGTGGTTCAATGGAAGCGTCGAGGAGGGACTTTATAAGCCTCGGCATCGGGCTTCTCGGCGCGGCGGGCGGCGTAGCGGCGCTGTACCCGCTCGTGCGTGCCATGCTCGAGCCGAGCAAGATAGCCGCCTTAGGCGCGGTGGTAGAGGTCGACATATCCAACCTCCAGCCCATGCAGGTCAGGGTCACCTCGTGGAAGGGTAAGACGACCTTCGTCATCCGCCTGCCCGAGGATTTTAAAGCCGACGACTACAAGCTCAAAGAAGGTGCGCTTAACAGCAAAGGCACGACTAACTACGAGATTCTCAAAGGTCATCCCGTCTTCGCGCTCGTGGGCATATGTACGCACCTCGGCTGCATACCCCTCTGGAAGCCTCAAGGCGAGGAAGCCTCCGGCGGTAAGCCTACCTTCCACTGTCCCTGTCACGGCGGTTACTACACGCCCTACGGCGACGTTATCGCAGGACCCCCACCCAGACCCCTGTTTATACCCCCGCAGAAGCTCGAGGGTAACAAGCTCATAATAGGCGAGAAAGGTTTCGTACAAGAACTCATATAAGGAGGTTAGGTCATGGGGCTCATCCAGCGCATCATCGACTGGATAGACGAACGGGCACACGTGAGGGAGCTTTACAAGTCCCTCATGATTGACTACAAGGTGCCCAAGAACCTCACCTTCCCTTACGTTTTCGGCGTTTTCGCTCTGGTGACCTTCGTCATCCAGATAGTCTCGGGCATGGTACTGCTTCTGTACTACAAACCCTCTATAGCCGACGCGTTCGACAGCGCCACCTACACCATAATGGGCGAGATACCCTTCGGGTGGCTGTTTAGGCACATCCACGCCACGGGCGCAAACTTCTTTATGGCCATTATCTACCTTCACATGTTTACCGGCATTTACTACAACGCCTACAAAAAACCCCGCGAGCTCGTCTGGATAGTAGGCTGGCTTATATACCTCGTTCTCATACTTACCGCCCTCTCGGGCTACCTCCTACCTTGGGGCCAGCTCTCGTACTGGGGCTTTATCGTTACCACCGAGATACCCGGCTCGCTTGCAGACGCTCCTATCTTTAAAGACTTCTTCAAGGCCATAGCCGAGACGATAGTTCTCTGGATGAAAGGCGGCTACGTGGTTACGGACATCACTTTAGGTAGAGTCTTCGGCTCGCACGTGCTCATATACCCCTTACTTCTGCTCGCCCTCGTAGGCGTACACCTCTACCTCGTTAGGGCCGCCGGCATATCCAACCCCGACGGCATAGAGTACGACAAGAAAAAGCATCCGGACAAGTTCGTACCCTTCCACCCCTACATGACGCTTAAAGAAGGCGCTTACACCATGTGGTACTTAGCCATCTTCTTCTTCTTCGTTTTCTTCCACATAAGCCACTTCCTCCCGCCCGACAACTTCGAGCCTGCTAACCCCCTAAAGACGCCCGCTCACATCGCACCCGAGTGGTACCTGCTTGCTTTCTACGAAGTCTTCAGGTCTATCCCCTCCAAGTTCTGGGGCTTCGTAGCCTTCAGCGCACTCCTGCTGTTCCTGCTCATACTGCCCGTCCTCGACTGGTCGCCGCTTAAGAGCGCCAGAAGGAGGCCGCTCTTCTTCGTAGCCTTCTTGGCGTTTATGTACGGCTCTATGGCGCTTACCATTCTCGGCAGCATGGAGCCGACCCCGCTTAACGCTAAGCTGGGTATGATTTTCGGCGCGGTGGTGTTCGGCTTCTTCCTGTCGCTGCCTATTATCTCGTTCATTGAGTACGGCTGGTATAAAGCTAAGGGAGGTAAGGAGCAATGACGCCGTGGGGCGTAATAAAGACGATAATTTTCGGGGGCTCGACCCTCGTCTTCTTCTTCATCCTTTGGTTCTACAACCCCTTTAAGCACGTCGAGCACTACGAGGTGGACGAAGAGGTCAAGGAGATTATCGAGAACCCTTGGAAGAAGGTTGACGAAAAGTCGGGCAAGACCATAGCCGACGAGGGAAGGGAGCTGTTTATCCAACGCTGCGCCGGCTGCCACTCGCTTAGGTACGACGGGATATACGTCGCTCCCGTGCAGGCAGACCCGCGCTGGAAGAAAGTAGAGCAGGCGGCCGGACGGCCCGTCTACCGCTTCGGCGTTCTCTACAAGGACCGCTTTTTCGTTCCGCGCGACGTCTACGAAGCTTTCGCTCACGAGGTGCTCGAGAGCTTTAAGTCTTCCTTCGGCCAGGTCCCGCCCGACCTCTCGACGATATACTTAGCCCGCGGCGAGGGCTACCTGTACCGCTTCATCCTAAACCCCAACGAGATACTCCCGGGCACCTCCATGCCCCCCGTCTTTGCCGGGCCTTCGGCTAAAGAAGAGACGGCTAAGGTAGTGGCTTACCTTAAGTCCGTAAACACGCCTCCGCCCCAAGAGCAGACCAAACGCGCCATAATGGGCGTTGCCGTTATCCTCTACTTCGTTATCTTCGGCGCTCTCTTCTGGCGCTACAGGGAAGTCGTCCTCAGGCGCCTCGGCTATCACTAAACCCCTTCCGGGGCCTCCCCGGCCCCTCTACTTTTATGCGAGGAAGGTACTACGAGGAGCTTGCCCTTAGCTATCTGCTTTCCGTCGGCTACACCCTCTTAGGCCGTAACCTCCGGACGCCTTACGGAGAGATTGACCTGCTATTAAAAGACGGTGACGAGCTCGTGGTAGTTGAGGTTAAAGGCGGTAGACTGGGGCTGGAGCGCTTTGACAAGAGAAAGTTTTTAAAGGTCGTAAGGAGCGCTTACGCGCTGTTAGACGAGCCTTTCCGCGTGGACCTCGTGGTGGTAGATAAGGGCAAAGTACACCACTTTAAAAACGTAGGGTACGAGTATGGAGAGGAGGAGCTTCAGCCTTAGGGACGTCTGCACGCAAGTGCCGACCGTCTCGTACGACCTTACGCTAAGAGAGCTAAAAACCGTCTTCCGCGAGCTCGGCGTCTACGAGTACCTAACGCTCGTAAAGGAAGGCAAGCCCATAGGGCTCGTCTTTAAACGCGACGTCTACGCCGCCCGCCGCGACGACTTAATCGCCGGTGACTTCGGGAAGGTGGTCATAAGGCTTAAAAACTTCGACTCGGAGCGCGAAGGCCTTATAGGGATAATAGAGCTGCTGCCCGTAATAAAAGAGCCCGTTATCGTGGTCGACAAAAAGGGTAAGTACCTCGGCGTTCTGACGTACGAGGTGCTCCTTCACTACCTTACCAAGTTTAAAGACAAGCTCGTTCCCTTCGTAGAGCAGCTCAGGGAACGGCTTGGCACGGAGAGCTTCCTCTACCTTTTCGGGATAAAGAACCTGAAGCAGCTTAAGGAGCTCTTGGGCTGGGAGAAGGCGCGCGCACTTTTAGAGGTACTGGCCGAGGACGCGCAGGAGCTGTTTAAGGGAGAGCTGGAGAAGCACGAGGAGGAGGTCTGGCTGCTCTCGGCGGACGAGCCTTCCGAAGAAAAAGTAAAAGAGCTGTTTGACGAGTTTTTTAAAGAGCTCGAGCTGTTTATCGAGAGCGGACCGCCGCTTAGCCTCTACGGCATAGCCGTCAGCTTAAAGCCATTCTCTTCTCAAGAGAGCCTGTACAAAAAAATAAAGGAGCTCAAGGAGCGCGTGTTTAAGATAAACAGTCCCGCCTTCGTGCTTATGAAGCAGCAGCTTAAGCTCGCGCTGCACGACCCTAAACGGACGCTTATGCACAACATAAAGGAGAAGATTCTTAACGACTTTAGCCGCATAGTAAGCGAGATAGAGCGGACGCCTCAGGACCTGTGGGAGCTTACGCTCTACGACATGTTTAAACGCTTCCCGTACTTTGAGCTGTTTTACGTAATAAGTGCGCGCGGGCTTCAGGTCTCTAACAACGTCGTAAACCCTTCCGTAAACTACTTCGTGGCTCAAGGAAAGAAAGGGGCGGACAGGAGCGACCGGCCGTACTTTACCGAGACGATGCAGAAGGGCGCCTACGTGTCGGACATATACCTGTCAAAAGCGACGGACGACTTCTGCATAACCGTCGCCAAAAGGTTTGAGTACGAGGGTAAGCGGTACGTGCTGGCCGGCGACATAAACTTCCGCGAGATACACAAGCTCGTTAAAGAGATGGGGTAACATAACAGTCCATGAGGGAGGCACGCGTTAAGCGTGAGACGCGCGAGACGAGTATAGAGCTTTACCTAAACCTCGACGGGAGAGGTAGCTACCGCGTCTCTACGCCCGTAGGTTTTCTTAACCACATGCTCGAGACGCTCGCCCGCCACGCTAAGCTCGACCTCGAGCTTAAAGCCGAAGGCGACGTGCACGTCTCGCACCATCACACGGTGGAAGACTGCGGTATAGTTTTCGGGCAGGCCGTTAGGCAGGCCTTGGGCGACAAGAGGGGGATAAAGCGTTACGGCTGGTCCGTCGTGCCCATGGACGAAGCGCTCGTTATGTGCGCGCTCGACCTCTCGGGCAGACCCCTCTTTTTTTACGACGATAAAAACTTAAGAGGGAAGATTACGGAGTTCGACTTCGAGCTTATATGGGAGTTCTTTAAAGGTTTCGCCCTTGAGAGCGGTACCACGCTCCACCTTAAAGTTTTAGAAGGTAAGCTGCTCCACCACGTGGCCGAGGCCTGCTTTAAGGCCTTCGCCCTCGCCTTAAGGGAGGCGGTAAAGGTAGAGGGGGACGAGCTCCCCTCTACGAAAGGTCTTCTGTAAAGAGCGCGTAGAGTACCGAGAAGTCGAGCTTACCCAGACCCTTACTCCGGGCAAGACCGTAAGTTTCCCTAAGGGCGGCGGTGCTAAAAGAGAAGCTCTTAAGCTTTGCAAGAAGGTCAAGCGCGTAACCGAGGTCTTTGTATATAAGGTCGACCGAGAAGTGGGGTGAGAAGTCTTCGCTCAGCAGCTTCTGCTTTTTGGCTTCGAGAACGTAAGACCTGCCCGCACCGTCTTCGAGAATGCGGAGCATCGTCTCTTTACCTATGCCGGCTTTCTGGGCCAGAGCCAGCGCTTCGGCCAGCAGGTCCATAAAGCCGCCCAGAACGACGTTGTTAATAAGCTTAGCCTCGGTAGCTTTGCCCGCTTCCCCTAAGAAGTAGACGGCTTTAGAGTAGAGGCGTATAAGAGCCTCGTTGGCTTTAAAGACCTCTTCCTCGCCGGCCACCAGCGAGGTAAGCTCGCCCTTAGAGGCGGGTACTACGCTCCCGAGAACGGGAGCGTCTAAGTAGTGGGCTTTTTTTTCTTTTAGAGCTCTGAAGGCCTCCCGCACGTACTCGAAGTGGTTTGTCGTGAGGTCCAAGACGGTTTTGTCTTCTATGGGCCCTTCGGCTATCCCGTCGGTACCGAAGATAACCTCTTCGGATGCCTTCGAGTCGAAGACTATAACGATTATGCGGTCCGCCTTCTCGGGTAGCTGTCTGGGCTTTTTCACCCACTCGCAGTTGAGCTGGCGCGCCAGCTCCTTAGCTTTGTCTAAGGTTCTGTTCCATAGAACGAGCTCTACGCCTTGGGAGGCTAACCGCTCGGCTATAGCCCTGCCTAAGTTTCCTAACCCCGCGAAGCCTACTTTCATACCAGTAATTTTAGTAAACTTCTTTCTATGCCTCTGGTAAGCGGTAAGCTTCTCTTCGAGGCGGCTAACTACTACGGCTTTGCCGTCGGTGCTTTTAACTTCAACAACATGGAGTTTCTGAAGGCTATCCTCGAAGCGGCTCAAGAGGAAGAGGCTCCCGTATTTCTACAGACGAGCGAGAACGCCTTAAGGTACGCAGGCATAGACTATCTGGCCGGCATGGTTAAAGAGGTGGAGAAGAAGTACTCTATCCCCTTTGCCTTACATCTGGACCACGGTAAGAGCTTAGATGCGGTGAAGCTGGCTCTCAGGTACGGCTACACCTCGGTGATGATAGACCTCTCGGACAGGCCTTTTGAGGAGAACCTGCGCGTGACGCGTGAGGTCGTCTCGCTCTGTGCACCGCTGGGCGTGGCGGTGGAGGCCGAGCTGGGGCGCGTGGAGGCCGGTAAAAAGGAGGGCTGTCTGCTGGTCGAGCCGCTGCAGGCTAAGGAGTTCGTTGAGCAGACGGGCGTGGACGCGCTGGCACCGGCCATAGGTACGGCACACGGGATATTTAAGTTCCGCGGAGAGCACGCCGTCGACTACCAGCGTCTTAAAGAGGTAAAAAGGCTTACGGGGGTTGCGCTGGTTCTGCACGGCGCGAGCGGCGTTTACGAGGAGCTCGTGGAGGAGGTAAACGCTTACGGCGGCGAGCTTACGAAAACCAAAGGTCTACCCGACGAGGAGCTTAAAAAGGCCGTAGAGCTGGGGATAAACAAGGTAAACACGGACGTAGACCTCCGGCTGGCTTGGAGCGCCGGCCTAAGGAAGGCTCTAAACGAGAAGAGAAAAACCGTAGACCCGAGGGAGTTTCTCCGCGAAGCTACCGAGCGGGTTAAAGAGATGGTAAAGCGGCGCATCCGCCTTTACGGCAGCTCCGGGAAAGCCTCTTTAGTCCGGGAGGGCTTTTAAAGCCGCCTCGTAACCTACCTTAAAAAGCTCGTCGGCCTTTCTAACGTCGAGCGGTGAGAAGCTGAGCACGGGCGGCTCGACGAGAAAGTCGCAGTAGCGTCTTCTTTTCTCCGAGTTAGCCCTGACGGCGAGAAAGAAGCTCCTTATAATCAGCTGGAAGTAGTTGTTTACGCGCTTCTCTTTAGAGACGGGCAGAACGTCGACGCACAGGACGGGCTCGGGATAGCCTTCCAGAGGCTCTACGGGTAAGTTGTTCATAAGGCCGCCGTCGACCAAGAGACGCCTCCGGTAGCGGACGGGCTCGAACACGCCCGGTATGGCACAGCTGGCAAAAAGAAGCTCCGGAAGAGGGCCTTCCGAGAAGTAAAGAGGCTTCCCTTCAAGTAGGTCCACCGCGCAGAGGTTTACGGGCAGACTCAGCTCCTCGAGCCTCTTCGCAGCTACGAGCTCGTTAAAAAAACTACGGGCTTTCTCCCAGCCGATAAACCCTAAGCCGGGCGGCTTAAACTTAAAGAGGTTTAACCACCTAACTTCCTTTACGAGTTTCAGAATCTCGAGCGGCTCGTAGCCGGCACCCAGCAGCACGGCCACGATGGCACCCGCGCTTACGCCGCTTACGCGCTTGACCTTTATACCTTTTTCTTTAAGCGCCTGTAGGACGCCAAGGTGAGCTATCCCGCGCGCCGCCCCGCCCGAAAGAACGAGGTTAACCTCGTTAAATCTCTTCAATCTCAAACTGCCAGTTGAGAGCTCCCTTTACCCACGCAAAGAGAAGACCGTAGGTCAGGATGAAGATAAAGATAAACATCTCTATAAAGCCGAAAACCCCCAAGTAGCGGTAGACGACGGTCCAAGGGAAGAGAAAGGCCGCTTCTATGTCGAAAAGCAGAAGCAGCAGACCCAGAAGGTAGTAACCTTGGTGGAAGGTAGACTGGGCGTCTTTGTCGTACAGCGGGACGCCGCACTCGTAAGGGTAGTCTTCGTATATCTGGGGCTGACGGGGGCCTAAGAGCGAGTTAAGCGATATGAGCACCAGACCGAGTAGAACCAGTATAAAAGCAAAAACGAGTATCCAGAAGTAGCCCATCGTCTACCTCCCGAGTATGCTGGCCACGGAGGCCTCTATTAAGAACCATATTAGCCCGGGCAGGGCGCCGAGCAGCACGCTCGCTAAAGCGGTAAGGGCTAAAGAAAGCCTCTCGGCGGCCGCACTTACGGGCCGGCCCGTCTCTACGACGGGCTCTTTCATAAACATTAAAACGACGAGCCTTACGTAGTAACCCGTCGAGACGGCCGTGGAGAGAATCATAACGAAGGCCAGCCACCAGAGCTCGTCAAACGACAGGGCCATAAAAACTAACGCCTTCCCGGCAAAGCCCGCCGTGGGCGGCACGCCTAAGAGGGCTATGAGGTATATAAAGAAGGCAAACGCCACGGCCGGCAGCGTAAACCTTAAACCGGAGAAGTACTCGAGCTCATTCCTCCAGCCTCTGCCCCTCTCGAGAAGCGCCAGAACCAAGAAAGAGCCCGCGGCCATAACGCCGTAAACGAGTAAGAAGTAAAGTAGGGCTTTCATGCCGAGCTCTTTGGCTACCGCCGCTGCTGCAAGGAGATAGCCCGAGTGGGCTATGGACGAGTAAGCGAGCATCCTTTTAACGTCTTTCTGTACCAACGCAACGAAGTTACCGAAGAGCATGGTAAGTGCGGCTATAACGCCTACGGTTACGGTCCAGACGACGGAGAACTTTTCTTGAACCAGAGGCATTACGCGCAGCAGCGGTATAAAGAAGGCGAGCTTACCCACGGAAGCCATAAGGGCGGTAACGGGCGTAGGTGCACCTTGATACGCGTCGGGCAGCCAGAAGTGAAACGGCACCGCCCCTATCTTTACGGCAAAGCCTATTAGAAAAAACACCAAACCTAAAATGAGGTAGTGGAGGTCTTGCCCTTCGTAAGACAAGATTTCCCTAAGGTCGAGGCTGCCGGCGTAAACGTACATAAAAGCAGCGCCGTAAGAAGCTAAGGCTATCGACAGACCGCCGAGAACCAGATACTTAAACGCGCCTTCTTTTGAGGCCGTGGAGCCTCTAAAAAGGGCCGTAAGGACGTAAAAGCCTACCGAGACGAGCTCGAGGGCTACGTAAAGTATCACGAGGTTGTAAGACGAAGCCAGTATAAAGACGCCTAAGAGCGTGAAGGCCAAAAGGTAGTAAAACTCACCGTAAAAGGAGCGGAAGTGCCGGTAGTAGGCGTTCACAAACGCAAGCACGGCCATGGTTAGAAGCGTGGCGAAGAGCTTTACCGTAACGGCGAGCGCGTCGTTGGTAAAGCTGGCGTAAAAAGTGTCTCCCGGGTGCCGCCAAGGCACGAAGAGAGAGAGAAGAACGAGCGCGTAGCCCGCGTAGCTTACCGTTAAAAGAAGTCTCCGCTTCTTCTCTCCTTTAAACGTCAGCTCGAGCGTAAAGAGCGTAAAGGCAAGAACGAGAAGTATAAACTCGGGTAAGAACTTCCTAAGGTCGGGCAGCTCCACCGTACCTACAAGCTGCTCTAAGCTCATTCTCTCTCCCTCAGTGCCCTATTAATTTTAAGAGTAGCTTTAGGCTCGCCTCGAAGAAGGCGAAAAAGACGAAGGGGAAAAGACCTACCGCAATTACGGGCAGGAGAATCATGGCGAAGGCCACCAGAGGTGCACCCTCTAAGTCTCGGAAGTGGACCAGCACGCTCTCTTCTTTCGTGTCTAAGTAGAGCGTTTTTAAAAAGTAAAGAACGTAAGCGCCGCTGAAGAAGGCGGCGGCTACCACGGCAAAGGCAAGGAGCGTAGAGTGCTCGCGTGCCGACAGAACGGTTAGGAACTTGCCCCAGAAGGAAGAGCCGCCGGGCAGCCCCATAGCGGAGAAAGCTATAACGGCCGTGACGGTAGCAAAGAGGGGCATAAACTTTATGGCGCCTTTTAGACTGCGGAAGTTAAAAGTGTGTAGCCGGTTGTATATAAAGCCGGCTACCATAAACAGGCCCGCACTCGTAAGCCCGTGCGCAAACATCTCTATAACGGAAGCCCTTAACCCTTCCATGTTAAGCAGGAACATAGCCGTAACCACGAAGCCCATGTGAGATACGGAAGAGTAAGCGACGAAACGCTTAACGTTCGTCTGGGATATGGTCATCCACGAGGCCATAACTATGGAGAAGATGCCTAAAGCTACCAGATAGGGAGCGAGCAGCTTGGTAGCCTCGGGAAACAGGCCTACGTTAAACCTAAGCAGCGCGTAAGTGCCCATCTTAAGTAGTACGGCCGCCAGAACCACTGAGCCGGCCGTGGGGGCCTCGCCGTGCGCGTCGGGCAGCCACGTGTGAAACGGCACTATGGGCGTCTTTACTGCGAAGGCTATAAAGAACAGCAGAAACGTAAACAGCTCGAAGCTTAAAGGCATCTGTAGGCCTAAAAGCTCAAAGTAGCTAAAGGTAAAGTAGCCTTTCGTTTTGTAGTGGTAGACCGCAAGGGACGCTATCCCGAGAAGAAGAAAGAGAGACGAGACGAATATGTATATAAAGAACTTGTAAGCCGAGTAAAGCCTAAGCTTGTAGCCCCATATGCCTATAACGAAAAGCATCGGCAGCAGCGTAAGCTCGTAAAAGACGTAAAAGACGATAAGGTCGAAGGCCGTAAAGACGCCTATAACGAAGGTCTCGGTAAGGAGAAAGGCTATAAAGTACTCTTTAAGCCGGTAGCTGACCTTCTCGTCGCCCACGGACCATACGACCGCCACGAGCGAGATAAGCGTGGTAAGGAAGTACATAAGCAGCGACAGCCCGTCGGCGCCCAAGGCGAGCTTAACGCCCAGCTCGGGCAGTACGGCGTACTCCTCGTACAGCTGGACCGCGTCCGCCTTAGAGAAGTCGAAGTGTGCTACGGCCACCAGCGAGAGCAGAAAGGTAAGAGCCGTACCTACGAGCGCCAGATAGCGCGCGTAGAGCTCCCGGGCAAGACCCACCGCTAAAGCGAAAACGACGGGAAAGAGCATGCTTAACGAGATAAACGGGAAGGCCGCTTCTACCCTCTCCATCTTAACCACCCCTTACATACGGTCCAGCACGAAGAGCATAACGCCTAAAACGAGCACCGTCCCGAGCACCATAAAGAGTACGTAGTGGTTAAGCAGACCCGTCTGGAGCTGACGGGCAGACCTGCCTACCCTTACGGCCGTTATAACCACTTCGTGTATGAGTATGTCTATAACCTTAATGTCGAGGCTTTTCCAGAGCGCCTTTACGAACACGAAAAACTTCTCGTACAAGAAGTTTATAAACCCGTCGATAACCTCGCGGTCCACGGCCCTGTAGAGCAGCCTCGAAAGCTCGAGGTAGCCTCTGGCTAAAACTTTGTGGTAAAGCTTTTCGGTAAAGAACTGCTCTTTAAAGAGGGTGTGAAGGGGCTTAAAGCGCTGGTAAAGCTGCTCGTAGTCGACGAGCCTTTTTACGTACACCGCCCAAGCAAGCCATATGCCGCCTAAAGCCACCAGCATCGAAACTACCGCCACCG
>JAADCR010000060.1 GCA_013154375.1 Aquificota bacterium | reverse complement strand
TGGGGCGTGTACATGTGTTTAAATTTAGCTCTTACGCGTTGGGTATGTAAAATACTCTTTTTACCATGAAGCTGACGGTGATAGGCGGCGGGTACGTGGGTCTCGTCTCCGCCGCCGCGTTTGCCCACTTAGGCCACGAGGTGCTGGTGGTCGAGAAGCTGGCCGAGAAGGTGGAGCTTCTGCGGCGCGGCGTCTCGCCTATATACGAGCCGGGCCTCGAGGAGCTAATAAAAGAGGGCCTCTCGGCGGGACGGCTCGACTTTACGACGGACCTGCGCGAGGGGGTAAAGTTCTCGGAAGTTATTTTTATATGCGTAGGCACGCCCTCCCTGCCCGACGGCTCGGCGGACCTCTCTCAGGTGGAAGAGGTGGCCCGTCTGACGGCTAAGTACATGGACGGCTACAAGCTGCTGGTAAACAAGTCCACCGTCCCGGTAGGTACGCACGCGCGCGTGGAGCGGACCGTAAGGCTCTACCTTAAGGACAAGGAGCTGCCCTTCGACGTGGCCTCTAACCCGGAGTTTTTAAGGGAAGGGCACGCGGTGAAAGACTTTTTAGAGCCGGACCGGATAGTGGTGGGCGTTAAGAGCGAGCGCGCCCGCGCGCTTCTGGACGAGGTTTACAAACCCATAACGGAGAAGGGCTACCCTATCCTGTTTACCGACCCGGCGAGCGCCGAGATAATAAAGTACGCCTCGAACACCTTTTTAGCCACGAAGATATCGTTTATAAACGCGGTGGCGGACCTGTGCGAGAAGGTCGGGGCGGACGTTGAGAGCGTGGCCGAAGGGATGGGCTACGACAAGCGGATAGGTAAAGAGTTCCTTAAGGCGGGTCTCGGCTGGGGCGGCAGCTGCCTGCCTAAAGACACGAAGGCCTTTATAAAGACGCTCGAAGAGCACGGCGTTAACGCCGAGATACTTAAGGGAGCTTTAAAGGTTAACGAGGAGCGCGTAGACAGGCTCTTAAGTAAGCTTAAAGAGGCGCTGTGGGTGCTTAAGGGTAAAAAGGTGGCCGTCTGGGGTCTGTCGTTTAAGCCCGACACGGACGACATAAGGGAGGCGCCGTCGCTGCGCGTAGTCCGCCGCCTTCTCGAAGAGGAAGCCTTTATACGGGCTTACGACCCTAAAGCTACGGAGAACTTTAAAAAGGTCTTTGCCGAGGGTGAGCGGCTTAAGTACTGCCAGAGCCCGTACGAGGCGGTAAAGGGTGCCGAGGCGCTGTTAATTCTTACCGAGTGGGACGAGTTTAAGAGGGCTAACCTTAAAAAGGTTAAGAAGCTTATGGAGCTGCCCGTTATAGTAGACGGGCGGAACGTCTACGAGCCCGGAGAGGTAAGGTCGCTCGGGTTTGAGTACTACCCGGTGGGAAGGCCGTGAGCTACCTGATGCCCAACTACTTAAGGCTACCCGTCTCGTTTACTCACGGCGAAGGAGCGTACCTTTACGACGAGAAGGGGAAAAGGTACTTAGACTTCGTGTCGGGCATAGGCGTCTGCTCGCTCGGGCACGCCCACCCGGCTCTGGTTAAAGCGCTTAAAAAGCAGACGGACCGTCTGCTCCATGTCTCAAATCTATACGAGAACCCTTGGCAGGAGGAGCTGGCGCGCGAGCTGGTTACCCGCTTCTGGACGCGCGGCCGCGTCTTTTTCTGTAACAGCGGGACAGAGAGCGTAGAGGCGGCGCTTAAGCTGGCGCGCAAGTACTGGCGCGAGAGGGGCGTCAACCGCTGGAAGTTCGTCACGCTCTTAGGCTCGTTTCACGGCCGCACGTACGGGAGCCTCTCGGCCACGGGCCAGCCTAAGCTCCACGAAGGCTTCGAGCCTATGCTGGAGGGCTTTACGTACGTCCCGCCCGAGCCCGAGGCGCTTAGAAAGGCCGTGGACGAAGAGACGGCGGCCGTACTCGTAGAGCTTATACAAGGGGAAGGGGGCGTTAGGGAGCTGCCTCCCGAGTTTATAGAGGCGCTGGCGGAGCTCCGCGAAAGAGAGAAGTTTCTCCTTATCGTGGACGAGGTGCAGACGGGCGTGGGACGGACGGGCAGCTTTTACGCCTACGAGCAGACGGTCTTAAGGCCCGACGTTATAACGCTGGCCAAAGGGCTGGGCGGAGGGGTTCCCATAGGCGCCACGCTGGCGCGCGAGGAGGTGGCTCTCGCCTTTAAGCCCTCCTCGCACGGCTCGACCTTCGGCGGCAACCCGCTGGCCTGCAGGGCCGGCCTTACCGTCGTAAAAGAGGTTTCCGGGCTTCTCCCCCGCGTACGCGAGGTCGGGGCCTTACTAAAAGAAGAGCTGAAAAAGCTGAACAAGGGCGAGGTAAGGGGCCGGGGTCTTATGCTCGGGATAGAGCTGCCTTACCCGTGTAAAGAGGTGGTGCTTAAGGCTTTAGAGCGGGGCCTGCTCGTAAACTGCACGGCCGAGCGGGTGGTCCGTCTGCTGCCGCCGCTTATCTTAACAGAGGAGCAGGCGCTCGAGGGGGTGGAGATTCTTAAGGAGGTGCTGTGAGCCCGCTGCTTCTGTACGCGCTTCTGCTTTTTACCCTGCTTGCGGCTAAAAAGACGGGCTACGAGTGGCTGCCCACGGCGGTACTGGTGCTCCCTCTTTTTCTCTACGACGAGCGCGAGCTGGGGCTAAAGCGGCACAAGCGCGGTCTTATCACGGGCGCACCGTTCCTGTTTGCGGGTCTGCTTCTGTACCGGGGCTGCCCGGGCTTTGCGTTAAAACAGGCGGGGGTGGCCTTTGCCGAGGAGCTGTTTTTCCGGGGCTACCTTATGAGGTACTACTCAAACGCGGCCGTCTCGGCCCTGTTTGCTCTGGCACACTTCGTCTACTGGGGCAGCCTGAACGCGCTGCTTACCTTTTTCCCGTCGCTGCTTTTCGGCTTTCTTTACAGAAAGAGCGGGAGTCTGTGGGCGGCGGTGCTGGCGCACTGGGGGGCTAACCTCGCTTACTACGGGCTTCTAACGCGCTTCCCGGGCCTTTTCGGTCTTCTCAACCGTCCCTTGATTGAGCTTCCGTTTTAACGACTTGGCCATCTTGTAGCGGGGTACGTAGCGCTCCTTTACGAACACCTCTATGCCCGTGCGGGGGTTGCGGACGAACCGGCCCGGACGGCGGTGGAGCTTAAAGGTGCCCAGCCCGCGTATCTCAACCTTCTCGCCGCTTAGCACCGCCTCTTTTAAGACCTTAAAGGTGAGGTTTACCAGCAGACGGGCCTTACGGATGGAGATGCCTTTTCTGCGCGCAAGCTCGCGGGCTATGTCGGACTTGTTCACTTCTTCTCCTCCTCTACGTAAACGCTTCTTACGCGCCGCTTTTTACCTATAGCTACGAGCCGGTTCTCTTTCTGATAGATAACTATCTCGTCCGCCTCGAGCACGCGCCCGTCTTCTACGATTTTAGCCTCGCCGCGCAGAACTATAACGCCTTTTTTCAGGTCGTACTCGGCGTAGTTTGCCCAAGCCTTCCGGCCGTTCTCTTTTACGCGTACGCGTCCTTTAGCTATTATCTTTACGGGCTTGTTGTTCTCGTCGAGCAGGATGACGACCTCGTCGGCTCTTAAGACAGACGAGTTACGCGTGAGAATTACGTTCCCGCGGTAGACGAGGCGGTTTTTCTCAAACTCTAAACTGTCCGCCTCGGCGGTGATGGAGACCGCAAGCGCTAAGCTTACGAGGCTAAGAAGAAGGGTGAAGGCTTTCCACCTCATAAATAGTTACCCGGAAGGGTCTAAACTCTATTTTAAAGCCCCTACCCCTTATCTCGTTCGAGCTTCTCTTAAGGTAGAGCTTCCCGTCGCCCGTTACGGTGGAGCTGTTAAAGTCTACGAGCGCTTCTTCGGTTTTTAAGTACAGCTCGGGACCGAACATCTCCACCCCTTCTCTCAGCTCGGCCTTTTTACGCGTTCTGTACAGAACGAGCTCGCCCGACAGAATCGTGTAAGGGCCCGTCCTAAGTACGGCCTCGCGGAGGAGCACCTCGTCTTTAAGGCTTCTCATCTCTTTACCGAAGACGAGCCACTCGAGGCCTTCCTTACCGTGGACCTCCATCCTAACGCCGTATACTACGCTCTCGAGCCTGCCGCCGGTCTTGAGCGTGAGAAAGCTCCTTACGTAGAGCTCCGACAGGGCTACCGCCGCAACGAACAGCGCCGCCGGTAAGAAAGCTTTAAGTAGCCAGTAAAACACGCAGCAGCTCCGCCACTTCCCTTAAGGCTCCCTTACCGCCCTCGAGCCGCGTAACGTAGTGGGCTACCTTCTTAACCTCGGGCACGGCGTTACGAACCGCCAACGCAAAGCCCGCGCGCTTAAGAAGCGGCAGGTCCGGCAGGTCGTCGCCGAGGGCCGCGAGACTCTCAAAGCTAAGCCCCCGGGCGGCTAAGAGCTCTTCGGCTTTCTTCAGCTTGTCTTTTACGCCCAGCTCGTAAGGGAGGCCCAGCTCCTCGAGCCGCTTTTTTAACGCCGGCGAGGAGCGGCCGCTTACGACGACGAGCTCTATCCCGAGGCTCTTTATAAGGCTTACGCCTACGCCGTCGAGGACGCTGAAGGCCTTTAGCCGCTCGCCTTCGGGGCCGTAGTACAGCGTCCCGTCGGTAAGAACGCCGTCGGCGTCGGAGACGAGAAGCTTTACGCGGCGCGCCCTATCCCTGAGCATGCTCTTTAAGCATCTCGTAGACTTTTTTAAGGCCGGTGGAGGCCTTCTCGCGTAACGAGAGGTCGGCTATCCGCGTTACGGGCGTCTCCTCGGGGTTTACCTCTATTACGGTGGCGCCGTACTCTTTGGCTACGAAGGGCAGCTGGGCGGCCGGGTAGACGACGGCGGAGGTGCCGACGACGATAAAGTAGTCGCTCTCGCGGGCGGCGTTAAAGGCCTGCTCGAGCGCTTCGGGCGGCAGGGGCTCGCCGAACCAGACCACGCCCGGACGGACGAGCCCTCCGCAGTGCTTACAGCGGGGCGGTATCTCGGGCAGAGGGGCGCGGTAGTCGTAGTACTCGGCGCCGCAGCTGAGGCATCGGACTTTCCAGATGTTGCCGTGAAGCTCTATAACCTTCTCCGAGCCGGCTTTCTGGTGAAGCCCGTCGACGTTCTGCGTTATAAGCGTAAAGTCGGGAAGCTCTCTCTCCATCCGGGCGAGTATCTTGTGGCCCTCGTTGGGCTCGGCTCTGGCTATAAGCTGACGGCGGTAGTCGTACCACTCCCAGACGAGCTTAGGGTTTCTAAAAAAGGCCTCGGGCGTGGCCAGCTCCTCGGGCTTGAAGCGCTTCCAGAGGCCGTCTTTCCCGCGGAAGGTGGGTATGCCGCTCTCGGCGGATATGCCCGCCCCCGTAAGTACCGCTACTTTGGGCATAAAAAGATTTTAAGGGCGGGCGGGGCGGTCAATCAACGGGCTTGGCCTCCACCTCGCCCTCGTCTCCGCCCTCCTCCTTTTTGTAGGAAGTGGGCTGCTGGCCGTAGAGCGTCTTGCCTATCTTCTCCGAGACGGCGAGCACTTTCTTGGTTACCTGACGGACCTCTTCGGCGCTCTGGGCCGTCTCGAGCGTCTTTTTAGCCTCGGCTACTACGGCCTCCGCCTCGCGCTTGAGCTCTTCGGGCAGCTTGTCGCCGGACTCTTTGAGCACCTTCTCGAGCTGGTAAAGCAGGTGGTCCAGCTCGTTTTTAGCCTCGACGAGCTCTTTCTTTCTCCTGTCTTCTTCGGCGTGCTCTTCGGCTTCTTTTATGATGCGCTCAATCTCCTCGGGCGTAAGGCCGGAGGATATCTCTACCCTTACGGACTGCTCTTTGCCCGTGGCGAGGTCTTTGGCCGTGACGTGGAGTATCCCGTCGACGTCTATGTCGAAGCAGACCTCTATCTTGGGCACGCCTCTGGGCGCCGGCGGTATGCCCGTAAGGTAGAACTTTGCCAGCGACTTGTTGTCTTTAGCCAGCGGACGCTCGCCCTGAAGTACGTGTATCTCAACCTCGGTCTGGTTGTCGTGGGCGGTGGTGAAGACCTCGCACTTCCTTACGGGTATGGGCGTGTTTCTCGGGATTAGAACCGTCATCACGCCGCCGTAGGTCTCTACGCCGAGCGAGAGAGGCGTAACGTCGACGAGCACAATCTCTTTAACCTCGCCCGAGAGCACGCCCGCCTGTATGGCCGCGCCCATGGCCACCACTTCGTCGGGGTTCAGCCCTTTGTGCGGCTCTTTACCGAAGAACTCCTTAATGCGGCGCTGTACAAGCGGTATCCGCGTAGAGCCGCCCACGAGCACTACGTCGTCTATGTCCTCGGGCTTCAGCTTGGCGTCCTCGAGAGCCTGCTTGACGATGTCTATGGTCCGCTCCACGAGGTCTTTTATCATCTCCTCGAGCCGTGCACGCGTGAGCGTCTTCTGCAGGTGGAGAGGCTGGTTGGTGTTCGGGTCTATGGTTATAAACGGCAGGTTAATCTCGGTCTCGAGCTTAAACGAGAGCTCTTTTTTGGCCTGCTCGGCGGCCTCTTTAAGCCGCTGGAGGGCGGTCCGGTCTTTCCTCAGGTCTATGCCCGTCTCCTTCTTAAACTCCTCTATAAGCCAGTCCATTATCCGCTCGTCGATGTTCGCACCCCCGAGGTGCGTGTCGCCCGCCGTAGCCTTAACCTCTATGACGCCCTCGCCGCCCTCGAGAATGGACACGTCAAAGGTGCCGCCGCCGAAGTCGTAGACGAGTATCCGGACGTTGTCCTTCTTGTGCAGACCGTAAGCCATGGCCGCGGCGGTGGGCTCGTTCAGTATCCTGACCACCTCTAAGCCCGCAATCTTGCCCGCGTCCTTGGTGGCCTGACGCTGACGCTCGTTAAAGTAAGCCGGTACCGTTATGACGGCCTTTTTAACCGGCTCGCCTAAGAAAGCCTCCGCGGCCTCCTTGAGCTTCCTAAGTACGTGCGCGCCCACCTCCTCGGGACGGACCTTCTTCCCGGCGTTGGGTATGTCGAAGACCGCGTCGCCCTTCTCGTCGGGCACGACTTTGTACGAGACGCGCTTAGCCTCTTCCTTAACCTCGTCGTACTTGCGGCCTATAAAGCGCTTGCTCTCGTAGACGGTGTTCTCGGGGTCTAAGACGGCGCGCCGCTTGGCCGGGTCGCCGACGAGTATCTCTTTCTCTTTGGTCCACGAGACGACCGAGGGCGTAAGACGCGAGCCCTCTTGGTTCTGGATGACGACCGCCTCGTCGCCCATCATCACCGACACGACGGAGTTGGTAGTCCCGAGGTCTATCCCTATTATCTTCTCTTTCTTCTCGGCCATGACGGATACCTCCCGCAGTTCTTTATCAAGATATAGAATAAAAATTTAGTAAGTTGGTGTCAAGTTTTTAAAAAAGAGAGCGCTAAAGCTGCAGAAGCCGCCGGGAGGCCTTAAGCTAAGTTCTATGGAGCACCCTTTTTTAAAGAAGCTCCTCTCTTCCGGGCGGGTGCCCCACGCGCTGCTCTTTTACGGCAGAGAAGGGAGCGGGAAAACTTACGCCGCCTTTAAGCTGGCGGGCCGTCTTCTGTGTAAAGACGGGCCTTGCAGGCCCGTAGAGGAGCTTAGGGAGGCGCTCGAGAAGGGAGAGCTGGAGCCCTTTACCGTTTACGAGGAGAAGGAAGGCAGAAAGAGTTTTCTGTACCTTATGGGTGAGCACCCGGACCTCGCGGTGGTGGTGCCCTCGGGCAGCTACGTAAAGATTGACCAGATTAGGGGGATAAAGGAGTTCGTCTCGAGAAGGCCCGTGACGGGCAGGAAAGTGGTAATTATAGACGACGCACACGCTATGACGCGTCAGGCGGCTAACGCGCTTTTAAAGACGCTCGAGGAGCCTCCGCCCGACACGCACTTTATCCTCACCGCTCCGTCTAAGAGCGCGCTGCTGCCTACTATAGTCTCGAGGACCTTCCCGGTAGAGTTTAAGGGCTTTACGGACGAAGAGGTGGCCCGTCTGGCGGGCGTGGAGCCCGAGCTTGCTAAGCTGGCCCGCGGTAGCGTAAAGCGGGCTAAGCTCTTAAAAGAGAAGCGGACGCTTCTTGAGGCGGTAAAGACTTTTCTTAACGCGCCGAAGGCGCGTCTTTATACTCTTGCTCAAGAGTTTGAGAAGCTCGAGACGGAAGACAAGAGGCTGTTTTTAGAGCTGCTCGAGGCGCTGCTGGAAGAGCAAGCGAAAAAGGGCAGCGAGAAGGCGGCCCGGGCGCTCGAGACGGTGAGTCTGTTTAAAGAGGGTCTGGCGCGCGGCGTAAACGCTCCGCTCTGGCTGTTTAAGCTAAAGGAGGTTCTCTCGTGAGGTTCGTAAAGGTTAGGTACCTCGACACGAACAAAGTCGCTACGCTCGAGCAGCCCAGAGGCAGGCTGAGAAGGGGGCAGAAGGTGGTGGTCTTTGACGAGGAGAAGGGGGAAGACCTCGCGGTGGTGCTCGGCCCGTCCAAAGAGCCGGCAAGCACGCCGCTAAGGCCGCGCTTCGTCCGTCCGGCTACGCGGAGAGACCTTAAGCGCTACGAGCTGTGCGAGAAAGAGAGCAAACGGGCTTACGAGGTGGCAAAGGAGAAGATAAAAGAGCACGGTCTGGAGATGCACCTGCTTAAGGCCTACGTCCCGCTTAACCGGAAGAAGGTCTTTTTCTACTATCTTGCGGAGGAGCGCGTAGACTTCAGGGCGCTCGTGAGGGACCTCGCGCGGGCGTTTAAGCGCCGGATAGAGATGAGACAGGTAGGCGTAAGGGACGCGGTCCAGATGATGGGCTGGGTGGGCCGGTGCATGCGCGAGACCTGCTGCAGCGTCTTCGGCGAAGGGTTTAAGTCTATATCGCTTAAAGACATAAAGTTCCAGAACCTGCCGCTCTCGCCCTCGAAGTTTACCGGCCCTTGCGGACGGCTCGTCTGCTGCATGGCTTTTGAGCGGAGTAACTACGCGCTTAAGTACCTATTTCCCGAAGAGGAGAGCACGCTCTGTTACGGGGGTAAAGAGGTAAAGCTCTTACAGGTTGACCCGCTCAGACAGCTGGTTTTAATTGAAGACGGAGAGGGTAAGAAGCTCGAGCTGCCGGCCTCCGAGCTGCTGCCTAAGGGTTACGAGAAGGCCGTGGAGCTGTGCGCCCGCTGCGAGTGCTGCGTCCGAGGAGAGGAAGAGGCCGACCATGAGGTTGACAAAGAAGATTAAAGGAGAGCTTAACGAGCTTTTCCTGTTTGAGCTAGAAGACCGCTTCGCGGTGGAGGCGGTCTTTTACCGCGGCGACACGCTCTGCGTCTCTACGCAGGTGGGCTGCAGGGTGGGCTGCCGTTTCTGCGCCTCGGGCTCTAAAGGCCTCTTTAGGTCTTTAAGGGCGGACGAGATAGTTAAGCAGGTCGAGCTCGTTGCGCGGGAGAGGCCCGTAAAGCGCGTGGCCGTGGCCGGGATAGGCGAGCCTCTGGCCAACTGGCGGAGCGTAAAAGAGGCTTTCTTTAGACTTAAAGAGCGCGGGCTTAAGGTCTCGTTCTACACGGTGGGCAGCCCGTTAAAGCACCTTAGAGAGCTTCTCTCCCTCCCGCACGCGGGCGTTACCGTCTCGCTCCACGCGTTGGATAAGGAGAAGCGGCGCGCCCTCCTGCCCGGGGCCGGCCCGCCGGACGGGCTAATAGCGCTTCTCGAGGACGAGCTGCCGCGCCTGAGCGCTAAAAAGAGAAAAAAGGTGAGCTTGGGCTACCTGCTTTTAAGAGGCGTAAACGACTCGGAGGAGGAGCTTAGGCGTCTGGCGACGCTTGCCAAGCGTCTGGGCGTAGGCGTGACGCTGCTTTACTACAACCGCGTAGGCCCGTTCGAGCCGCCCACGGCCGAGGAGTACGAGCGGGCTTTTCTGCTTTTAAGGTCCGAAGGGGTGCGCGTGACGCTCTCGACGCGCTTTAGAAAAGATAGGCTCGGCGGCTGCGGCACGCTGGTGGTTAACCGGCTTTAGGTGAGGTTCCGCACGACGGGCTTCTTCCTCTCTTTAGCCGCGCGCTTGCCGAGCCATATGGAAATCTCGTAAAGGAGTATGAGCGGCACGGCCATGAGTACCTGCGTAGAGACGTCGGGGGCTATGACGGCACCTATTAAGAAGGCCAAAACGATAAAGTACTTTCTGAAGCGGACGAGCTGCTCGTGGCTTACCAGACCCGCCTTCTGTAGGACGAACAGCACCACGGGCATCTGGAACGCTATCCCGAAGGCTATAACCATCTTAAGGACGAAGCTTACGTAGGTGTCGACCGAGAGGTACGGCGTGGCCGAGAGCTGCGTAAAGCCGAGCCCGAGCAGGAACTTAAGCGCCAGCGGCAGGACTAAAAAGTAAGCAAAGGCGGCGCCGAGGAGAAACAGCAGTATAGAGCTCAGGGCTAAAGGTAGAAAGGCTTTCTTCTCGTGGCTGTAGAGGGCCGGCTCGACGAACCGCCAGACTTGGTAAAGGATAAAGGGGAAGGCCAGTATAAAGCCTACGGCGAGGGATATCTTGATGAGAATAAAGAGCGGCTCGGTGGGCGAGAGGGTTATAAGCTCGACCTCCGGGTACGACTCGGTTACGGGCCTTTTGAGAACCTCGAAGACGCTCCGGGCGAAGTAGAACGAGACGGCCGAGGCTAGCAAGAAGGCACCGAGCGAGAGCAGAATCCTATACCTTAGCTCCCTCAGATGCTCCGTCAGAGGCATCTCGGGCAGTCTTTCCTTGCTCATCTTTATCTCCCTCGAGCTCCTCTTTAAGCTGCTGGGCTATGTCGGACGGGAGACCCTCCTTAAACTCCTCCTCTTCTTGGAGAATTTTCTTGTTTAGCTCCTCCGCGTAGGCTTCCATCTTAAGCTGGTCTACCAGCTCGCGGGCCTTCCTCGTAAGCTCGCCCAAGGCGGAGGCGACCTTTAACATGCCCTCGGGGCCGAGCAGGAGGAAGGCTATAAGCAGGACGAGGATGAGCTGCAGTTCCATTATGTTTAAATTATAGTATTTTAGTGCCATGAGCGCGTCCCTCTTAATTTTCTTAGCCTTTACTGTTTACGCGTTCGGGTACTTCGTCTACTCGCGCTATCTGGCCGAGAAGGTTTTCGGTCTTAACGACGAGCGGAAGACGCCGGCCCAAGAGGTCAACGACGGGGTCGACTTCGTCCCTACGAACAAGTGGATACTTTTAGGCCACCACTTTACCTCCATCACGGGCGCGGGGCCCATAGTAGGTCCGGCCATAGCGGTTATATGGGGCTGGCTGCCGGCTTTCTTGTGGGTCGTGCTCGGGGCGGTGTTTATAGGAGCCGTTCACGACTTTGCGGCGCTGGTGACCTCGATAAGACACGGCGGACGCTCCGTGGGCACCATTCTGGGCGAGTACGCGGGTGAGCGGGCACGGCTGCTGTTTCTGTTTCTGCTGCTGGCGCTGGCGGTGCTCGTAAACGCCGTCTTTGCCTACGTTATAGCCGTTCTGTTTACCAAGTACCCGCAGAGCGTCCTGCCGGCTTGGCTCGTGGTGCCTCTGGCCGTGCTCTTCGGCCTTAGCGTCTACAGGTTTAGGGTGAACTTTCTGGTTTTAACGGCCGTCTTTCTGGCGGTGCTTTACCTCGGGATGTGGCTCGGGAGCGTTTTTCCCGTTAAGCTGGACGGGATTGCCGGGGCGCTGGGCCTCTCGCCCGTTATGCTCTGGATACTGATACTTTTTACCTACACCTTTTTTGCCTCCTCGCTGCCGGTCTGGCTGCTGCTCCAGCCGAGGGACTTTTTAAACGGTCTCCAGCTTCTCGTTCTTCTGGCTTTTCTGTACCTCGGGGCGTTGGTGGCTAACCCGCCTATAGCCGCTCCGGCGGTAAACCCCTCGCCCGAGGGCGCTCCGCCGCTGTTTCCGTTTCTGTTTATAACGATAGCCTGCGGGGCTTTAAGCGGTTTTCACGCGCTGGTGGCCTCGGGCACGACGGCCAAGCAGCTGGCCAGAGAGACGGACGCGCGTACGGTAGGGTACTTGGGCTTTCTGGGCGAGAGCTCGCTGGCTCTGGCGGTTATAGTGGCCACCACGGCGGGCGTGGCGCTCTTCTCGGCACACCGGTTTGAGGAGCTTTACGCCTCTTGGGACGCGATTAAGTCCTCGGCACTCGTAGCGGTGGTGGAAGGCGGGGCTAACCTCCTTCACGCCGTAGGCGTCCCTACTTCTATGGCCAAGACCGTTATAGCTACGCTCGTGGTGCTCTTTGCGGCCACCACCATGGACACGAGCGTCCGGATTCAGCGCTACATCTTAAACGAGCTGGGCGAGGTGTACCGCGTAAAGCCTTTAACCAACGCGTGGGTGGCCTCGGCGGTGGCGGTGCTGAGCTCTCTGGCGCTGGTACTCTCTAAAGAGGGCGGTAAGGGCGGGATGGTCTTCTGGCCCGTCTTCGGTGCTGCCAACCAGCTGCTGGCGGGGCTTGCCCTGCTTGTGTCGTACCTCTACCTTAAGCGCGAAGGGAGGCCTACTTGGCCCGTGCTCTGGCCGCTGGTGCTGGTGCTGTTTATAACTACCTACGCTATGCTGCTAAACGCGCTTAGCAACTTCCTTAAAGGAGATTACCTGCTTTTTGCCGTAAGCTCGGTTATACTGCTTCTGGAGCTCTTTATCTTAGCCGAGGCCGTAAGGCGGCTGAGGTCTTGACGCTTAGGCCGAGGAGGTTTATATTAAAACTTCGGCTCGGAACGCGGGGTGGAGCAGCCTGGTAGCTCGCCGGGCTCATAACCCGGAGGTCGCGGGTTCAAATCCCGCCCCCGCATCCAACCTTTCACGCA
>JAADCR010000076.1 GCA_013154375.1 Aquificota bacterium | reverse complement strand
TCGTACCTGCCCCTTACGTCGGGCTTGGGGATGAATATCTGCCTGTCGAACCGGCCGGGCCTTAAGAGGGCCGGGTCGAGGATGTCCGGCCGGTTGGTGGCGGCTATCACTATTATCCCGTCGGAGGTGTCAAAGCCGTCCATCTCCACCAGAAGCTGGTTTAGCGTCTGCTCCCGCTCGTCGTGCCCGCCGCCTAAAGGAACCGCTCCCCTCGAGCGGCCCACCGCGTCTATCTCGTCTATAAAGATGATGCAAGGAGCGTGCTTTTTAGCCGTCTCAAAGAGGTCCCTCACCCTCGCGGCACCCACGCCGACGAACATCTCCACGAAGTCCGAGCCGGAGACCGAGATAAAGGGCACGTGCGCCTCTCCGGCTATGGCTTTGGCCAGCAGCGTCTTACCCACGCCCGGCTCGCCGTAAAGGAGAACGCCTTTAGGAGGTCTGCCGCCGAGCTTCTGGAACCTAACCGGGTCCTTAAGGTACTCGATAATCTCCTTAACCTCTTCTTTAACCTCGTCTATGCCCGCCACGTCGTTAAAGGTCACTTTAGGCTTCTCCTCTATGTAAACCTTTGCCCGGCTTTTACCGAACGAGAAGGCCCGCGCGCCGCCGCCCCCGCCGGACATCTGACGGATTATAAGTATCCAGATGCCTATAAAGAGCAAAATGGGCAGCCACGAGACGAGGAAGTTAACCAGCCAGCCGCCGGGCGGCTCGGGGCTGCTCACGTTTACCTGAACGCCTTTCTCCACGAGCTTGTCCACGACGTTGTAGTTCGGCGGAAGCGTAACCTCGAGCCGCTGTCCGTCCTTGGTCTGGAGCAGTACCTTGTTCCCCCTTACCTCGGCGTAGGTAATCTTGCCCTCTTCTACGAGCTTGTGGAACTCGTTTATGGTTACCTTAGTGGTAAACTCGCGCTGCGTCTCGAAGAGGTTAAACAGCACCACGGCCGCTCCGATAAAGAGAAACCAGATAAACATGTTCTTCAAGGCGTTCATTACCTCCTCCTGAAGGATACTAAAAAGATAAATAAGGTATTAGGCGTTTGCAAGACGCGCCCCCTTGCGTAACATTTAAAACATGAGGTCGCGCGCTTACTTCGTCCAGCTTAGGGGTTTAAACGAGAAAGGAGAGGCTAAAGTAGAGGGAGCGCTTTACCTCGTAGCGGTACCGCCCGAGAAGGCCCGCTTTAAGGAGGTACCCGCGAGCTGCTACTCCGAGCACTACGTACCCGAAGAGGACGTACTCCGCTACGGCAGAGCCTACGCGGTGGGTCTCGAGTTCGAGCCCGAAGAGCCCGAGCGCTACCGCCTTAAAGGCTTTAACGAAGAAGACGAGCTGTTTATCTTCGAAGAGGGCGTCTCTATGAAAGAAGGTCTAAAAGAGACGCTCCGCGTACTTATGGACCGGCTTGCCCGTCAGGGTTACGACAAGGACTTCGAGACCGTCAGGGACCTCGGGGCCCCGTCGGAGGAGCTGCTCCGGGCCTGCCTGCTCGAGGTTATTAAAGAGCGATGATACTCTCTTACTGCTACGCCACCGACGAAGGGCCCCGTCCGCGCAACGAGGACGCCCTGCTCGTGCCCGAGGGCGTCCATCAAGGCCGCGTACCGCCCGCCTGCCGCACGCTTGAGAGCGGCTACGCCCTCTTTGCCGTAGCCGACGGGATGGGCGGCCACCCTTGCGGCGACAGGGCCTCTTACCTCGTGCTCGAGCTTTTAAGCCGCTTCCGCGTGACGAGCCCCTCCGAGCTCCGGCTCTTTTTAACGAAAGCGAAAGAGCTTTTAGACGCCTTTGCCCAAGAGCAGCCCCACTGCTGGGCTCTGGGCACGGCGCTGGCCGGCTGCACCCTTACCGGCGGGCGGGCCCTCTGTTTTAACGTCGGCGACTGCAGGGTGTACCTGTACCGGGCCGGGACGCTGCAGCTGGTTACGCGCGACCACACGGCCGTTTTCGAGCTGTTCGAGCAAGGGCTTATAGACTACGAGACGCTGCGCGTCCACCCGCAGCGGAACCTCCTGACGAGCTCGCTTACGGGCGGCGTTCCCGAGACGCCCAAAGCTTTCCTGCGGGTCTTCAGGCTTTTAGAGGGCGACGAGCTGCTCGTATGCTCGGACGGTCTTTGGGAGGTCTTCGCGCTAAACGAGCTTAAGAGCGTACTTGAGAGCGGGAGTTTAAGAGAGAAGGCGGAGCTCCTCTACCGGACGGCCAGAGAGCGGAGCTCGGACAACTTCAGCTTCGTCCTAGTAGAAGTTTCAGCACTATAGGCGCTACGAGCGTCGTAACGGCGACGACGAAGACGACCACCGCGTACTCGACCTCGTTGATGGCGCCGAAGCTCCGGCCGAACTCGGCAAATATCAGCCCCACCTCGCCGCGCGGGAGCATGGAAAAGCCTACGCTTAACTTCTCCCTCAAGCTCCCCGGAGCCACGAAGCCCGCCAGCACCTTACTTACCAAGCCCACGGCTATAAGCGCACCCGAGAAGCTCCAGAACGCGGGCGACGAGAAGTCTATGGCCTTCAGGTTAAGCGCTAAACCCACCGAGACAAAAAAGACGGGTGCGAGCACCCAGACGAGGGGCTTAATCCCTTCCTCGACCTTTTTAATTATCTGCTCCTCGAGCTTTAGGGCCGCCGCGAAAGGTACCACGAACTGACGCGAGAGGGCAAGCCCCGCGGTAAACGAGCCGAGTATAGACGGCGAGCCGAACTTGTTGGCCGCGTAAGCGGCCATAAGTATAAGACCCATAATGGTGGGCGGGATAATGTCGAGGTCTTGGGCCTTTTTGGCAAAGACCGACAAGAGCTTAGCCACGAGGTTAGCGGCGAAAGGAGCTATAAGGAAGAACATCGCTATGTGGAGAACTAAGTTGAGCGTGGTGTCGAGCTGTACCGTCTTGGTTTTGGCAAACTCGTAAAGTGCGGCCAGAATAATGACGCCTAAAACGTCGTCTATAACCGCGGCTCCCAAGACTATCTGGGCGAACCGCTCGCGCTCTTTACCGAGGTCCGTAAGCACGCGGACGGTAATGCCTATGCTGGTGGCCGTAAGCGCTCCGCCCATAAACAGCGAGGCCACGAGGTCGAGACCGAAAAGGTAGTACGAGACTAAAAACCCGCCGGCGAAGGGCAGCACCGCACCCACCGTGGCCACCAGCAGCGACCAGACGCCCACGCGCATAAGCATGTGTATGTCGGCCTCGAGACCTACCTCAAACAGAAGCAGTATCACCCCCAGCTCGGCTAAGACTTTTATGGCTTCCGAGAGCGGGATGAGCCCCAGCAGGCTCTGGCCGAGTACTATGCCCGCAAAGACCTCGCCCAAGACGGGAGGTACGCCGAGCCGCTTAAAGAGCGTCCCGAAGAACTTAGCCGAGAAGAGTATGACCGCAAGGTGCAGAAAAAGCTCGTGGACGTTTATGCCGCCCGTACCGTGCGCCGGAGCCGCCATAACTCGACTATTTTACTTGGATTTTACACGGCCCGTAGGCCCGTGCGTAAAAAGGGCCTCCCAGCCTCCCGACCGGCTTTAACTTCTCGTAGTCCACGCTACCGTCCCTAATCACCTCGTCCCTGACCTCTACTAAAACGGCCTCTAAAAAGAGAAGCTCGTAGTCGTAAACGCTCTCGCGCTTTACAAAACGGCACTCGAAGAAAGCTTTCGCTTCTTTAACGCGCGGCACCTTTACGAGACGCGCCGGCTCTTTCGTAAGCCCCGCAAGCTCGAACTCGTCCACCTCGGGACCCACTTCCTCGCCCGTCTTCTCGAGGGCCGGCAGCAGCTCCTCCGAGGCGACGTTAATTACCGCCTCGCGCGTCTTAAGGAGGTTTTTAACCGTGTCTTTAAGCGTCCCGTCGTCTCTCCGGCTTACCGAGACGACGAAAACGGGCGGCGCGTCGCAGACGGCGTTAAAGAAGCTAAAGGGGGCGAGGTTAGGAACGCCGTCGGCCGAGACGGTGGAGAGCCAGCCTACGGGACGGGGCACCACGAGCGAGAGCACGAGCTCGTAAAGCTCGTCCGGGTCGGCTTTCTCTACGACGAGGCGCATGCCTATATTTTAAGTAAATGGAGAAAGAGGTAAGGGAGCTCGAGAGCCTGCTTTTTAAAAGCACGCTCGAAGAGATTAGGGAGCTTTACAAGCAGGTGCTTGAGCTTTACGAGTACGACGGGGCCGTAAGACACATAGCCGACGAGCTTATGCGGCTCTCGCTTATCATCCACGCGCTGGCGGAGCGCGTCATGAGCACCGCACGCGAAGGCCTCTTTAACTTACTAAACACCTTATACGGCCTGCTTAAAGAGATTGTCTGGCTGCTTACCGACTTTTACCTAGCTTTCGGACAAGAAGAGTACGAGAGCGTGGCCTTCTCGCAGGCTTTCGACAAGCTCGTAGAGATAGAGAAGCTGCTGGAGAAGCTGGGGTGATGTTTAAAGACCGGGAAGAGGCGGGCAAGCTTCTGGCGCAGGCGCTTGCACCCGTTATAGACTACTCGGCCCGACCCATCGTTCTGGCCATACCCCGCGGCGGGATACCCGTTGCCTACCAGATAGCCAAGACCCTGAAAATACCCATGTCTATAGTGGTCGTTAGGAAGCTGGGGCTTCCTTGGAACGAGGAGGCAGGCTTCGGGGCCGTAGACCCTACGGGTACGGCTTACTACGAGGAGAGCGTGCTCCGGTTTTTAAGCCCCGAGGACGTAAAAAAGGTGCTCGAGAAGGAGCTAAAGGAGCTGAAGGAGCGGGAGCGGAAGTTCCTACCCGAGGGCTACCCGGACCTCCGGGGCAGGCAGGTTATTATCGTCGACGACGGGGTGGCCACGGGCTACACGGCCATAGCGGCGGCGCAGTTTGCTAAAAAGATGGGGGCTAAAGAGGTTATAGTGGCCGTACCCGTCTGTCCCGTCGACGCTAAAGCCCGGATAGCACCTTACGTAGACAAGTTTATCTGTTACTACCCCGTCTCCTCGCCCCACTTTGCCGTGGGCATGTTCTACCAAGACTTTCACCAGCTTACGGACGAGGAGGCCCTCTCTTACATCCGGAAGGCCAAAGAGGAAGGGCTGTTCGAGCCTACTTCTGAGGCCGGAACGCCTTAACCTTATTCGGGTCGGTGTCTATGTAAGCGCCGCCTATAAGGTCTATGCAGTAAGGGACCGCCGGCATGACCGCGTCCAGACAGACCTTTACGGCCTGCGGCTTACCCGGCAGGTTTATAATGAGGCAGCTGCCCCTTATGCCCGCCGTCTGGCGCGAGAGTATGGCGGTGGGCACCTGCTTTAAAGAGACCTGTCTCATAAGCTCGCCGAAGCCGGGCAGCATC
Source organism: Aquificota bacterium (assembly GCA_013154375.1). Lineage (GTDB taxonomy): Bacteria > Aquificota > Aquificia > Aquificales > Aquificaceae > Aquifex. Next base: position 7,525 of record JAADCR010000076.1, on the reverse strand, counting down.
TTCTCGCAGACGGCCTCGGTGGCCTCGGGCGTTACGTCCCTCGGGGCCGGGCCCGTCCCTCCCGTGGTAAGAATAAGGCTGCAGCCCTTCTCGTCGGCCAGCTCTATAAGCGTCTTCTCTATAAGCTCCCTCTCGTCGGGTATGACGCGGTACTCCACCTCGAAGGGCGTAACTATAACCTCTTTAAGGTAGTCGATAATGGCCTTGCCGCTCTTGTCTTCGTACTCGCCGCGGCTCGCCCGGTCGGAGACCGTCACGACGCCTATCCGCGCTCTCTCCATCGCTAATACCGATTTTATCTAAAATAGAGGTATGCGGGACATCGTCTTTATAGAGCGCGACCCTTACGCTCCGGTCCGCCACTGCTACGCCGTAAGCAAAATTCTCTATCAGGGTAAAAGCCCTTACCAAGAGATACAGGTTATAGAGAGCCCCGAGTTCGGGCGGATGCTCGTTCTCGACGGCGTGGTGCAGCTAGACGAGAAGTACGAGTTTATGTACCACGAGTATCTGGCACACGTGCCGCTCCACGCCCACCCCAACCCCGAGAACGTACTCATAATAGGCGGGGGTGACGGCGGGACGCTCAGGGAGGTGCTTAAGCACGAGACGGTAAAGCGGGCCGTCCTCGTGGAGATAGACAGAGAGGTTATAGAGGTCTCTAAAAAGTACCTCCCGACGCTCAGCGTAGGCTTTAACGACCCGAGGGCTATCGTCGTAAACGAGGACGGGTACAAGTACGTTCAGGACTACGAGAAGGAGTTTGACGTAATTATCGTCGACAGCACGGACCCGGTGGGCTTTGCTCAGGTGCTTACCACGGAGGACTTCTTCCGCTTCGTCTTCAGAGCTTTAAAGGACGACGGGATGTTCGTAGCTCAGACCGAGTCTATACACTACCACCTCGAGATGGTAAGAACCGTGCAGCAGCGCCTAAGAAAGGTCTTCCCTATAGTAGACCTTTATACCTCCGTCGTGCCCATATACGCGGGCTACTGGTGGACCTACTCCGTAGGCTCTAAAAAGCACCCGGTGCGTGAGCCCGTAAGGCCCGTTAAAGTTAAGACGAAGATATACTCGGAAGAGATGCACCGTCACGCCTTCCTACCGCCCGGCTTTTACGAGAAGCTTGTAAAGGGAGAGTTTAAGCTGTAAAATAAAACTCTTACCTCGTTTCCGCGCCTAAGAGCGCGGAGACCGCAAGACCGGGAGGTAAGTAAAGATGCCCAGACTGCGCCACTACAAGACGGTTCGTTACTACGAGACCGTCTTTGCCCTAAAGCCCACGCTCTCGGAAGAGGAGATGAAGAAGAAGTTTGAAGAGGTTAAGGAGTTTATAAAGAGAAAAGGCGGGGAGATACTCTACGAGGAAGATTGGGGGATGAAGACGCTCGCGTACCCTATACAGAAGTTTAACAACGCCCGGTACTACATCGTCCAGTTTAAGACGGAGAACCCTCAGCTTCCCAACGAGCTGGACTTCCAGCTAAAGATTGACGACGACGTTATAAGGTGGCTTAACTTCCAGATTAAAGAGGAGCAGGTTAAGAAGCATGCTCAATAGGGTGTTTTTAATAGGGAGGCTCGTGAAGGACCCTACCATAACCTACCTGCCCAGCGGTACGCCCGTGGTGGAGTTTACGATAGCTTACAACCGGAGGTTTAGAAACCAAGAGGGGCAGTGGCAGGAGGAGACGCACTTTTTCGAGGTTAAGGCCTACGGTAAGTCGGCCGAGGACTGGGGTACGCGCTTCTCTAAGGGCTACATGGTGCTCGTCGAGGGCCGTCTGGCTCAAGAGAAGTGGGAGCGCGAGGGTAAAACCTTCTCGCGCGTCCGCGTTATAGCCGACAGCGTTAAGCTCGTAAGCAGGCCCAAGGGGGCCGAGCCTACGGAAGAGGAAGAGACCCTCTCGTCCATCGAGGAGGAGCTTAGAAAGGTTCAGGAAGAGCCTCCCGAAGAGGAGGACATTCCCTTCTGAAGGAGGTCTGACATGGCGGTAAGGACGGCGAGGAAGAAAGTCTGTATGTACTGCGAGCAGAAGCGTGAGCCCGACTACAAGAACTACGAAGAGCTCAGGCAGTTTCTAACCGAGCGGGGCAGGATAAAGTCGCGTAAGCAGACGGGGCTGTGCGCCAAGCACCAGCGTCGTCTGGCCGTGCAGATAAAGAGGGCCCGCCAGCTGGGTCTCCTGCCCTACGTCGTTTACTGAGCCTAAAATATAGTTAAGGAGGAGAAGGTCATGTTACCCGGCGGCATATCTACGACTGAGCTCATTATCATCTTAGCCGTGGTGTTTATCCTCTTCGGCGCCTCCCGTCTGCCCGAGGCCGGCAGGGCCCTCGGCGAGGGGATAAGGAACTTCCGTAAGGCGCTGGCGGGCGAGACGGAGCAAGAGCAGCAGCCTAAAAAGCTCGAGCCTCCTAAGACCGAGGCCGTTCAGGCCGAGGAGAAGTCCGAAGAGGTAAAAGAGGCTAAAGAGGTTTAACCTTCTATAAGGCGGGCGACGCGCTCTACCGCCCGCTGAAGGTTCTCCGTCTTTAGAACCTCGCTAAAGGGCGAGACGTCCACGACGAACTCCTCACCTTTGTCCCTTATGCTTATAAGAAACTTCTGGAGGTAGCCCTCTTCCGAGAGCAGCGCCTCCAGCAGGTAGCCCTCTTTACCCCGCCAGAGCTTAAAGGTCTTAAGGTATACCTTATCGGCCAGCTTCTCGGTCCTGTTCTCGAGCTGCTCCACGGGGCCCTTTTTAACCTTTACCGGAAACAACTGCTCCACCTCCTTAATCTGCGGATGCTCGACGAAGGGCGGCTCTTTTACCTTTTTAAGCGTAAGCTGGTACAGCTCGCGGCCCATAGAGAGCCACTTCTGCTCGTACTTGGTAAGCGGCTCGCTTACCGAGAGCCGCTCGAGCTCGTACGCGAAGCAGCCGAGCTGCTCGGCGCTTTCGAGCGTAAAGTCTAAAAACGCCTTCTCGTCGCTCCGTATCTTTATCTCCCCGCCCGTTTTAAGCTTTTTTGCAAACACGTAGAGCCGCTCGGGCGTGGTGAGGCGCCGCCGGTGGTGGCGCTTTTTAAACCACGGGTCGGGGTAGTTCATAAAGACGCGCTCCACCGAGCCGTCTCTAAAAAGCAGGTAAAAGCCCCAGTAGGCGTCTATGCGGCTGCAGAGGACGTTTTTTAGCCCTTCGCGCTTTACGCGCTTTAAGAGCTTCTCCACCGAGAGGTGCGATATCTCAAAGCCTATAAGCGTCTTCTCGGGGTGCTCCTTGGCCAGCTTTACAATAAAGTCGCCCCTCCCGAAGCCTACCTCCACCCACGGGTCTTTAACCTCGAGCGGTTTTTTTACGCGCTTGTAGTTAAGGTAGCAGAGCATCTTTAACGCCCTACGGGCGTTTACTTACGCGTGTTCTCTAAGTAGGTAGATAAAGTAAAGAAGCATCCAGAGGCCTAAAACGATAGAGACGGCCTGCAGAATGCCTATTATGAGCGCCTGCTCCTCGGGCGTGCCGGCGTTTTTAAGCGAGGCGTAAGTTATAAAGCCTACGGCCAGACCCGCCAGCGTCCCGAGTAAGGCTATAAGGCCTATGACTTTCTCCACGACGGCGATAATTATCCTCTTCACGTTATCTCCTCCTCCTCTTCTACGAGGGGCACGGAGTGCCCCTCGTCTTTTCTCTCTTGATGGGTAAAGAGCATGGTAAAGCAGAAGGTGGCTAAGGCGCAGATGAACATCCAAGCGCTTAGCATAAAAAGCAGGGCGGGTCCTTTCATCGGGATTTTATTTTACAAGCTCCTGCCGAGCCGGTAGCCTAAAAAGACGGCCGTAAGGCCGAGGGCGTTGGTAAGAAGAAGGTAGAGCAGGAACTTGCCGTACTTGCCGTTAAGTAGCAGGTAAAGTGCCTCGTAGGCGAAGCTGGAGAAGGTGGTAAAGGAGCCTAAAAAGCCGGTTATAAGAAAGGCCCGGGCCTCGGTTTTTAAGGGGAGTTTGTGGAGCGAGAGGGCTATAAGGAGGCCTATGAGAAACGAGCCGAGGAGGTTTACCGCGAGCGTGCCGACGGGGAAGGAGAGGCCGGAGAGGCGCTGGAGAGTAGACGATAGGAGGAAGCGCGCCAGCGCACCGAGCGTGCCGCCGAGGGCTATAAGCAGGAGCGTCAAGGCCCGTCTCCTTTGAGTTTTCTCACGAGCTCGAGTACGGCGGCGTTTTTCGTTCTGAAGCTGTCTTTGTTGGCTATAAGCCAAGCCGTCGACTCGGCTACCTCTTCTACTATTACGAGGCCGTTCTCTTTGAGCGTTCTTCCCGTCTGGACGAGGTCGAGGATGAACTCGGCCAGACCTACGAGGGGGGCGAGCTCTACCGAGCCGCTTAGGTAGTAAACTTCGGCTTTAACGCCCCTTTTGGTGAAAAACTCGCGGGCGAGGCGGGGGTACTTGGTGGCCACTTTAAGGTGTGAGAGGTTGGGATAGCGCGTGAGGCTCTCGGGCCTGCCGGCTACGACTACTTTACAGTAGCCGAGTCCGAGGTCGAGGAGGCGGTAGACGGAGGGCTTGCGCTCGAGCAGGACGTCCATGCCGCAGACGCCGAGGTCCGCCACGCCGCCCTCGACGTAGACGGGGACGTCGGAGGGTTTGACGAGCATAACCTCCAAAGAGCCGGTTTTTATAAAGAGCTTTCTGCCTTCTTCGAGCTTCTCGTTAAGAACGCCGCGCGAGAGCAGAAGCTCCACCGTCTCGGCAAAGAGCCGTCCCCGCGGGAGGGCGAGGCGGAGCATCAGGCTTTCCTTCTCTTTTTACGCTTGGGCTTTATCCTTATAAGCACCTCGTCGGGGTTTATGGTCTCGCCCACGCGGACGAATATCTCCTCTACCACGCCGTCGACGGGGCTGTGAATCTCGTTCTCCATCTTCATGGCCTCGACCACGAGCAGCACGTCGCCCTCTTTCACCTCGTCTCCGACGTTTACCTTTATGTTCACCACTTTACCCGTTATGGGAGAGGTGACGTCTCCGATGTCCTTAGGTTTAGGCCGGCGAGAGGCTACGGGCGTGGCCTCGGTGACCTCGAACTCTTCGGTAACGGCAACCTCGCGTATGGGCTGGAGCTGCACCTCCTCGAGCTGGCCGTCGAGCCTTATGAAGAAGGTCCGTTTCGTCGGGTCCTCTTCGCCTTTGCCGGCTATCTGGACGTGGTACTGCTCGCCGTGTACGGTGATGTAAAACTCGACGGGTGCTTTACACTCCTCTTTCTTCTCCTCTTCTTCCTCGAGCGGGACGGGGGGCACTTCGCCTTTACGGGCCTTCTCGCGCCACTCGAAGAATTCTTTAGCGACGACGGGAAACAGAGCGTACGAGAGGATGTCTTCCTCGGTCTTGGCGCCGGCCTCTATGGCTTCTTCTCTGATTTTGTCGAGCTCGGGCTCGAGCAGGTCCGCCGGGCGGACGTCGTATATGGGCTCTTCGTCGCCGAGAATCTTTTTTATTACTTCTTTCTTTATAGGAGCGGGCGGGCGGCCGTAGAGGCCTTTAACGTAGTCTTTCGTCTCTTTGGTGACGACTTTGTAGCGCTCGCCGTGAAGGACGTTTAAAAAGGCCTGCGTGCCCACTATCTGGCTCGTGGGCGTTACGAGGGGCGGGTAGCCGAAGTCCTCGCGGACGCGCTTGACCTCCTCGAGCACTTCCTCGAGCTTGTGCTCGAGGTTCTGCTCTTTTAGCTGGGAGATAAAGTTCGATATCATCCCGCCGGGTATCTGGTGGATGAGCACCTCCACGTCGGGGTAGGGCGGGAGGACGTCGTACTTTCTGTACTTTTTCCTGACTTCTTTTAGAAGGTCGCCGACCTTTTTGTAAAGCTCGGTGTTGACGGGCACCTCGTAGCCGAACTCGCGCAGGACGTAAATCATAGTCTCGCCGGGAGGGTGGGAGGTCTGGCCCGAGAGCGAGTAGCAGGCCGTATCTATCATGTCCGCACCCGCTTCTATGCCTTTAAGCTGGGCCATTTCGGCAAGGTCCGCGGTGGTCTGGGTGTGGAGGTGGACCGGGTAGTCGGGAAACTCGCTCTTTAAGGCCGAGACGAGCTCGTAACAGACTTTGGGCGAGAGGATGCCCGCTTGGTCTTTTATCGATATAATGTCGGCGCCCATGTCGACGAGCTCGCGGGCTACCTTGACGTAGTACTCGACGGTGTGAACCGGGCTTATGGTGTACGAGAGGACGCCCTTTACCACGGCTCCTACTTTTTTGGCCGTCTCGATGGCTTTACGCATGTTACGCGTGTCGTTAAGCGCGTCGAAAATCCTGAAAACTTCTATCCCGTTGTCGTAAGCGCGTTTAACGAACTCTTCTACTACGTCGTCCGCGTAGTGGCGGTAGCCTACGACGTTCTGGCCCCTAAGGAGCATCTCGAGCTTGGTGTTTTTCGCCCGCTCTTTAAACTTCCTGAGCCGCTCCCACGGGTCCTCCTTTAGGTACCTAAGACAGACGTCGAAGGTTGCCCCGCCCCAGACCTCGAGCGACCAGAAGCCGCACTTGTCGAGCAGCTCCACCGCGTCGAGCATGTCCTCGGTACGGACGCGCGTGGCCAGCAGGCTCTGAATCCCGTCGCGGAGCGACACGTCCGTAACTTTAATCTGTCGCATAACCTTACCTCACCTTAGAAGACTAATATAAGCTACCATGCAAGCCCTTTTTCGGGTTTAACCTTCCACTGGTAGGGAGAGTTTTTGCCCTACCGCACAAAAGCGCCTTATATATTTAAGAAGTGTGGCTACAGCCGTAAGCCTTGAAAGCGAGGGGTTTTAAGATGGCCTATCTGGTCTTTAAGGGAGCCTCCTTCTGGAGAAAGCGCTGGTCCATCCGCCTGAGAGACGTCAAAACCCTCAGCCTCCTTGGATGGACCTTCAGAACGCGGTCTGAGCGCTACGTCAAAAAAGGCCCCGTCCTCATCGTTCAGGGCGGTTTCTGCTCGGGAAAAACGCGGGAGCTAAAAAAAATCGAGAAATACGCTAAAGAACTCTACGGAAAAGAAGCCGTCTACATCCCCGTCGGCGAGGCCCTCACAAACTGGTACAAAAGGGCGGGCCTCCAAAAAGAAGAACTAAAGGGCCTCACCCAGTTTGAAAAGAACGAAAAACTCATACAGCGCTGTAAAGGTAAAGTGGTTGTTCTGGACGACATAGACAGAGCGGAGAGCAAAGTAAAGACCGAAGTCGTCAAGTGGCTTATTCGGGTGGCCAAAGTGGCGGTAGTCTCGTGCAGAGACGTAAAGAAAGTCCACCCAAGTCTGGAATACGAGCTCAGAAAAAAGCTTAAGCTCAAAAACTGGCAGGGCTGGGACGACGGGCTCGTCGTGGACCTCGGGAAACAAGAGACGGAGGTAAAGGACGTCGGCCTACTCGTGGGAATTATCTTAGTAGTCTTCGTTGCCATGAGCTGGGGCCTAACTCACGCTCTCTTAGGCGCTCTGGGCCTCAGGTGGCTTATGGCGGAAGCAAAACAAAACAAATAAATACAGGGCGGTGGGTGGGGGACCC
>JAADCR010000008.1 GCA_013154375.1 Aquificota bacterium | reverse complement strand
GTTAGGCCTTCGGCTTTGGCGACGGCTCTTAAGAAGTTGGCGTAGAAGGCGTTCTCGACGCGGTTGGCCTCTACGAGCTCTTCCCACTCTTTGGTGTACCACTGGTATAGCTCGAGCTCGTCTGCTTTGTGGTACGGGGGCTTAACTATTACCTTCCGGGCCTTGTAGCCTCTTATGGTTCTCCACTCGTCGGTCGGGACCACGGCGTCCGGGACGAGCTTACAGACGCGGTTCTTGCACGATAAAAAGGGTATGGTCTCGAGGATGCGGGGGGCCGCGTCGGAGACGTCGACGTAGACGCGGTCGCTTTTTCTAATGCGGTAGAGCTTAGGAAGGCCGTTCTCGACCTTCTGGACGAAGTACTCCTTCTCGTCTTCTATAACCATGAGCGTGGGCGTGAGGTATACGGTCCGCTCTTTCTTTTTCACGCCGTGGTAGCCGAAGATGACGCTGTACTGCTTTACTATAAAACCCTCTTGGGCGAAGGTAAAAGACAGGGCGAGCAGCAGTAGCAGGAAGCGCATAGTAAACCTTTATTATATTTCCCATGGAAACGGTAGTAGAGGGTAAGGCCCGCCTGCTGGTACCCGAGATTCCCAAAACCGTAAGCTCGGACATGCCCGTCTTTTACAACCCTAAGATGCGCGTCAACCGTGACCTTGCGGTGCTCGGGCTGCAGTACCTCTGCCGTAAGCTGGGCGAGCCGCTTAAGGTGGCAGACCCGCTCTCGGCCAGCGGGGTGAGGGCCATAAGGTTCCTCCTCGAGACCGACTGCGTGGAGAAGGTTTACGCCAACGACATAAACCCTACCGCCGTCGAGATTATGAAGAAGAACTTTGAGCTTAACCGGATACCGCCCGAGAAGTACGAGGTTTATCAGATGGACGCAAACTTCTTCTTAAGACGGGAGTGGGGCTTCGGCTTTCACTACGTGGACCTCGACCCTTTCGGCACGCCCGTACCCTTTATAGAGAGCGTAGCGCTGTCTATGAAGCGGGGAGGGATACTGAGCCTTACGGCTACGGACACGGCACCCCTCGCGGGTACTTACCCTAAGACCTGCATGAGGCGCTACATGGCCCGCCCGCTTAGAAACGAGTTTAAGCACGAGGTGGGGATAAGAATTCTTATAAAGAAGGTTATAGAGCTGGCGGCCCAGTACGACATAGCCATGATACCGCTCTTTGCCTACTCGCACCTGCACTACTTTAAGCTTTTCTTTACGAAAGAGCGGGGCGTTAAGCGCGTAGACGAGCTTATTGAGCAGATTGGCTACCTCCAGTACTGCTTTGAGTGCATGAACCGTAAAGAGGTACGCGAGCTGTACGAGATAAAGGAGCGCTGCCCTCACTGCGGCTCGAAGTTCCGCGTGGCCGGGCCGCTCTGGCTGGGCAAGCTCTGGGACGAGGAGTTTACGGCGTTTCTACACGAAGAGGCTCACAGGCGCGAGGAGATTGCTAAAGAGACGCGCCGCATCCTGTCGCTTATAAAAGAAGAGAGCACGCTCCAGACGGTGGGCTTTTACGTGCTGTCCAAGCTGGCCGAGAAGCTTAAGCTTCCCCACCAGCCGCCTATAAGGGTGGCGGTGAAGTTTTACGAAGGCGTCCGGACGCACTTCGTGGGCGACGGGTTTAGGACGGCGCTTCCTTTTGAGGAGGTGCTAAAGAGGACGGAAGAGCTTAAAAAAGAGGTGGAAAGGTATCTGGCGTCTCGACGAGAAGAAACGCCTCCTCAAGACAGCGCCTAACGCGCTCGAGCTCCTCTTTCTTTACGAAGTAGACGCGTCCGCCCTTAGGGTCTCCCTTCTCCTTTAACGGCGTTATACGGGCGTAGCCGGTGCTTCTGCCGGCCACGTAGCCCGTAACGTAGCTCGGGTCGTCGCTCCAGCACAGCTCGGCCAGAACGCCGCAGAAAAGGTTTTTCTGAGCCAGCGCCAGCGCGTCTACGGTCCGCTCCGTCCCTCCGGCTTTTAGGATAAGCTCGCGGGCCTTCTCGCGGTCGCTCCAGTCGAACCTTACGGTCCTTACGCCGCGCGACGGGTCTTCCTCGAGCCGCTCGCCCGTAACCGGGTCCATAAGTACGGCTCCGCGCATAACCCGCCCGCCCGGGGCCGGCCCTTCCGCAAGAAGCCTAACGGCCTTCTCGGCCACCTCTTTCTTTACGCCCTCGCGCACGAGCAGCTCCGCGGCAAAGGCCCGGGCCTCTTTTACCGAGCTAAAGCGGTACGAGCTTAGCTTAAGCGTAAAAGGTACGCGGTTAAGCTCTTTTACCTCTTCGACGGTTATCCGCATAAGCTCAAACGCTTTAGGACGGCGGGCCAGCTCTACGAGAACGCTTTCGAGCTTCTCCCTAGGTACTATCCGCTCCGCGCCCGAGGCGTGACGGCCGTCTTTTACGGCGTGCATGCGGACGCTGTAGAGCTTCATAGGCGGATTTTAATTTATACTACTTTAGGGAGGTCGTCCCGGCCATGGGCGTAGGTAAAGAGATAAGACTCGAGCGCATAGTAAACCGCGAGACGGGTAGAACCATTATAGTCCCTATGGACCACGGCGTAAGCTCGGGCCCTATAGAGGGGATAGTGAACGTAAAGGAGGCGGTGGACAAGGTGGCCCGCGGAGGGGCCAACGCGGTGGTTCTTCACAAGGGCATGGTAAGGGCCGGCCACCGTAAAAGCGGCCGGGACATAGGGCTCATCGTCCACCTCTCGGCCTCCACCGACTGGTCGCCCCGTAAAAACGACAAGGTGCTCGTCTGTACGGTGGAAGAGGCGCTACGGCTGGGTGCGGACGCGGTCTCGGTCCACGTTAACATAGGCGCCGAAGGCGAGCGGGAGATGCTCCGCGACCTCGGCGCGGTGGCTAAGGCCTGCGAAGAGTGGCAGGTGCCCCTTCTGGCCATGGTTTACGGCCGGGGGCCGAAGATAGAGAACCAGTACGACCCTAAGGTCGTGGCTCACTGCGCGCGCGTGGGCGCGGAGCTCGGCGCGGACATAGTTAAGGTACCCTACACGGGAGACCCCGAGAGCTTCCGGCGGGCCGTGGAGGGCTCGCCCGTGCCCGTCGTTATAGCCGGCGGGCCTAAGATGAAGTCCGAGCGGGAAGTGCTCGAGATGGTCTACGGCGCCATACAGGCCGGTGCGGCCGGCCTCTCTATAGGACGGAACGTCTTTCAGGCCCGCGACCCGGAGAGGATGGTCCGCGCCATGGCGCTTATCGTCCACGAGGGTAAGAGCGTAGAAGAGGCGTTAAAACTTCTGGAGGTGGAGTGAGGTGAGGAGGGTTTTAGCGGGTGCGCTTATAAGCGGCTTGGCTTTCGGTTTTGTAGGCGGCGAGCTGGAGCTGGGCGTCTGGAGTCAAGACCCTAAAGGCTACGTCCAGTACCCGGCGGACGAGGGCACGCCGCTTAGCGTAGACGACGACCTTAAGCTGGGCGACGAGACGCGCTTTACGGGCAAGCTCAAGCTCGAGCTGCCGGCCTTCTTCCCTAACCTCTACCTCGGCTACACGCGGATGGAGTTTAGCGGCTCGAACTTCGTCCAGAACGTCCGGTTCGGTGACTACGTGTTTAACGCCGACATTAACACCAACGTAAAGGCCGACCAGTACGACGTGGGCTTTTACTACCACGTGCCCGTGATTAAAAGCTCGCTTTTAGACCCGGAAGTGGGTCTTGTGGTAAAAGTGGTAGACTTCGAGACGACGGTCTCGGGTAAGGGTTACCCGGTTAACAACCCGGCCGTAAGCGGTAGTTTCTCCGAGACGGTCTCTAAGACCGTACCGCTGCCGCTTATCTACCTTCACTTGGGCGTCTACCCGCTGCCGCTCGTGGGCGTAGTGGGCGAGTTTAAGGGGCTTAAGGTGAGCGACGACTACTTTTACGGCTACAAAGTGGGTCTTAGGCTGCTACCCGTCTCGGTGGGCGTGGGACGGTTTTTCGCCGAAGCGGGTTACCGCTACCAGCGGCTGAGGCTTAAAGACGTGGGTAACACTAACGCCGACGTGCGCGTCGGCGGGTTTTACGGCTCGGTGGGCCTAAGCTTTTAAGGAGGCGCTTATGGGTCTTTTAGAAGGCAAGCGGGCCCTTATTACGGGCGTGGCGAACGAGCGGAGTATAGCTTACGGGATAGCTAAGGCGTTTAAGCGGGAAGGGGCGGAGCTTGCCTTCTCTTACGCCACGCCGAAGCTCGAGAAGCGCGTTAAAGAGATTGCCCGCTCGCTGGGCAGCGAGCTGGTTTTTAAGTGCGACGTTACGCTCGACGAGGACATAGAAGCTCTGGCCGAGGGGCTTAAAAAGAGCTGGGGCTCGCTGGACGTGCTGGTGCACTCTATAGCCTTCGCGCCTAAGGAGGAGTTTAAGGGGGGCGTTATAGACACCTCGCGCGAGGGCTTTAAGGTGGCCATGGAGGTCTCGGTTTACTCGCTTATAGCCCTCGCGCGGGCGCTCCTGCCGCTTATGGAAGGGAGAAAGGGCTCTATTATCACGCTCTCGTACTACGGGGCCGAGAAGGTGGTGCCGCACTACAACGTTATGGGCATAGCCAAGGCGGCGCTCGAGAGCACGGTTAGGTATCTGGCCTACGACCTTGCTAAGCACGGCCACCGCGTAAACGCCATATCCGCCGGCCCAGTAAAGACGCTGGCGGCCTACAGCATTACGGGCTTCCACCTGCTTATGGAGCACACGAGTAAGGTCAACCCCTTCCGCAGGCCTATAACGATTGACGAGGTGGGCGACGCGGCCGTCTTTTTAGCGAGCGAGCTCTCGAGGGCCGTCACGGGCGAGGTTATACACGTGGACAACGGCTACCACATTATGGGCGTTTTCGACCGCGAAGAGGAGATTAAAAAAGAAGTCTTCGGCAAAGACGGGTAAAATCTGCTATATTTATGAGTTAGCAACGACTAAGTAAAGGAGGTGCGTGAGATGAGAAAGGTTCTCGCTATAGCTCTGGCTTCCGCAGGCTTTGCTCTGGCCGCCGACGGTAAGGCCATCTTCCAGCAGAAGGGCTGCGCTTCTTGCCACCAGCCTAACGTAGACACGGTAGGCCCTTCGCTTAAGAAGATTGCTCAGGCTTACGAGAGCGTCGAGCAGCTGGTTAAGTACTTAAAGGGCGAGGCTCAGCCCATCGTTGACCCGGCCAAGGCTAACATCATGAACGCCCAGCTTGCTCAGCTTAAGGGTCTATCGGAAGAGGAGCTTAAGGCTCTGGCCGAGTACATCCTCTCGTTTAAGTAATCCCTTCTCCACCGCCCCGTCAGGGGCGGTCTATAATCCTCTTTTATGGAAGAGAAAAAGGTCTCGCTTAAGCTACAGGGCGAAGGCACTTTTTTAGCCGAGCTCTCCTACGGTACGCTCCTTACGGGCCTTAACGGCTTTAACCCCATGGAGCTTCTTTTAACCTCTTTAGGTGCGTGTACGGGCGTGGACGTGTACGTCATTTTAAAGAAGAAGCGCCAAGAGGTGGAGGACTTAAAGATAGAGGTGCGCGGGAAGCGGAGGGAGGAGCACCCGAGGGCGTTTGAGGAGATTGAGCTGCGCTACCTCGTAAAAGGAAAAGTGAGCGAGAAGGCGGTGGAGCAGGCGGTTAGGCTCTCGACGGAAAAGTATTGTAGCGTTCTGGCGTCGTTAAACCCTTCCATTAAGCTACGCGTAAGCTGGGAAGTATGGAGCGGCTGAGGGAAGTTTTTAAGCGTAAAGAGAAGCTGCTGGTGGCTTACCTTATGGCGGGCTACCCGTCGCTTGAGGACTCGCTGGAGGCCTTTACGGCGGTGCTCGAGGGCGGGGCGGACGTGCTGGAGGTGGGCTTCCCGTTCTCGGACCCGGTGGCCGACGGGCCTACCATACAGCGGGCGCACGAGGAGGCGCTAAAGAGGGGCGTCAGGCTTAGGGAGCTTTTCGGGCTGCTTTCCGAGCTCAGGCGGCGCTTCCCTTCGGTGCCTATGCTGGTTATGACTTACTACAACCCTATCTTTAGAAAGGGTACGGCGGCGTTTGCGGAAGAGCTTCTTAAAAGCGGCGGCGACGGGCTTATAGTGCCCGACCTGCCGCCCGAGGAGGCGGGCCCGCTCCGGGAGGAGCTTATAAAAAGAGGGCTTGCTTTCGTGCCCTTAGCCGCGCCCACGAGCACGGAACGCCGGCTAAAGCTTATATGCGAGAGCGCGGCGGGGATGGTTTACTTCGTCTCGGTGCTGGGTACCACGGGTGAGCGGGACGAGCTGCCGCTCGAGCGGATAAGGGAAAAGCTCGAGAGCTACCGCCGCCTCTGCTCCGAGCCGGCCGTGGTAGGCTTCGGCGTCTCGAGGCCCGAGCAGGCACGGGCGGTGGCCGCGCTGGCCGACGGGGTGGTGGTCGGGAGCGCGCTGGTAAAGCTGGCCGGAAGACGCGACTTTAAAGCCCTTAAAGAGCTTACGCGTAGTCTTAAAGAAGCCTGCCGTGCGGCTTGACCGGTTCGTCGCTAAGGCCCTCGGCGTATCGCGTAAAGAGGCCAGAAAGCTTATCCGCGACGGCCGCGTAACTATAGACGGGAAGACCGTAACCGACCCCTCTTTTAGCGTAAAAGGGGGCGTCGTTGCTTTAGACGGTAAGCCGCTCGAGACGCCGCGTAAGGTCTACCTTGCGCTCTTTAAGCCCGCGGGCTACCTCTCTACGACCGAGCGGGACGGGCCTTACCCGTCGTTTTTAGAGCTTCTGGGTGAGAGCTTTAGGGGCCGGAGGCTGTTTGCCGCCGGCAGGCTCGACGCCCCCTCGCGCGGCCTGCTTATAGTTACCGACGACGGACAGCTGGCACACGCGGTGACGCACCCGAAGAGAAAGGTCGAGAAGGAGTACTTAGTAAAGCTGGACAAGCCTTTTAAAGAAGAGCTGACCGCCCTCCGGGCGGTGGAGGTTGAGGGCAAGCCCGTGGCCGTAAAAGAGGCCGAGCTGGTGGACGAAGACCTGTTAAGGCTCGTGCTTACGGAAGGCCGTTACCGGATAATAAGGCGGCTTATGAAGGCCTTGGGTTACGAGGTTGAGGACCTGTTACGCGTGCGCGTGGGGCCCGTCCGTCTGGAGGGGCTTAAAGAGGGGACCTTCAGGCCGTTAACCGAGGAGGAGCTTGAGCTTCTAAAGCGCGAGGCCGGTATAATAAAGGGAGCATGAAAAACGAGAACGTGGCCATAGCTCTGCTACACTACCCGGCCATGGACCGAGAGGGGAACGTAATTATTACCTCCTTTACCACCATGGACCTACACGACATAGCCCGTCCGGCCCGCGCTTACGAGGTCCGGCGGTTTTACATCGTCCAGCCCGTCGACGCCCAGCGTGAGGTCATCAAGCGCCAGCTTAACTACTGGCTCTCGGAAGAGGGTAAAAAGGCAAACCCTACGCGCCACGAGATAGCGAAGCTGGTTAAGCTGGCCTACACGCTCGACGAGGTGGTAGAAGACGTCGAGCGCGAGCGGGGGAAGAGGCCCAAGCTCGTGGGTACGGACGCGCGGACCTACCCTAACACCGTCTCTTACTCCGAGCTTAAAAAGAAGATAGAGAGGCGCGACGACGAGTGGCTCATCCTGTTCGGGACGGGCCACGGCATACCGCCCGACCTTATGAACACCTTCGACTACATACTCGAGCCTATTTTAGGTGCGGGAGACTGGAACCACTTATCGGTTAGAAACGCCGTAGCCATTATTCTGGACCGGCTGTTTAGCCGTAACAGGTGCTCCTGATGCTGTATCATCTGGGGCTGCTGCTTAAAGAGCAGTGGTTCGTCTTTAACGTCCTGAAGTACATAACCTTCCGCTCGTTTACGGCGGTGCTTACGGCCTTTTTTATAACGCTGCTGCTCTCGCCCTCTTTTATAGAGCGGCTTAGAAAGCTTCAGGGGCTGTTCGGCGGCTACGTGAGGGCCTACACGCCCGAGACGCACGAGCTTAAGCGCTACACGCCCACCATGGGCGGGCTGGTGATACTCGTAACGCTTACGCTTAGCGCCCTGCTTCTAATGCGCTGGGACGTTAAGTACACGTGGATAGTGCTGTTTGCGCTTATCTCGTTCGGCCTTCTGGGCCTTCTGGACGACTACCTGAAGCTTAAGAACAAAAAGGGGCTCTCTATAAAGACGAAGTTTTTCTGGCAGCTCGTTTTCGGCTCGGCGGTGGTGGCGCTCGTGTACTTCTGGGCGGGCGTGAACACGGTGCTGTACTTCCCGTTTTTTAAAGAGCTTGCGGTGGAGCTGGGGCTGCTTTATCTGCCTTTTGCGCTGTTCGTGGTGGTAGGCAGTGCCAACGCGGTAAACCTCACCGACGGTCTGGACGGTCTGGCCATAGGGCCGGCCATGACGACGGCCACGGCTTTAGGCGTTATAGCTTACGCGGTGGGCCACTCGAAGATGGCCCAGTACTTGGGCGTGCCGTACGTCCCTTACGCGGGCGAGCTTACGGTTTTCTGCTTCGCGCTCGTGGGGGCGGGTCTGGGCTTTCTGTGGTTTAACGCCTTCCCGGCGCAGATGTTTATGGGCGACGTGGGCGCACTGGCCATAGGCGCCGCGCTGGGCACGGTGGCGCTTATAGCAAAGGCCGAGTTTGCGCTGGCGGTGGCGGGGGGCGTGTTCGTGTTTGAGACCTTAACGGTCATTCTCCAGATTCTCTACTTCCGTCTTACGGGCGGTAAGCGGCTGTTTAAGCGCGCCCCGTTTCACCACCACCTCGAGCTTAACGGTCTGCCCGAGCCCAAAATAGTGGTAAGGATGTGGATAGTCTCGGTGCTGCTTGCGGTGCTGGCCGTGGCGATGCTAAAGTTAAGGTGATGAAACGGCTCAAGCTCTACGCAGAGCTGGTTAAGCTCGAGCACACCGTCTTTGCCCTACCCTTCGCCGTCGGGAGCGCCGTGCTGCTGGCCGACCGATTCCCCGAG
Organism: Aquificota bacterium; assembly: GCA_013154375.1. Taxonomy (GTDB): domain Bacteria; phylum Aquificota; class Aquificia; order Aquificales; family Aquificaceae; genus Aquifex. The sequence goes on along the minus strand of JAADCR010000008.1, from coordinate 4,006 downwards.
CCGGAGAAGCTTTTCTGGATTCTCGTAGCGCTCGTAAGCGCGCGGACGCTCGGCATGGCGCTGAACCGCCTTATAGACGAGCCGTACGACAGGCTTAACCCCAGAACGCGGAACTGGCCGCTGGCCAGCGGTCTGGTAAGTAAAAAAGAGGTCGTGGCCCTCTCGCTCTTCTCGGCCGCCCTATTTTTTTACGCCTCGTACAGGCTTAACGAGCTAGCGTTTAAGCTCGCCCCGGCGGTGGTGCTCCTTCTCTGGCTCTACCCGTACGCTAAGCGCTTTACCTACTTCCCGCACTTTTTCTTAGGTGCGGTGTACTTCCTAATACCCGTGGCCGTAGACGTGGCCCTAAACGCGCGCGTCTCGCTCTCGGCCGTGCTTTTAGGTCTTGCCATGGCCTTCTGGGTGGCAGGGTTTGACGTTCTATACGCGCTACAGGACTACGAGTTTGACAAGAAAGTAGGTCTAAAGTCTTTAGCGGTTCTGTTAGGCGTAAAGGGTGCCGTAAAGGCCGCCCGGCTCTTTCACGCCCTTACGCTGACTTTTCTGATAGCTTTGGGGCTGGTTAACCCGAAGCTCGGCTTTATATACTTTACCGGTCTTGCGGTGGTGGCGGGCTTTCTCGTCTACGAGCACAAGCTTATAAAGCCCGACGACCTGTCGAAGCTTAACAAGGCGTTTTTCACGGTAAACGGCTGGGTAAGCGTGGCGTTTATGACGGTGGTGCTTCTGGACGCTTTTATTTAAAAGAGCAGCTCCACCGAGAGGTAGAACCGGAGCTTACCCGTCGAGAGGGCGGTATTACGCATGGGGTAGGCCGCGTCGGCCCTTATAAGGCCCACGGGCGTCCGGACGCCTAAGGAAAACAGCAGGTTCCAGTAGGGCGCGTCGAAGAGCTTCCCCTCGTCGTTTTTGGCGTTACCGGCCTCCAGACCGGCTATAAGCTCGAAGGTCTCCTTTATAAGGTAGTAAGCCTCGGGTGCCAAGTAGAAGGCCCGCGTCCCGCCGCGCGGCCCGCCTATAGACTCGTAGTCGTAGCCTTTAAGGTACTTAAACCCGCCTAAGAAGAACCGCTCGAAGATAGGCTCGTTACCCCACAGCGCCCCGCCCCACAGCTTTACCCTAAAGCCGTAGCTGTGTCTAAACTCTTTACCCGCGCGGGCAAAAAGTTTAGCGTAGGAGTAAGCACGGTCGCCCCACGCCGCGGCGTAGCTTAACCGGAAGTACTTGCGGTGCGTAAAAAGAAAGCTGAGCTTCTTCAGCGCGTCCGTAGAGGGCTCGGTCTGCGTCGTCTCGGCGGTAAAAGAAGAGAAAGAGAAGGCCGTCGAGAGGTTGCGCGTTATGCGGTTGCCCGCCATAAGGCTCCAGCCGTCGGAGTAGAGGTCGAAGTACGCGTGGTCTTCGTAGCTTTTAAAGAGCTTCCCCTCGCCGAAAAGCCAGCGCGTAAAGAGAAAGTTGTCGCGCAGCGCCAGCTCGTACAGCTCGTAGAGGTCACTCTTTAGGTACCGGTTTTTGTTAATAAGCCCTATCCCGAGCAGGTTCCGCAGCACCACCGCCCCGCCTACCTTAAACCCCTCAAAGGTCGAGTAGCCTAAAGCAAGCTCGAACAGCCCCCGCTTCTTCTCCTCGAGGTAGACGAGACGGTAAACCTTTTTCTCTTTCCTGTCGGCGTAGTTCTCCACGCGGGCGCTCTTAAAAACGTCGCTCTCGACCAAGTGCCAGAGGCTCAGCTCCTCGGCCTCTTTAGAGAAGTACTCCTCCTTTACGAGCATGTACGAGACCTCTTTAAGCCGCGTCTTCTCCAGACCGTACACGAGGGCCCCGCCGTAGCGGTAACGCGGCCCGCGCTTAACGCGGACGAAGTAGAAAAAGTAAAGCGCGTTGCCTTTCCGGCGCGTCTCGACCTCTATAGAGACCTCTCCGTCGAAGTACCCCTCCTCGTGCAGCCGCTGGCGTACCTCCGTAAGCGCGTGCTCTATAAGCTCGTAGTCTAAAACCGTCGGGAGCTTCCACTTAACCTGCTGCTCTATGTCCTCAAACCCCTCACTTAAAATCTCAAAGCCGGCCAGAAGGTAGCGGTACCCCTTCTCGAGCTTTACCTCTACGAGCACCTCTTTTCTCTCTTTAAAAACCTTTAGCTTCTTCTCGGCCCGCGCGTCGAGGTAGCCCTCCCTCTTTAGCCGCTCTACTAGCTCGTTTACAAGCCCCTCTATCTTCTCCTCGTCGTACCAGAGCGTAAGCTCGTTACCGTTTACAACGAGACGGGCCCGGTAGCGCGGCCCTTCTTTTATAAAGAAGCGGACCTCGTTCTTTTTAAGCTCGTAGCTAACCTCGGCCTCTAAAAAGCCTTTTTTTCGGTAAAGCTCTAAAAGCTTTCTCCGCGCCTGCTCTAAAAGAAAGTAGTCGACGCTGACGGCGTTTAGGTCCACGGCCTTTAGCAGCTCTTCGGAAGAGAAGAAGCGGTTACCGGTAAAGCGTATCTCGTAGTGCTCCCCCTCGTACACCTCGTAAACGGGCACGGCGCCGCGGCCCGAGCCTACGAGCGCCTTAAGCGTGGCCAGCGGGTGCGTAAAGGCGTTCTTAAGGCCTTCCGACAAGGAGTTAAAAAACCCCTCCCCTTCCGGGTAAAGCGCCCGCCAGAAGAGCCGGCCGAGCTCCTCTTTTTTAACCTCTTTCAGAAAGACGAAGCTCCCGAAAAACCCCCTCGAGCGGTAAAACTGTTCGAGCCTCTCCTCGGCCTCCTCTACCGCGTAAAGGTTGTAAACGCTGCCCCGCTTAAGCCCCGAGGCTCTAAAAAGCTCCTCTTTAGAGAAAGCACGCGCGCCTTCAAAGCGCGCGTCTTTAAGAAAGTAAAGGTTACCTTCCGATACCTTAACCTTTACCGTCACGAACCCCTCGTCGTCTTTTACGAGCTTCACCTTAGCGTCTGCGTTCAGAAAACCCTCCTCGCGGTAAGCGGCCTTAAGAAGCTCCTCGTAAACCTCCTCGTTCTCTTCGAGCAGGGGCGTACCCTCCTCAAGCCCGAGGATGCTTTTTACCTCTTCCTCTCTAAAGTAGAAGTTGCCCTTTACCTCGACCTTTTTAACGAGCGGGTAGCGCTCGACGAGGATAACGAGCCGCCCTTTCTCGCGCTTAAGCTCGACGCTCTTTATCTCGGGTATGGCCTTTAAAAGCTTAACCACCACCTCGGGCGGGGCCGTTTTTACGAACGACTCGAGGTTACCCTTCTTAAGCGGGTAGTTACTCTTTACGACCACCTCCCCCGCTAAGGCTAAAGCGGGTAGAAAGAGAAGGAGAAGCATTCTGTTATTCTATTGTCTATGATTGAGCGCTACACCCGCAAGGAGATGGGAGAGGTCTGGAGCGAGCTAAACAAGTTTAAAAAGTGGTGGGAGGTGGAGCTGGCCGTCTGTGAAGCTTGGCACGAGCTCGGGAAGATACCCAAAGAAGCCCTCGAGAAGATTAAAAAGTCCGTAAAGGTAGACGAAGAGACCCTTCGGGTGATAAAGGAGCTGGAAAAGACCTACAAGCACGACGTCCTCGCCTTCGTTTCGGCCGTGGCCCGTCAGGCGGGGGAGGCGGGCAGGTTTATACACTTAGGCCTTACCTCCTCCGACGTGGTAGACACCGCTTTGGCGCTCCTTATGCGCGAGGCTATAGAGCTGCTTCTAAAAGACTTAGACGAGCTTATGCAGGTGGTCAGAGAGCTGGCCTTTAAGCACAAAGACACGCTCATGATGGGCAGGACCCACGGCGTCCACGCGGAGCCTTACTCTTTCGGCCTTAAGATGTGCGTCTGGTACGACGAGCTAAGGCGCCACAGAGAGAGGCTTTTAAGGGCTAAGGAGGAGGTCTCCTACGGCAAGATTTCGGGGGCGGTGGGCACCTACTCCAACGTCCCGCCCGAGGTGGAGAAGATAGCCCTCTCCAAGCTCGGGCTTAAGATAGAGCCGGCCTCTACGCAGATAGTCCACAGGGACCGCCACGCCTACCTTATGACGACGCTGGC
>JAADCR010000038.1 GCA_013154375.1 Aquificota bacterium | reverse complement strand
ACTGGGTTGAGGAGGAGTCCGCCCCCTATTCAGTTGCCAAGGAGCCTTGTTATGGGCGTTGCGCCCGACTTTTTAATTTATCCCTCGGGGGGTTTTTTGTCAACCCCCTTCTTTGCGGCGCTGACTCTTTTTAATTTATCCCTCGGGTCCGGCTCGTCAACCCCTGCCGAACCCCGCTTAGCGCCGCCTTAGCGCGTGACTCTTATTAATTTATACCCGACGGGGTCGGGCGTCAAGGGGTAGTAGTGGCGGAGCGGACGGGATTTGAACCCGCGACCTCCGGCTTGACAGGCCGGCGTTCTGACCTGGCTGAACTACCGCTCCAGCCAAGTAATTATTATAGGCGGCCGTAAGGAGCTTTTCAAGAGCAGACCTTCTTCTCTTCCACCTTTACGAGCTCGCCGTTCTGGTAGTACTTGGTTACCACTACGGTGCAGTTGCCTTCTTTCTTAAGCGGCTCGGCACGGACCATCTGGGTGTTGTCTTCGCTCGTGTAGACGACGGGCTTGTTGGCCTGCGCGGCTTCTTCGGCTGCGCGGCGTGCTATCTCGGTAATGGTAGCCCCGAATACGGCTCCTATGGTTGCGCCTATGACGCCGCCGCGCCAGCGGTTCTCTTCGTCGAGGATGGCACCTGCCACGGCTCCTACGGCCGCACCCGCAGCCGCTCCTTCGTAGGTGGTTTTAGAGGTGTTGGCGCACGAGCTTAAAAGCACCGCCGCGTACAGTCCCGTCAGTAGCAGAGCCGTTCTCTTCATCGTCGCTTCACCTCCTTCTTGATTTCTTAGCTTAACCTCTGCTGGTTAGCCGGGCGTTAGTTTAGGTATAATCCTTGGCCATGAAGTTTAACGACGCACAGAGGGTCAAGATACGAACGCTTGTAAACACTATGGGCGAGCGGATTCCGTTTTTCTGGCCTATGCGGAACTTCATCCACCACAACCCGCTTTACGGTCTTGAGGACCTTCGGTTTGAGGAAGCGCTTAAGTGGGGTAAGCGCCTATTCCACGGCAGGACGCTCCCTCCGCGCGAGCACTTCGTAAAGCTCTTTAAAGAGGGTGAGATTGAAGAAAGGTTTTTAGACGACGAGCTGCGCTCGTACTTAAGAGAGAAAGACGCCGAGGCGTTTTTTAGCCTTTTTAAAACTTACCTGCTCGAGCCGTCTTTAAGGCCTTACAGAAACGCTTTTTTAGAGCCTGACGAGAGGCTGCTTAGCTACGCGCGTAGGAAAAACTCGGTGGAGGCTTTCGTAGAGGCGTTTGAGAGGAAGCTCGGCAGGGAGCTGGGGCTGGACGAGGCGGCGGACCGTCTTTTCGGCACGCACTTAAAAGAGCGTACCGAGGAGGAGCTTATACGGGCTTGTGCCCTGTTTTTAGACGAGGGGCAGAGCGTTCTGGGCATGCCGTTTAGAGAAGAAGGGTTTTTTAACGCGTGGAAGAGGGTCTTCAGGCCCGAGACGGAGGAGGCTATAGCCGAGGAGGCTATCTTTAACGCGCTTAACGAGCTGGGCATAAAGGACGAGTTTGTGGACGAGTTCGTCACGTTCGAGCTGGCGCGGCTTCACGGCTGGAGCGGGTTTATCCGCTGGCGCTCGTCGGCTAAGGAGTACTACTGGCAGCGGAAGCACCCGGCTAACTTGGTCGACTTTCTGGCTATAAAGCTGCTTCTGTTTATAGACTACGCCCGCGAAGCGGGCGTCCCTTACTCTTTTAACGAGATACTCTCTTTCGTTAAAGAACGGCCGCTCGAGGCGCTTATAAGGTACGACTTCTTTACGGGCGAGCTGGTACCCGAGCTGTGGGAGGAGGTAGAGGAGGCGCTTAAAGGCAGGAGGGGCTGGCCGGAGGGGTACGCGGAGCTAAAGGCCAGAGCTTGGGCCGGCTCGCGCCGGGCGTTTCTGGAGGAGCTTTTTAGGCGGGCGGGTGAGGTTTACGACGCGGAGAAGGCGGTGAGGTTTTTAGAGCTTTTAGAGGGGTTTGAGGAGGGGCTCGTCTGGCTGAGGGCGCACGAGCGGAGTCTTATAAGCCGTCTGGTAAGCTCGGTAAGGGTAAAAGAGGAGAGAAGGAAGCCCTTTGCGCAGGCGCTTTTTTGCATAGACGTGCGGTCGGAGCGCTTCAGGCGTCACTTGGAGGCTCTGGGTGAGTACGAGACTTACGGGATAGCGGGCTTTTTCGGCGTGCCTATAAGCTTTATAGAGCTGGGTAAGGGGCACGAGACGTACCTCTGCCCGGTGCTTATAAAGCCTAAGAACGTGGTGGTGGAAGTGGAGCACGAGCTGCCTAAAGAGGAGGGAGACAGCTTTAAGGAAGTGCTTAAGGAGGTACTCCACGACCTAAAAAACAACGTCTTGACGCCCTACGTAACGGTAGAGGCGGTGGGCCTTCTGTTCGGGCTGGAGATGATAGGGAAGACCTTCTTCCCGCTTCAGTACGCGCGGCTGAAAGGCTTCGGGAGAGGGGAGCGGCCGTCGAAGCTTATCGTGGACAAGCTTAAGCGCGAGGAGGCGGAGGAGCTTATAAGGGTCTTCGAGCGGGAGGTGGTGGCGCGGGCGCTCGAGCGGGAGCTGAAGGTTAAAAACGCGCGGAGTAATAAGGAGCTGGTAGAGGCGGTGCGCCGGGCGGCTTTGGAGGAGCTGGACGAGCAGGAGCTGGTACGGCTGCTGGGCAGGAGCGAGGAAGAGGTCAGAAGGTTTTTAAAGAAGCTCCGCGACGAGTACAAAGTGGAGAAGGGCTACGAGCGGCTCTGGCTGGAGAAGCTGGCAAAGATAGGCTTTACGCTCGAGGAGCAGGTGGCTTACGTGGAGAAAGCGCTTAAGATGATAGGGCTTACGGAGGGGTTTGCCCGGTTCGTGCTGGTGGTCGGGCACGGGAGCAGCTCGGACAACAACCCTTACGAGTCGGCGCTCGACTGCGGGGCCTGCGGCGGGGACCACGGGCTTGTGAACGCGCGCGTCTTCTGCGCTATGGCCAACAAAAAAGAGGTTAGGGAGAAGCTGAGAGAGCGCGGTATATCTATCCCGGACGAGACGGTCTTTATACCGGCCGAGCACGACACGACGACGGACGAGGTGAGGTTTTACGACCTTCACTACCTCTCGCCGGCGGGGATGAAGCTTTTCGAGAAGGTGGTAAAAGACTTTGAAGAGGCGGGCAAAAAGACGGCCTACGAGCGGTGTAAGGAGCTGCCCGTCTGCTCGTGCCGCGACGAGGAGGAGGCTAAGAGGGAGGTGCTGCGTAACGCGGTGGACTGGACGCAGGTGCGTCCCGAGTGGGGCCTCTCGGGTAACTGGGCCTTCGTGGTGGGCCGGAGGAGCTTAACCGAGGAGCTGAACTTAGAAGGGAAAGTTTTCTTACACTCGTACGACTACCGGATAGACCCTAAAGGTTTTCTGTTAGAGAACGTTCTCTCTGGCCCTATGGTGGTGGGCGAGTGGATAAACCTCGAGCACTTCTTCTCGGCCGCGGACAACGAGGGGTTCGGGAGCGGGAGTAAGGTCTATCACAACGTGGTGGGCCGGTTCGGCGTTATGACGGGTAACTGGAGCGACCTGAGGACGGGCCTGCCGTCTCAGACGGTTCTTAGGGGTAAAGAGCGGTTCCACCGGCCGGTAAGGCTTATAGTTCTTATAGAGGCGCCTAAGGAGCTGGTGGAGCGCGTTATTAAGCGCGTCTGGAAGGTGCGGGAGCTGGTGCTTAACGGCTGGGTGAGGCTGCTGGTCTTAGACCCTATAGAGAAGCGCTTTTACGCCTTCGGGCCTGACGGATGGGAGGTTTTGGATGAAGGAGCTTAACCTGTACGAGATGAAAAAGGTCGAGATTATCGTGCGGGGAGAGAACCTCGAGAGCGTGCTCGACATTTTAGAGAGCGCGGGCGTTTCGGGCTACACGATAATTCACAACCTCTCGGGTAAAGGCAGGCACGGCTTTCACGAGGGGCACCTTATGTTTAACGAGGAGGACGTTCTGGACATGGTTATAAGCGTTATGCCCGAGGAGCAGCTCGAGGTGGTGCTCGAGGGGCTTAGGGTCTTCTTTAACAAGCACTCGGGCGTGGTGTTCGTCTCGGACGTTAAGGTGAGCAGACTTGAAAAGTTCAAGAAGTGAAGTATAATAAAATTTCCGTCAAGGGGCGGTAGCTCAGCTGGGAGAGCGCCGATATGGCATGTCGGAGGTCGGGGGTTCGAGTCCCCTCCGCTCCACCAGCCCCTTGACGCGGAGAGCCGGTAGCTCAGCCGGTAGAGCAACGGCCTTTTAAGCCGTGGGTCGCGGGTTCGACTCCCGCCCGGCTCACCAAATCTCCCTTTTAGGGAAAGTTCTTTCCCTAAAAAGATAAAAAGTTACGGCGGCCCTTAAGGGCCGCCGTCTTCAGAGCTCTTAAGGGACAAACTTGGACTTAAAGTCGTCGAGCGCTTCTTTAATCTTGCGTTCGAGCTCTTCGTCGAGGACCTTCTTCTCGCGTATCTCTTTGAGTATGTCGGGCCGCTCGTTGTCGAGGTAAGCGTATAGCTCTTTCTCAAACTTCCTGACCGACTCGACGGGTATGTCGTCGAGGTACCCGTGCGTACCGGCGTAGATGAGAACTATCTGCTTCTCCACGGGTATGGGGTTGTAAGGCTCTTGCTTGAGCATCTCGACGAGCCTCAGGCCGCGGTTAATCTGCTGCTGGGTGGCCTTGTCGAGCTCGGAGGCGAACTGGATGAAGGCCTCGAGCTCTCTAAACTGGGCCAGCTCGAGCCTGAGCGTCCCCGCCACCTGCTTCATGGCCTTTATCTGGGCCGCACCGCCAACCCGCGAGACCGAGAGGCCGACGTTTATGGCGGGGCGGATGCCTTTGTTAAAGAGGTCCGCCTCGAGGTATATCTGCCCGTCGGTGATGGATATGACGTTCGTGGGGATGTACGCGGCCACGTCGCCGGCTTTGGTCTCTACGATGGGCAGGGCCGTGAGCGAGCCGGCTCCCAGCTCGTCGTTAAGCTTTGCCGCGCGCTCGAGCAGACGCGAGTGGAGGTAGAACACGTCGCCGGGGTAAGCCTCACGGCCGGGCGGCCGCCTCATGAGCAGCGAGAGCTGACGGTAAGCCTCGGCGTGCTTAGACAGGTCGTCGTAGACGATAAGGGCGTGCTTGCCGTTGTCGCGGAAGTACTCGCCTATGGTACACCCTACGAAGGGGGCCAGATACTGCAGGGAGGCCGGGTCGGAGGCCGAGGCTACGACCACGCAGGTGTACTCCATGGCCCCCTCGCGCTCGAGAAGCTCTATAAGCCTTGCTATGGCTGCCCTCTTCTGGCCTACGGCAACGTATATGCAGTAAACGTCGCTGTCGCGCTGGGCCAGTATCGAGTCTATGGCTACGGTGGTCTTACCGGTAGAACGGTCGCCTATGATGAGCTCCCGCTGGCCGCGGCCTATGGGAATCATGGCGTCTATGGCCTTTATGCCCGTCTGGAGCGGCTCGTGTACGGGCTTACGCTTAACGACGCCGGGGGCAATTTTTTCTACGGGCGAGCGGTACTCGTACTTTATAGGGCCTTTACCGTCGAGGGGGTTGCCCAGCGGGTCTATAACGCGGCCTATGAGGCCTTCGCCGACGGGTGCGTCGAGGATGCGGCCCGTCCTTTTAACTACGTGGCCCTCCTCTATGCCGGTCTCGGAGCCGAGGATGATGATACCGACGTTGTCCTCCTCGAGGTTGAACGCCAGCCCCTGCTGCCCTCCCTCGAACTCCACCAGCTCCATGGCCATGACGTTCTCAAGACCGTAGGCGCGGGCAACGCCGTCACCCACGTAGTAGACGACGCCCACCTCCTCCATAGCCGCTTCGGGCTCGAACTCTTTTATCTGCTTTCTTAGTATCTCGAGCGCCTCTTCGTAAGTAAGCGTTGCCATGCCCGACCTCCTGGCGGTTGTGTCTCTCGTCAGCATTATAACACAGAGATGTTGAAGTTTAACGAAGGCGTTAACAAATTAAAATAAGTACTCTCCGGAGGTAAAAACCCTTATGGCGAAAGCGAGGAAGGGCGCGGACATAGTTATAGAAGTTTTAAAAGAAGAAGGGGTAGAGGTTATCTTCGGTCTTCCCGGCGGGGCGATAATGGAGGTCTACGACGCGCTTTACCGCCTCGGCGGGATTAAGCATATTCTGGCCCGTCACGAGCAGGGCGCGGGCCACATGGCCGAGGGCTACGCTAAGGCCACCGGTAAGGTGGGCGTGGTGATGGTCACTTCGGGCCCGGGGGCGACGAACCTCGTCACCCCCATAGCCGACGCTTACATGGACTCTGTCCCGCTGGTGGCCATAACCGGTCAGGTGCCCACGCACCTTATAGGTAACGACGCCTTCCAAGAGGTCGACATCGTCGGGATAACCCGGCCCATAACTAAGCACAACTTTCTGGTGAAAGACGTCGAAGAGCTGCCGCTCGTTTTAAGGGAAGCCTTTTACATTGCCCGGACGGGCCGGCCGGGCCCCGTTCTCGTGGACCTGCCTAAGGACGTCACGCAGCAGCTGTCGGAGGTAGAGATACCCTCGGACGAGGAGGTAAAGCAGGCCCTCCCCGGCTACAGACCCCACACCGAGGGCAACCCGCAGCAGATAAAGAAGGCTGCCGAGCTTATCCTCTCGGCTAAAAGGCCCGTTCTTTACGTAGGCGGCGGGGCGGTAAACGCAGAAGCCCAGAAGGAGCTTTTAGAGCTGGCGGAGCTTCTCCAGATTCCCGTAACCACCACCACGCAAGGTAAGGGCGCCTTCCCCGAGACGCACCCGCTGGCTCTGAGGATGCTGGGCATGCACGGCACCTATTACGCCAACATGGCCGTCTACAACTCGGACCTTCTTATAGCCGTAGGTGCCCGCTTTGACGACCGCGTTACGGGAAAGATAGACGAGTTTGCCCCCGAGGCCAAGATTATCCACATCGACATTGACCCGGCCTCTATATCGAAAAACATCACCGTCGACGTGCCCATAGTGGGCGACGTTAAGACGGTCCTTAGGAAACTCTTAGACGAGATTAAAAAGAGAGGGGCGAAGCTCCTCTACCCGGAGGAGAGGAAGAAGTGGATAGAGCAGATAGAGAAGTGGAAGAAGCTCCACCCGCTTACCTACAGAAACTCCGACAAAGTCATAAAGCCGCAGTTCGTTATAGAGCAGCTCTGGGAGGCTACGAAAGGAGAGGCCATCATAGTCCCCGGCGTGGGACAGCACCAGATGTGGGCGGCCATGTTTTACAAGTACAAGTTCCCGAGGCAGTTTATAAACTCGGGCGGACTGGGAACCATGGGCTTCGGTCTGCCGGCGGGCATAGGGGCCAAGATAGGAAGGCCCGAGAAAGAGGTCTGGGTCGTCGACGGGGACGGCTCGTTTACCATGACGATGCAGGAGCTTATAACCGCGGTCCAGTACAAGGTACCTATAAAGGTGGCTATTATAAACAACGCTTACTTAGGGATGGTCCGTCAGTGGCAGGAGCTTTTCTACGACAAGCGCTACTCGGAGGTGGACCTCTCGGTCCAGCCCGACTTCGTTAAGCTGGCCGAGGCCATGGGCGCGGTGGGCATGCGTGCCACGAAGCCCCAAGAGGTCCGCGAGGTTATAGAAGAGGCGCGTAAGATTGACGACAAGCCCGTGGTTATAGACTTCTGGGTAGACCGCGAGGAGAACGTGCTGCCCATGGTACCCGCGGGTAAGTCTTATAAAGACATGATTGTCGAGGACGGTAAGGGCAAGCACGAGGCCGAGACTATGTATCTCGTGGGGTGAGAAGATGTCGGACACGGTGGGAAAGGCCGACGTTCAGGTGGTAAGCTCTCCTAAGCTCCGCCAGCTGCGGAAAGGTAAAGTAAGGAAACACATAATCACCGTAAAGGTACGCAACGAGATGGGCGTTCTGGCCCGCATAGCTACGCTCATTGCCGGTAAGGGCTACAACATAGAGGGGCTGTCCGTAGGCGAGACGCACGAGAAGGGCATCTCCCGCATGACTATAGAGGTCATAGGCGACGACATAGTTATAGAGCAGGTGGTGAAGCAACTCAGGCGTCTTATCGACACGCTTAAGGTTACCGACCTTACGGACGTACCGCACGTGGAGCGCGAGCTTGCACTTATAAAGGTCTACACGCCCACGCCCCGAGCCCGCGACGAGGTGCTCCGGATAACCGAGATTTTCCGCGGTAAGGTGGTGGATGTCTCTCCCGACACTTACACCATAGAGGTAACCGGCGACGAGGAGAAGCTAAACGCCATGATAGAGCTGCTTAAGCCCTTCGGGATAAAGGAGATGGCCCGTACGGGTAAGGTGGCGATGAAGCGCGAGATGAGCGTAAAGGAAGACGAAGACTGATGTATATCATAATTAAAAAGAGGGCTCTGTTATGAAAGTTACCAGACGCTCGTCGCTGGCCGAGGAGCTGCTAAAAATCGTCTTTTTCCTCTTCGTCTTCCATGCCTTTTTAACTACCTCCATGCTTTACCTCTTTACCGACATGGGCCTGCTTCCTTCGGCGCTTATAGGCGTAGGCTTCTCGCTCATCTTCGTAGCCGTGGTTACGGTCGTCTTTAAGCTGAAGTTTGAAGAGGTGTTGGGGAAGCTCTACTATCTGGCTACCGTTCTGGCGGAGCACAAGGAGAGGCCCGAGGAGGTGGTGGTGCCTTTCACCCTGCAGCAGGAGCTCGAGGAGGTGGTAAAGGTCACCGAAAACGCGCTTGTACAGCTCAGGAAGAGCTGCGAGCGTAAGGTGAAGGACCTCGAGCTCGAGATAGTGCCCATGGTCGAGAAGTCGGGCGAGCTTATTAAGGAAGTCGAGAAACTAAAAAGCGGTTATCTGAGCCTCGACGAGATTCCCGTGGGGCTCGACCCGGTGGGAGCGCTGGGGTTAGCGCTCAAAGAGAGCGTCGAAGAGATTAAAGAGAAGATAGAAAAGCTTAAAGAGCTGTCGGCGGAGCTGGAAGGGGAGGTACGCGAGCTCGAGCTGGAGACGGACGAAGAGACGAAGAAAAAGCTTAAGAAGCTCGAAAGTATAATATTAGAGCTAAAGCGCGAGCTTGAGTTTTTTAAATGACGCGGGAGGCATAGAGTTATGGACAAGTACGAGATGCTTCTTCAGGAGCTCGTGAAAGCCAGCGGGGTGGAAGGGGCCTCTCTGGTAAGTATGGACGGCCTACCCATCGCCTCGGTTTTACCGCCGGACGCGGAAGAGGACAAGGTAGCCGCCATGAGCGCCGCCTTACTCTCTCTGGGCGAACGGGTGGTGGAAGAGCTCAAAAAGGGCACGCTCGAGCAGATAACCATTAAGGGCGACCAAGGCTACATTATCCTCACGGGCATAGGGCAAGAGGCCGTGCTTACTACGCTCGCGGGCGCCAACGCCAAGCTCGGGCTCGTGTACATGGAGATTAAAAAGATTCAGGAGAAGTTAAAGGAGCTCATCTAAACGATGACGCTGACGGGAGACCTAAAGTCGTTTAGTTTTGCGGACATCCTGCAGGTACTCCACGCCGACAAGAAGAGCGGGGTACTCATCGTCGAGTGGAAGGACATGACCGTTGCTTACTACATTAAAGACGGCGAGCTCGTGCTCGCCCGTCCCGTAGACAAGGTCTTCCGCATATACGTAGACCGCGACTTTGAGAAGCTCCTCGAGAAGCTCCGCCTCCGCGAGAGCTCTCTGGCCGAGACGGTAAAGAAGTTCTTTCTCTCGAGGCTCGACAACCGCGAAGGGATATTCTCTTTTACGCAGGGCTTTATAAGGTACCCCGAGACGGTTCCCGTCTTCTACCCGGCGGAGTACCTGATTATGGAGTCCGCCCGTAGGCTAACGCTCGAGGAGACCGAGCGGAAAATCTCCGACGAGCTGCTCGTTTTCGAGAAAGCGCCCGACTACGAGGAGAAGGTCCGTAAAGCCCGCCTTACGGACGAGGAGCAGAAGGTTCTGAACCTTATAGACGGTAAAAACACGGTAAAGGACATTCTCGAGAAAAGCGGGCTGGACAAGCTTACGCTCTACCGTACGCTTTACGGCCTGCTGTCCATAGGCGCCATAAGGCGGAAGCGTAAAAAGGCGCCTAAGAAGCCCTCCATATCGCTCGACTTACTGGCTAAGCTAATCGAGAAAATAAAGAAGCTATGAGCGAGAAAAAGCCCAAGAAGATAAAAATCGTTATAGCCGGTCCCTTCGCGGCGGGCAAGACGGAGTTTATCCGCACCGTGAGTGAGATAGAGCCCGTCACCACCGAGCGGAAAATCACCGACCCTAAGGAGAAAGAGAAAAAAAGCTCCACCACCGTAGCCATGGACTTCGGGAAGATAAAGATAGACGACGAGCACGAGCTTTACCTCTTCGGCACGCCGGGCCAGTCGCGTTTTAACTTCATGTGGGAGATTCTGGGCGAGGGGGCTCTGGGCGTTATCGTGCTCGTCGACAGCACGGACCCTAAAACTTTTCACGAGGCCAGAAGGATTATAAACTTCTTCCAGAGCAGATACCCGGTACCTCTGGTCGTGGCCGCCAACAAGCAGGACCTGCCTAACGCGTGGTCCCCCGAGGACGTGGCCGTAGCGCTCGACATATCCGAAGAAGAGGGTATACCCGTTATCGGCATATCGGCTAAGAACAAGGACGACGTTAAAAAAGCGCTGCTTCTGCTTCTCGAGCTTATAAAGACCCAGCTTACCGGATGATATTTACCGGCGTAGACGGTAAGAAAACCTTCAGCGTACGCGTAACGCCCTTTACCCGTAGCTGGAAGCCTACGGACCGCACGGGCAGAAAGATTTACGCCGTCCCTTCGGACCTGTGCTTCGTAAAGCGCGAGAAGCTCGAGATGAAGCCCTCCGAGCTTAAAAGCTACCTCAGGCTGGAGCTCGAGGGGCAAGACTATCTGTGGGACGCGGCAGTGGCCGGCGAGTTTTACTACTTGGTCCTTATAAAAGAGTTCTACCCGCCCGAAGACGCCTACGCACTCGACTGCGAGCTGTTTTCCTTAGCCCGGCTCTCGCGTCTTTTAAAAGAGCCAGAGCTTACCGTGCTCGACCTCGGCCGCCGTAAAACCACGCTCGTCAGAACAGAAGACTACCTTTTAAGCTCCTACCGCGTGCTTCTTAGAGGCGGCGACTACCTTACGCGTCTGGTGGCCGAGCGGGAGAACCTGCCGCTCGAGCAGGCGGAGCGGCTGAAAAGGGAGAAGGGTTTAGAGCTGCCTTACTTAAAAGAAGCCTTAAAGCAGATGCTGGACGAGCTTAACCTAAAAGGGGGCCGCGTTCTACTTACGGGCGGAGGCTCGCGGCTTAAAGGGCTTAAGGAGCTGTTTAAAGAAGTTTTAGAGCTCCCTTACGCCGAGCCCGAGAAGGCTACGGCCCTCGGCGCGGCACTTAAGTTCGTCTACCGCGACCCCTCTCCGTCGTTCCGTCAGGAGGAGCTCTCGCCTTCCGAGCTTAAGGCTCTGCTCGGGGTGCTGCTCGTCTCTACCGTAACCTTTTTAGGGCTCGAGTGGGGTGCCGACCGGGCCGCCCGTTACATAGTTAAAGCCTTCCAAGAGAGGAAAAAGGAGCTCTTTGCCGCGCGCTTTCCCGGCAGGCCCCCGGTTATGGTCGAGACGCAGCTAAAGAGTCTTAAAGGGGGCCGGAGCGAGCTGGTTAAAAAACTTACGGAGCTTCTTAAGAGTCTGCCCGAGGGTGCGCGCATCTTGCACATCTCGTTTAAAGACGGCAAGTTAAAAGTAGTGGGTGAGGTCGAGAAGCTGCCCGAGGGGTTTAAAGCCTCCTCGGTCAGGAAGACGCCCCACGGTACGGTAGAGTTCGAGGTGGAGCTGTGATACTGAGCAGACGCGTCGTCTACGCTCTGGTGACGCTGCTTCTCTTACTCTACTCGTTTAACTCTCTAAACACCGTAAGTGAGCTCAAAAAGCTGCTTAACGGTCAGTACTTAAGCTACAAACAGTTTTTAGTGGAGCTGAGCGGCGCACGGGAGCGGCCGCGTCTTGACGAAGGGTTTATACGGGAGCTGTCTGCGCGGTTGGGGCTTAGCTTCGACGAGCTTAGTTTCAAAGACGGGGTTTACGCGCTGAAGGCGCGCGAGGTGCCCGGGGTGCTGCTCGTAGAGCTTCTGTACGAGCTCGAGCGGGCAGGCAAGGTGGAGGAGCTCGAGGCGGTGGACAACACGGGTAAAGGGGTTTTCACCGTCGAGATTCGGGTAAGGCCTTTTTAATTACGACGCGGACGCGCGGGGGGTTAACGCCCGTAGGGCTTATTAAGAACGGTAAAGGTGAGTGGACCACCACTTTAAGCAGGTAAGTGCCTTCTTTGAGACCCTTTACGTTTACGAAAGCGCGGACGCGCTCGAGCAGGGGCGAGCGGACGAACTTCCGCGCCACCAAGAGGGATATCTCGACGAAGGGCGGCTTGAGCTCGTAAGCGTAACGCTCGTCGGCGTTTAGTAGCTCGACGAACCTTACGGCCTCTACGCGTTCGCGGCTCCCGAAGTTGTAAGCCACCCAGAGCGAGAGGGCAACCGCGAAGGCAAGAAGCAGGTACTTTATCCGCTCTTTACGCTCCATGCTCCACCTCGAGTAGGGAGAGGAGTTTATCTTTAAGCAGCTCCGGGTCTAAGACCTTCTCGAGCACGCCGTCGACGGCTATCGATATCTCGCCCGTCTCCTCCGAGACGACGATGGCTATAGCGTCGCTAAGCTCGGTAATGCCGACGGCGGCGCGGTGCCGCGTGCCGTACTTTTTAGGCAGCTGCGCCGTCTTTGAGAGCGGCAGCACGCACGAGGCGTAGGCTATCCGGTCGTTTCTTACCACCACCGCACCGTCGTGGAGGGGCGTCATGGGGTAGAAGATGGTTATAAGTAGCTCGGCCGATATGTACGCGTCTATGTAGACGCAGCCCTCTATAAGGTCGTCTATGTTCTGCTCGCGCTCTATTACTATAAGTGCGCCTATCTGCCGCTCGGCCATAAAGCGGCAGGCCCTTACCAGCCGGTCTATGGAGCGCTCTTCGTACTCGGCCACCTTAAAAACGCCCGTCCGACGGCCGAGCCGTACGAGCGCGTGCCTCAGCTCCGGCTGGAAGACTACCACGAGCGAGAAAAGCGCCAGAATCCAGAGCTTCTCAAACAGCCACGAGAGGGCCGAGAGGCCCAAAATCTGGGCACCCGCCCAGAAGACGCCTAAAAGAAGCAGTATCTTAAGGACGTGCTGTCCGCGGGCTAAAAAGAGGACGTGAAAGAGGGCGTAAAAAAGTAAAGTAAGACCTACTACGTCGAGGAGGTCGCGCCAGCTTACGAGCTCCTTAAGTAGCTCAAGCGCCATCGTACGTTCTTACCGCGTCGAGGAGGGCCAGAAACTCCTTCGTCTCTTTAACGTCGTGGACGCGGACTACGTGTGCCCCGCCCATAACGGCCGGAGCGAGCGCGCCTAAGCTGCCGTAAAGCCGCTCCCTCGGCTCGGTCTTCCGGCCGAGAAAGCCCTCGAGTATTATACCAATAAAGGACTTTCTCGAGACGCCCACCATGAGAATCTTCCCGAAAACCCTGAGCTCGTCGAAGCGCTTAAGAATGGCTACGTTGTGCTCGGGCAGCTTACCGAAGCCTATGCCCGGGTCCAGAATAAGCTTCTCTTCCTCTTCGTAGCCGGCCGCCTTTAACGCCTCTATCCGCTCTTTAAAGAAGCTAACTACTTCGGCTATAACGTCTTCGTAGTAGGGCGGCTCCTCTCTCCAACGCTCGGGCCTGCCCTTTGTGTGCGTAATTACGTAAGGACAGCGGTACTCCGCTACTACTTTTAGTATCTCGGGGTCGTAAGTGCCGCCGCTGACGTCGTTTATAATGTCCGCGCCTTCTTCTAAGGCGGCGCGGGCCACCCCGGCTTTGTACGTGTCTACCGAGAGCCAGACGTCTGGGAGCTCTTTTCTTATGAGCTTCAGCGCGGGCAGGAGGCGGTTAAGCTCCTCCTTGGCCGGGACGCGCTCCGAGCCCGGGCGCGTGCTCTCGGCCCCTACGTCTATAATCTCGGCACCCTCCTCGGCCATCTGTACGGCCCGTTTAAGGGCGTCCTCGGGCTTCAGGTACAGCCCGCCGTCGGAGAAGCTGTCGGGCGTGACGTTTAGAACGCCCATGACGGCGGTCTTTAGCCCGAGCGGGAGTATTTTCCGGTTGTAGCTGAGCTTGAAGTAGCGGCGCCGGTAGCGGATGAGCGTCTCGAGTGCCTCGCGGGCTACCTTTCTCCACGCCTCGTGGCCGTGCAGCTGGCCGAGAAACTCCTTTAGACGGGCCTCGCTACCGCAGACTAAGAAGCGGTTGCCGCCGTGGAAGGCGTGGAGGCCGTAGCGGCGCGCGGACAAAAAAAAGGGTTCGGGGGGAAGGGGGGCCGAGAGGTAGAGGCAGTGGAAGATGCCCTCGCCCGAGCGGTGGAGGGCCTCTTTAGGGTATAAGCCCATCCGCTCTTTTAAGAACTTGGCAAACTCTTCGTTCTCTTTAAAGTGCTTTATCAGCACTTGCACTCTTTAATCCCGAGCCGGCGGTAGAGCTCCATGACGGGGCACCAGTTGGTGAAGGCCGACTGAATCTGGTTAATGGACATAAACAGTAAGAAGGCTTTCCAGAACCAGTGGACGTCTTTGGCCGGGAGGATGCCGAAAAGCCAGACCAGAAGCAGCACGCTGCCCGACGTGAGCCTGAGCATCCTGTCCATGGTCATCTCTTTAAGCATTGCTCTCACCTCCTTTTTTTAGTTTACAAACCGCCACAGAACGAAAAAGGATATAAAACTGAGCTCTATCTTGCAAGGGCGGTAGTCTTTTAGCCACTCGGGCTTAAGCTCTTTCCCTTTGGCAACGAAGACGGCCTTTCTCGAGAGCCTCTCGAGGAGGGGTCTAATCTCGTCAAACTCGCCCATGGCCCTCGAGACGACCGTCTCGAACCGCTCGTTTACCTTCTCGGCCCGCGTGCAGAGCACGCGGTAGTTAATCCCGAGCTTGAGCTTTAGGTAGTCTAAAAAGGCACACTTCTTCGTCGAGGACTCTATGAGCGTAAGCTCGGGCGTCCGGAGGTATATCTTAAGCGGGACGCCCGGAAAGCCCGCACCCGTACCCGCGTCGGCTATCTCGGTAGGTTTTAGGCCGGCCTCGTTAAAGCAGCGCGTGAGGCTAACGCTCTCTATAAAGTGACGCTTGACTATCTGCTCGGGCTCGCGGAGGGCCGTGAGGTTGTGTACGCGGTTCCACCTTAAAAGCTCGTTTAGGTAAGTCTCGAACAGCCGGGCCTGCTCGTCGTCGAGGGGGAAGCCCTCGCGCTCGAAGAGCTTTTTAATCTCTTCCTTCGTCATGTTTTAGCACGAGCTTTATCTCGAGCGCGCCTTTTATAACTATCTCTTTAGGCGGGTTGCCGCCTTTTATTATAATCTCTTTAACTTTTTTGCTTTTTAAAGGTACGACGCGGAGCGTCGTCTTGTCTTTCTTTACTTTAAAGAGCTCCGTTTCCCGGACTTTCCCGGTTTTTAAAAACTCTATAAGTAGGGGTATCCAAGGCTTTTTCTCGTAGACGCGTCTGCCTTCGTAAAGCTTCTTTTTACCTTTCTCGACCTCTATTAAGAAGAGTTTCTCGCCGTTTTGAAAAAACTCGAAGTCGTAGCTGTAGAGCCACCGCCAGCCTTCTTTGGTGTAGCCGCGGGCGTAAGCGCCCTCGTCGGTGAGCTTTATCTCTACCTTCCCGACGGGGAAGAAGTAGACGTAAACGTCGTAGGTCAGCTGGCGGGCCCAGAGGAGAAGCGGCAGCAGTAGAAGCAGGAGCCTCATAGCACTCCCATTAATTTAAGCGCCCGCTCGACGACGTAAACGGGGTTGGTGCTCTGGGTTATCTCGCGGCCTATAACCACGAGGTCGGCACCGAGCTTTACCGCCTCGGCGGGGCTTATGACGCGCTTCTGGTCGCTTCTGTCTTTCCTTACGCGTACGCCGGGCACGACGGCGATAAACTCTTTCCCGAGCTCTTTTCTTAGAAGCGGCAGCTCGCGCCCGGAGCAGACTATCCCGTCCACGCCCTCGCGGAGGCCTTCGCGCGCGAGGTGGAGCACGAGCTCCTCGAGGCTGGCCCCGCTTTTTATGTAGCCGGGGTAGCTCTCGTCGTGAGAGGTTAGCAGCGAGACGCCTAAGAGCTTTAGCCTCTCGCCTTTAGCCTTTACGGCCTCGCGGACCATCTCGGGCCCGCCTAAAAGGTGTAGGGTGGCGTAGTCGGCGCCCAGCTCGCTCGCCTTCTCGACGGCTTTGGCCACTACGGAGGGTATGTCGTGAAACTTAAGGTCGAGAAACACCTCGTAAGGGAAGGCGTCCTTTAGCTCCCTTACCGCGTCGCCGCCGCGCTCGGCGTAAAGCAGGTGTCCGACCTTAAGCACGAGCGGGTAGCTCTCAAAGAAGTCAAAAAGGTCGCGGACGAGCTTTACGGCACGCTCGTAGGGAACGTCGAGGGCTACGCAGAGCTTCGGTTTACGCTTCATACCTTTTAGGGTAACACCTTTAGCTAAAAGAGCCGCGGTAGCCCTTTACGAACTCCTTCCCGGTTACGCGTCTGCCTTTGGGCGTTATAAGCTCGAGAATCTCTACGGCCTTCTCGCCGCAGGCCACCACGAGCTTGTCCGGCAGGGGCAGAATCTGGCCCGGCTCGCCCTCGGCCGGAAATACGCGGGCTTTTAGTAGCTTAACGCGCTTACCGTTAAAAAAGGCGTACGCGTTGGGGTAGAGGGCCCTTATCCTGTCGCGGACGCTCTCGGCCTGCGCCCGCCAGCAGACGCGGAGCTCTTCTTTTTTTATAGGCGGGGCGTAGGTGGCTTCCTCGTCGTTCTGGGGCTTCGGGGTAAGCCGGCCCGAAGCGTAGAGCTCTAAAGCTTTAGTAAGTAGGGGCGCGCCTTTCTCGGCGAGACGGGCCGAGAGGG
This sequence comes from Aquificota bacterium, assembly GCA_013154375.1. Classification (GTDB taxonomy): domain Bacteria; phylum Aquificota; class Aquificia; order Aquificales; family Aquificaceae; genus Aquifex. Next base: position 25,462 of record JAADCR010000038.1, on the reverse strand, counting down.
TCGCGTAGTTGTCTTCTTCGTCTATAGGCTCGGGCTCTTGTAGGAGTATGGGGCCGGCGTCGAGCTTCTCGGTTATAAGCATGACGGTGTTGCCCGTTACCTTCTCGCCGGCCATAAGGGCGCGCTGGATGGGGGCGGCGCCACGGTACTTAGGCAGGAGCGAGGCGTGGAGGTTTAGAAAGGGACAGAGGCTGAGGGCCTCTTTGGGCAGTATCATCCCGAAGGCTACCACGGCGGCCGCGTCGGGCTTTAGCTCTTTAAGGAGCTTTACCAGCTCTTCTTTGTTACGGGGCTGGTAGACGGGCAGGCCGAGCTTAAGGGCTTCTCGTTTTACAGGCGGAGGGGTGAGGCGCTGGCCGCGTCCCGCGGGGCGGTCGGGCTGGGTTACGACGGCCGTAAGGCCGAAGCGCTCGTTAAGCTGTTTTAAAGAAGGCAAGGCGAAGGCGGGCGTGCCTAAAAAAACGAGCCTCAAGCTTCCACCTTCCAGTTGTCTATAAGACGGGCGTTACCTACGCGGACGGCTACGAGTATCCGGTCGCCCTTCTCGACGCGCTTCTTAGGTTTTAGGTTCTCGTCGGTTATCTCGACGTAGTCGACGGCCTTTACGTGCGGGTGGCGCTCTATAAAGGCCTTCATGGCCTGCTTTATCCGCTCGGCGTCCCTCTCGCCGGCTTTTATCATCTTCTCGGCCAGCAGGAAGGAGCGGTATATGGCACGTGCCGACTCGCGCTCCTCCGGCTTGAGGTAGACGTTCCGCGAGCTGTAGGCAAGGCCGTCTTTCTCGCGCACCACGGGCACGGGCACAATCTCGACGGGAACGTTTAGGTCCTGAACGACCTGCTGGATAATTTTTAGCTGCTGGTAGTCTTTCTCGCCGAAGTAGGCGCGGTCGGGCTGGACTATGTTAAACAGCTTTACCACCACCGTGGCCACGCCGTCGAAGTGGCCGGGCCGGAAGGCTCCTTCTAACACCTTCCCCAGCTCGCCTACGCACACGCGCGTTCTGTAGCCGGCCGGGTACATCTCCTTCTCGTCGGGAGCGAAGACCACGTCAACGCCTAAGCGCTCGCATAGCTCGAGGTCGCGCTCGAGGTCGCGCGGGTAGCGGTCGTAGTCTTCCCCTTCGCCGAACTGCGTAGGGTTAACGAATATGCTTACTACCACTACGTCGTTCTGCATCCGGGCCAGCTTTATAAGCTCGGCGTGGCCCTCGTGTAGGTACCCCATGGTGGGCACGAAGCCCACCTCTTTCCCTTCACACCTTTTACTCTTTAAGAAGTTTCTCAGCTCCTTAACTTTTTTAAACAGCAGGGGCATTACTTAAATAAATTTTACAGAACCTCGTAGAAGTCCTTAACGAAAGCCTCTACGGCGTCCTCTATAGCTTTAAGCTTTACGTAGTCCTCTTTAGGCAGAAGCTCGGGCCGGTAGCCCTTCGCGTCACACTTCCGCTTTTTGTACTTACCTTTGTAAGTTTTGGCAAAGTAGATGTCGCGCGTGGTAGGGTTGGCCACGTTAAATAACACCACGGCTTCGGCCTTTCTCTCTACGCAGTAGAGGCGCGTCCTGTCTTCGTCGTCTTGAGTTTCGAACCTCCGCTCTTTGTAGGTAAGCTCTTTTATCTCCATGGTTACTAAAAGGTCGGCGTCTTTGTACGGCTCGAAGAGGTTAAAGTCGAAGGTCTTTACCTCGACGGGCGGCTTTTTAACGAGCACCACCTCCTCGAGTGAGAGCTTCCGCTTGAGCTTTACCGAGAGCGGCGGGTTTTCTAAAAGCTCCTGAAAGCGCTCGAAGGCCACCTTCTGGAGCGCCTCGTCTATGTGCGGGTTTTTAACCAGTACTGGCCGGTAGGTTATGGCTTTCTTACCCAGAAGCTCGTGGACCGAGACCTTCTGGGAGCACGAGAGGAGCACGAGAAGGAGTGTTAAAAAAGCCAAGCGCTTAATCATAGCTCTATATTTTAACGCTTGCCCGCAAGGCCGGCGGGTAAGATAATTTACTTGATGGGCGAGATATTCGTTACGGGCGTTAACTTCCGCGTAGCGCCCGTGGAGGTGAGGGAGAAGCTCGCCTGCTCGAAAGACGAGCTTTTAGAGCTTCTGCCCAAGCTTAAGCGCGAAGTTCCCGTAGAGGAGCTTATGCTCATCTCCACCTGTAACCGCGTGGAGCTCTACGCTTACAACCTCGTTCCCAACGCCCGGGAGCTGGCGCTTAAGTTTATAAAGCTAAAAGGGCTGCCCGAGAGCGTGGAGCGCTACTTTTTCTACAAGCGGGGGGAGGAAGCAGTTTTTCACGTGTTTAAGGTGGCCTCTTCGCTCGACTCTATGGTCGTTGGTGAGCCGCAGATAGTGGCTCAGTTTAAAGAGGCTTATCAGCTTGCCCGCGAAGCCGGCACGGTGGGTAAGATACTAAACCGGCTTTACGAGAAGGCCCTTAGGGCTTCCAAACGCGTCCGTACGGAGACGGGCATAAGTAAGAGTGCCGTCTCGGTTAGCTACGCGGCCGTAGAGCTCGCTAAAAAGATTTTCGGCGAGCTTAAAGGGGCTAAGGTACTGCTTGTAGGCGCGGGAGAGATGGGCGAGCTGGCGGCCAGCTACCTGAAGCGTTTCGGGGCCCTGCTTCACGTTACTAACCGTACCTACGAGCGGGCGGTCCGTCTGGCGCGCGAGCTCGGCGCGGACGCTTTAAGGTTTGAGCACATGGAGGACTACCTCCCGCTTATGGACGTCGTCATCGTCTCGACGGGTGCGCCGCACTACGTGCTTACTAAAGAAGCTATGGAGCGCTCCGTAAAGGCCCGTAACTACGAGCCTCAGTTCGTTATAGACATCTCGGTGCCGAGAAACGCAGACCCCGAGATAGGTAAGCTCGACAGCGTCTTTCTTTACGACATAGACGACCTTAAGCAGGTCGTCGAGGAGAACCTGAAAGGTAGAAAAGAAGAGGCGCGTAAAGGAGAGGTCATCCTCTGGGACGAGGTGAAGAAGTTCCTCCGCTGGTACGAGAGCCTGCGCGTAGAGCCGCACGTGCTTACGCTCAAGGAAGCCCTTAAGGACCGCAGAAGCGACCCGTTTTTAAGGCGCGTGCTTCACCGGGCCATTAAGGAGCTGAAAGCCAATCCCGACAGCGCGGATATAATCTTAAGAATATTCGGCGAGGAGGTAAAGACGCATGAACCCCGAAGAGAAAAACTTTCCGATGTCTATAACCGAGCTGATGGAGCTTGAGTCCGAGTACGCCATACGGGCCTACATACTCATAAAAGCCGAGCCGCGGGAGATACCCTCCATCATGCTCGCCCTCTCCACCTTCGAGGGCGTTAAGACCGCCGACGTGGTTACGGGCCCCTACGACATTATCGTCTTCGTAGAAGTGCCCAATCAGGACGAGCTGGGCCGGCTCGTTATAAACAAGATTCACTCCCTTGAGGGGGTGAAAGAGGCCATAACCTGCGTCGTCGTTAGAATATGAAGCTCCAGCTCACGAACGCCTACCTTCTGGTGGAGGGGGGAAGACCTTTAGAGGGCGAGGTGACCGTCTCGGGAGCTAAAAACTCCGCCCTGCCGCTCCTGTTTGCCACGCTCCTTACCGACCGGCCGTGCCTGCTCGAGGGCGTGCCCGACCTACTCGACGTCAGAAACACCCTCCTCCTTTTAGAGGAGCTCGGAGCCGAGACTTACTTTAACGACGGACGCGTTCTCGTAGACCCGTCTTCCGTCCGCTCTTACGAAGCGCCCCAGCACCTTATAAGGCTCATGCGTGCGGGCGTGCTCTGCATGGGCCCCCTGCTCGGCAGGTTTAAGCGCGCCCGCGTCCCGCTGCCCGGCGGGTGCTCTATAGGCGCCCGTCCTATAGACCAGCACCTGAAGTTTTTCGAGCGCGCCGGTGCGAGCATAGAAGTAAAAGAGGGGTTCGTGGAGCTGAGTTTAAAAGAGAAAAAGCCCGTAGAGTTTACCTTTGAGCTCGTCACGGTAACCGGGACGGAGAACGCTCTCCTTTACGCCGCCACCGTGGAGGGTGAGACGGTTATAAAGAACGTAGCCTTAGAGCCTGAGGTGCTCGACCTTATAGAGGCCCTGAAAAAGATGGGGGCAGAAGTAGAGCTGGACGGCCGTACGGCCGTCGTTTACGGAAAAGAGAGGCTTGACGGCTTTACGCACCGCGTCATACCCGACAGGATAGAGGCCGGTACGCTTATGGTCGGGGCCGTGTTAACCGGCGGCAGGGTAAAGCTCAGAAACGTAAAGCCCGAGCACCTTACGGCCGTTATTAACAAGCTCGAGCTTGCGGGGGGTAAAGTGGAGAAGCTCGACGACGGGAGCGTGCTGGTCTACCGCGAGGGGCGCATAAGACCCCTCGAGCTCGAGACGGAGGTCTACCCGGGTTTCCCTACCGACATGCAGGCACAGTTTATGGCCCTGCTGGCGCTCGCGGACGGCCGTTCGGTGATAAAGGAGAAGATATTCGAGAACCGGTTCCGCCACGCGCAAGAGCTAAACCGCTTGGGCGCGCGGATTACCGTACGCGGGAACGCCGCCTTTATAGAAGGCGTTAAGCAGCTCTGGGGCGCGGAGGTCTTCTCTACGGACCTCAGGGCTTCGGCGGCGCTCGTGCTGGCGGGCCTTGTGGCCCGCGGCGTTACTGTAGTACGCGACGTTTACCACTTAGACCGCGGCTACGAAAAGTTTGAAGAGAAGCTGAGAAGCCTCGGCGCGCGCGTCGAGAGGCTTCCCGAGCATTAGAGGGGCTTTATCTTCTTCTCGCGCTCTACCTGAGCCTTGGGTACCCTTATGATGAGCACGCCGTCTTTGTACTCGGCTTTGGCCTCCTCGGGGTTAACCTCCACCGGCAGGGGTATAACGCGCTCCACCACGCCGTAGAAGCGCTCGCTCCTTATAACGTTCGTCGCACTCTCTTCGCGCTCCTCTTTACGCTCGGCCCTTACGGTAACCGCGTTCTCTTTTACCGTTATCTCCACGTCCTCTTTGCTAACGCCCGGCAGGTCTACCTTAATGACCACCTCCTTGTCCGTCTCGTAGACCTCCACCGGAGGGACGAAGACGGGCGCCTCGGACTCCCTTACCACGGGCAGGAACTCCTCCAGCAGACGGTCGAACTCCCTTCTGAAGCGCTCCACCTCCTCAAACGGCCTCCAGAGGATGGGCCTTCTCTCCATCTTCCCACCTCCTTTTACACAAAACTTTAGTCTGCCTTTGTCAACCTGTCAAGTCCGCCCGCTCTAAAAGCACCGCCCCCTTCTCGAGGAGACGCTCGAGCGCCCTCTCCGAGTCGCCCGGGTTCACGTCCACGCCCTTTATAGCGTCCGTAAGTACGAACGTCTCGTAGCCTAAGTTAAGACCGCCTTCGGCGGTGTTTTTCACGCAGTAGTCCGTGGCCACCCCGCAGACGAAAATCCGCCTAACGCCCCGCTCCTTAAGAAGCTCGTCCAGTACCGTCCCCTGAAAGCCCGAGTAGGCGTCAAAGTCCGGCGAGGTACCCTTAGAGATAATAAACTTGTTGTCCGCCGGGAGGTACAGCTCGGGGTGGAAAGCCGCCCCTTCGGTGTTCTGCACGCAGTGCGGCGGCCACACCCCGCCGTGGCCTTTAAACGAGATGTGGTTAGGCGGGTGCCAGTCGCGCGTGAAAAACACCGGGAGACCTTCCCGCTCAAACAGCTTAATGTACTCGTTTACGCGCGGCACTATCTCGTCCGCTCCCGGTACCGGCAGCGCTCCCCCCGGCATAAAGTCCCGCTGCATGTCCACCACTATAAGCGCGTCCCCGTCCCTAACTTTTACCTTCATACCGTCACCTCCTTTAACTAAGATTACCCCTGCAGAGAAACAGAGGCCTCACGCCGAAAAAGAGCGGCCCCAGCTTAAACGCGTAGCGGTAACCTACTATAAGGTACCTCCCCGCCTCCAGCTCGAGGTTAGGCCCTTCCCAGCTCTCTTCCCGCTCTCCCACGAGCCTTACGAGCGTCTTCTCGTAAGGCGAGTAGACCTTAACCTTATCGCCTTCCCGCCAGCAGAGAACCGGACGGCGCGTAAAGCACACCACCGGCTCGCGCCGGAGCAGCTCCTCCTCCAGCTCCTCGGCCGAGCCGAGCTTTCTGTCCGTAAGCAGAACGTTACGAAGTAACGAGAACGAGAACCGGTAAGAAGGAAACAGGAAGCGTATACCCACCTCCCTCACGTAGAGCTTCGTGTGGTGGTCCAGACCGCCTAAAATCCTGTTCTCCCAGCCTTCTTTTACGAAGGCACGGGCGTAGCGCTCCGGCTCGAGGAGCTTAGTAAATCCCTCTAAGTACCCTCTCCGGTCTACCGGGAAGACGAAGGGAGCGAGCAGGAGGTACAGAAAAAGCCTGAGCCGGCGCTCCACGAGCGCGTCTTTTAAGTTTATAAGCTCAAAGTAGTGTTCGGGCTTGCGCTCGAGCCGCCACGGATACTTTTTAAAGTGGTGCGTTATAACGCTAAGGCGCGGCGTCTTTATAAGGTCGCCCAGAACGCGGCCTTTCTCGTCGTTAATCTTTCTCTCCACGCCTACGAGCACGCGCCCGTCGGCAAAGTACTTAAACGCGTCCGTCTCGTGGTCCGTAACCACGGCAAAGTCGAGACCTTCTTCTTCTAAGGCCCGGTAGACGTCCTCGGGCTTACCCAGACTGTCGTACGAGAACTGCGTGTGGACGTGAAAGACGAAAGCGTAGACGTAGCCCTCCGGCGGGCCGAACCGTTCAAAAGAGCGCCGCGCCCTAACGAGCTTTACCGGCAGAAGGTAAAACAGTAAGTAAGGGAGGGCCAGAAGTAGAAGCAGCTCCATCAGGGCAGGTTCATCGCCTCCCGTACCTGTTTAAGCGTCCCGCTTGCCACCTGACGCGCCTTCTCCGAGCCCTCTTTAAAGACGCGCCAGAGCTCTCCGCGGTCCGAGAGAAGCTCTTTCCTTCTCTCCCTTACGGGCGCTATAAAGGCCTCAACCCTCTCAAACAGACGGCGCTTGCACTCCACGCAGCCTAAAGCACCGCTCTTACACTCTCTCTCTATCTGCTCCGCCTCGTCAGCTGAGAACACGCGGTGCCAAGCGAAGACGGGGCAGCGCTCGGGGTGTCCGGGGTCGTTCTTACGGAGCTTCTGCGGGTCGGTAAACATGGACATAATCTTCTTTCTAAGCTCGTCCGTCTCGTCGGCAAAGTATACGGCGTTTCCGTAAGACTTGGACATCTTCCGCCCGTCCGTACCGGGGAGCTTGGGCGTCTCGGTTAAAAGCGGCTTAGGCTCGGGAAAGGTCGGGCCGTAGAGGCGGTTAAACCTTCTGGCAAGCTCGCGCGCAAGCTCGAGGTGCGGCAGCTGGTCCTCGCCCACGGGCACGGCCTCGCCTTTGTAAGCCAGCACGTCCGCCGTCTGGAGCACGGGATAGCCGAGAAAGCCGTAAGTGTCCGTCTCGTAAAACTCTTTTTTAGAGACGTTCAGACGCTTTAGCGTCTCTTTCTCTATAAGACCTTCAAAGAGGGCTTCCACGAGAAGCTCGGCCAGCCTTTCGGTTAAAAACGCCTTAAACTCTTCCGGCTCTTCCACCTTTACGCCGAGAAGTCTTATAAGCTCGTCCGTTCTGCCGGCGAAACGCTCCTTAAAGGCGTCTTTAAGCTCGTGGAGCTTTAGAAGGTTGTACTTAAGGTCTTTGTAAGTGGGGTTTAACTCGAGCCAGCTTTTGGGCGTCAGCATGCCTAAAAGTAGGTACAGCTCCGCGTGCTCTTTAACCAGCGACTGGACGAAAAGTACCGCCTTAGACGGGTCGAGGCCCAGAGCCAGCCAGTCGGCCATAAGCTCCTCGGTGTTACTTTTAAGCTCTCCGGTTTTTTTGTAGCCCGTGGTGAGGGCGTGCCAGTCGGCTACGAAGAAGTAGCACTCGTGCTCGTTCTGCAGCTTTAGCCAGTTTCTTATAACGCCGAAGTAGTGCCCGAGGTGCAGGCGCCCCGTGGGCCTCATGCCGCTAACGATGCGCATAACGGAAGTATATTTTATTAGTTGTCGTGAAGCTGCTCCTCAGGACGCGTCTAAAAGAGGTTCTCCTGCTCGTAACGCCCTCGGGCGACTTTCTGCCCGTCGAGGGCACGCTTACGGGCAGGACGCTCCGCTTTGACGGCTTTACGCTAACCGCTGAGCCCGCCGCAGCTACGGTGGGGCTGGCTCCGTTCGTCGAGCTGGGCGGCGGTCTCGTGCTTTTAGAGAAAGGGGCGCCTTTTCTGGCTTTAAAGAAGCTCGGCCGCTTCCCGCTTGCGAGCCTCCTCGAGCTGGTTAAGCAGCTGTACGGAGAGGAGCTGGCGGAGAACCTCTTTCTCGAGGCTACGCTGGGGCCCTTCGGAGCTAAGCCCGACGAGGAGGCGCTTAAAAGGGCCGGGGCGTTTTTTAAAAAAGCCGGCCTCTTTTTTACGCGCGTGGTGGGCTTTAAGTACCGCAAGGAGCGCTTTTACGAAAAAGGGGAGCTTAAGGTAAGGGAGGGCGACCGCGTTTACGCCCTCTGGGAGCACGACAACCCCGCCGACCCGTCGGCGGTGGCCGTCTACCACGCCTCGGGCGAGAAGCTGGGCTACGTCCGCAGGAGCTACGCACCTTTTTTAAAGGAGCTTTTAAAGAGTAAGCTCTTTTTAGAGGGCCGCGTTACGGCCGTTTTTGAGCGCGAGCAGCCCGACGAGCAGATTTTCGTCGTGCTTAAATTAAAGGCATGAAACTCTACGCGCTCCAGTTTAGGCTTGAAAGCCCGCCCGAGAACGAGAAGAAGGTCTTCGAGGCGCTAAGTCGGGCCGAGCCGGGCTCGCTGGTGCTTCTTCCGGAGCTGTGGCACGGCGGGGTAAGCCCGGAGGCCGTAAGGTCTTTAGCCCACCTGACGCCGGAGCTTTTAAGGAAGCTCCGCGCCGTCTCGAGAAAAAAAGGGCTTCTCGTGGCCGGCACGCTCCCACTAAAGAGAGAAGGTAAGCTTTACAACGCGGCCTTTGTATTAGACCGCGGTAGGCTCGCCGGCTTGCGCGGGAAGCGGAAGCTCTTCCCGCTATTCGGCGAGACGGAGCTCTTCAGCCCCGGTAAAGAGAGGCTCGTCTTTAACACCTCTTTCGGTAAGGTGGGGCTGCTTATATGCTTCGAGCTGCGCTTTCCCGAGCTGGTAGCCGAGGTAAAGAGGGAGGCGCCGGAGTTTCTGCTCGTGCCCGCGCAGTGGGGATACGCGCGGCGGGAGCACCTCCGCGTGCTGTCCAGAAGCAGGGCTATAGAGCTTCAGGCTTACGCGCTGGTGGCCAACGCGTGGGGCGAGCACGCGGGGACGCGCTTTGCCGGCAGCTCGGGCATATACTCGCCTTGGGGCGAGGCTCTGGCTTACGCGGAGAAGGGCGACGCGCTTTTAGAGGCCGTTTACGAGCCGGAGGAGCTGAGGCGCGTAAGACGGGAGCTGCCGGTTTACTAGTACCGCCCGTTTACGGGCGGTCTTTTATACCTTTTAATAAATAACCTATGGGAGGAAGGGTCTTTATCCTCTCCGCTCCTTCCGGGACGGGTAAGACCACCGTGGCTAAGCGGCTGCTTAAAGAGCTAAGCGGTCTCGAGCGCGTGGTTACCTACACGACGCGCCCGCCCCGTCCGGGGGAGCGCCACGGGACGGACTACCACTTTACCTCTAAAGAGGAGTTTGAGCGTCTCGTTAAAGAGGGCGCCTTTCTCGAGTACGCCAACGTTTACGGTAACTACTACGGGACGCCCCGTTCGGAGGTGGAGCGGATAACCGCGAGCGGTAAAGACGCGCTTTTAGTTATAGACGTTCAGGGCGCGTTTAAGGTTAAAAAGGAGCTGCCCTCGGCCGTGAGCATCTTTCTGCTCCCGCCCTCGCTCGAGGAGCTTAAGCGTCGCGTCGAGGCGCGCGGGTTTAAGGACGAGAATCTGGACCGGAGGATGAAGACGGCCTTAGAGGAGATTCCCTGCGCCCGTTACTTTGACTACATCGTCGTTAACGACTTTCTCGACAGCGCCGTCGAGAAGGTTAAGGCTATAATCCTTAGCTATCGGGCCGAGCGCTCGCGCGTGCTCGAGGAGCTCGAGCGCGTTCTGCGCAACGACGAGATTATATCCTTAGTAAAAGGAGGTAAGTGCTATGTCGAGGAGACCTAAGATAGAAGACGCGCTTAAGCGCGTACGCTCGCGCTACGAGCTGGTTCACGCCGCGGTTAAGCGGACGCTCCAGATTTTAGAAGAAGGCGAGGACTTTTTTGTCCGCACCGAGGAGGGTCTGGTGAAAAAGACCTTTAAGGCTATAGAGGACATAGCGGAAGGAAAAGTTATAATAGTTCACCCTAAAAAAGAAGAGAAATGAAGCTTCTGCTTCTTTTTTTTCTGCTGCTCTGGGAGGGGGTCTTCGGCTCTGTAGAGCTTGAGAAGGGCCGGATAGAGCTCGTTCTTAAAAAGCTTGCCGACGGCTCGGCCACGGAAGAGGAGCTAAAGGCCGTAAAGGCTTACTTTCAGGAGCTGCCGGTAAAGGTAGAGAAGTACCTCGTTCTTTACGCCAAAGGGCTGCTGGCCGAAAGGGAGGGTAAGCTCGAGGAGGCGCTCCGGTTCTACCTTAGCTCTATAGAGCTTAACCCCTTTTACAACCCCTCGTACTACCGGTTTAACTTCCTCATAAGACGGGTTGAGAAGCCCGAGCTTTACCGCAAGCGGCTGGTAAAGATACTAAAGCAGCGCTTCTTAAAAACGCCGCCCGTTTTAGTGGAGAACCCTCCCGACCGCTACGTCTTTATCGTCGAGAAGATGAGCCAGTACTTGTTTATCTTTAAAGGGAAAAAGCTCGTAGAGATGCACCCGGTGACCACGGGTAAGAACTTGGGCGACAAGGAGCGCGAGGGCGACGCCCGTACGCCCGAAGGCCTTTACTACTTTACGCGCATCATCCCGCCGGACGAGCTTGCCGACGTTTACGGCGGGATAGCCGTAGCCATAAACTACCCTAACCCTTACGACCGCCTCGTGGGTAAAACGGGCGGCGGCATATGGCTCCACGGGAGCAACGAAGAGGACCGTAACAAGCTCCCTTTCAGTACGCGCGGCTGCGTGGTGGCCGACAACGAGGCGTTAAAAAAAAGCATCCTGCCCAAAATAAGCCTGCTTAACACGCTCATAGGCATATACAAAGTCGTACCGACGGAGCTTAAGCTCGACGACGTTAAGGGCTTTCTAAAGGCGTGGGAGAAGGCGTGGGAGGAGAAAGACCTCGAGAGGTACCTCTCGTTTTACTCGGAGAGCTTCCGCTGGAAGGGCGGCGGTAAAGACGAGTGGCGCCGCTACAAACGCCGCACTATACTCTCTAAAAAGTTTATAAAGGTAGAGATAAAAGACCTTACGGTGCTTGCCTTTGCAAAAAAGGGCCAGAAAGAGCCCCTTTACTACCTCGTAGAGTTTTTCCAAGAGTACGAGTCGGACAGCTACGCGGATAAGGGTATAAAGCGCATGTATATTGTAAAAGAGGGGAGGAAGCTGAAAATACTCTCGGAAGAGTTTCAGGAGGTGGGAGAGAGATGAGGCTTTTAAGTTTCCTTATCTGGGGCGGGCTGAGCTTCGGCGCGTGCGGGCTCGACTTTCCCGTCGAGCTTAAGTACAAAGTAGAGGACAAAGTGGGTAAAGAGTACAGAAGAGCCGACGTGGTGGTGTACGTACCCGTAACCGGCCGGAGCGTGCCTAAAGGCGAGGGAGAAGCCGAGCTGGAAGCGGAAGCCAAGAAAGGAGAGCTCGTTATACATATAAAGCCTAAAAAAAACTTCTCCGAGTGGTTTCTGTTTATACCCGTTAAAAAGGGCTACCTACACGAAGAGGCCTACTTAGAGAAAGTCTACAGCCGTAGTCCGTCTATGAAGGAGGTCTACCACGCCTACCCGGTGGACATCACGCGTGAAGGAACGTTCTTCCTGCTGCCGCCTTCTACGCCCGGCGAGAAGCTCGTTTTAAAGATTAAGTACGAAGGAGAGGTGGGAAAGCCGCGCGTCTTTACCTCCCGCCCCGAGCAGGAAGAGAAGAGCGAGACGGTAAAGGTCATCTACAGCTTTGCCTTCGGCTACGCTAAAACCGAGACGGACAACATGAACCTGAAAAACGTTAAGAAGCTCATAGAGCAGCTTGCTAAAAGCGGTAAGCTGGCAAAGGTGGAGATAGTAGGCTACGCAGACGGTAAGAGCACGGACCCTGAGAGAAACGAACAGGTGGCTAAGGAGCGGGCGCTGAGCGTGGCGCGTAAGCTCTTCTCCGAGCACAGCGTAGCCTGCCTTTTAAGCGAGAAGGGGATAGCTAAACTTCCTCAGGAGACCTTACGGTAATGCCTCTCTTAAGTAGGTAGCGCTTAAGCTCGGGAATCTTAATCTCGCCGAAGTGAAAGACCGAGGCCGCCAGTGCCGCCGAGACGCCCGTCTTAGCAAAGACCTCGTAGAAGTGCTCTTCCCTTCCCGCCCCGCCCGAGGCTATGACGGGCACGTTAACCGCCTCCGAGACGGCGCGGCAGAGCTCGAGGTCGTAGCCGTCTTTAGTGCCGTCCTTGTCTATGGAGGTCAGAAGTATCTCGCCGGCCCCGAGCCTCTCTACCTCCTTAGCCCACTCCACCGCGTCGAGGCCCGTGGGCGTACGGCCGCCGTGAACGTAGACCTCCCAAGAGCTGCCCTTACGCTTGGCGTCTATAGCCACGACGATGCACTGCGAGCCGAACCTCCGGGCCCCTTCGTAGACGAGCCGCGGGTTTTTTACCGCCGCGGTGTTTATCGAGACCTTGTCCGCGCCCGACTCGAGCAGAAGCCTTATGTCTTCGAGCGTCCTGACGCCTCCGCCTACGGTGAAGGGCATAAACACCGTCTCGGCCACGCGGCGGACCACGTCGAGCATTATCTCCCGTCCTTCGGCCGAGGCGGTGATGTCGAGAAAGACGAGCTCGTCGGCTCCTTGCTCTTCGTACCTCTTTGCCACCTCCACCGGGTCCCCCGCGTCCCTAAGACCGACGAATCTCACGCCCTTAACCACCCTACCCTTGTCCACGTCGAGGCACGGGACTATGCGCTTAGCGAGCATAGAAATATGGTATAATCTTCAAGGCTATGGAGTACAGCCACGTGGTCTTCGGTCTTCTCGCCATGGCCGTAGCCCTCGGGGTGCTCCTCGCGGGCGGCAAGCCTTCGTTAAAACCCTCGCGTTATCAGGCCCTCCTTGAGGGCTACCTTCTGTTCGTCCGGAGGATGCTCGAGGACAACGTCGGGCCTAAGGGCATAAAGTACGTCCCGCTTATAGCCGCCATAGGCCTGTTCGTGTTCTTCGGCAACCTGCTGGGCATGGTGCCCGGCTTCGAGGCCCCCACGGCCAACATAAACACCAACTTAGCTATAGCGCTTCTGGTATTCTTCTACTACCACTTTGAAGGGATACGCGAGAACGGCCTTGCCTACTTTAAACACTTCATGGGCCCGGTACCCCTCATGGCTCCCTTCTTCTTCGTCGTGGAGCTTATCTCTCACCTCGCGCGGCCCATAACGCTCGCCCTCCGTCTCTTTGCCAACATGAAAGCGGGAGGGCTGCTCCTTATAACGCTCGTAAGCCTCTCTATTAAAAACCCCTTCACGCTCGCCCTCTCGCCCGTAGTGCTCATCTTCGTAATAGCCATAAAGTTTCTCGCCATCTTCATCCAGACTTACATCTTTATGATTCTCTCGGTCATTTACATAGCCGGTGCCGTGGCGCACGAGGAGCACTGAGATGAAAGCCCTGCTCGTCGTAACGGACAACTACGGGCTGGACTGTAAGAAGGCTTTTGAGTTTTTAAAGCGCTTCTTACGCGAGGGAGACGGGGTGGAGGTGCTGGGCGTGCTCGAGGGCGTGTACCTGCTCGAGAAGACGAGCGTCTCGCTGGGCATGCCCGTCCCGCCCTCGGCGAAGGAGGAGGCTAAAGAGAGGCTCGTTAAGCGCGTGAGGGCTTTCTGGGACGAGATTATAGGTACCGCGCCTCCCGAGCCGGAGGTGTGCGTGGGGCCTTTAGCCGAAGAGCTTAAGAAGTTTACCGAAGGTAAGCGGTACGACCTCGTGGTCTTTGCCTGCTACCCGGCTTCGGGGCTGTGTAAGGTAGTGGACGAGCTTGAGGCTAATTCTCTTATAATCAAATAACTGGTAAAGGAGGTAGGCAATGAAAAGGGCAGCAGCTCTTTTAGCTACCGTAATGCCTGCTATAGCGCTGGCGGCGGAGGAAGGCGGCTCGGACAGGGGTCTGCTCTATCTGGCCGCAGGTCTGGCCATAGGTCTGGCCGGGCTGGGTGCAGGTCTCGGCATGGGCTTTGCCGTAAAAGGTACGCAGGAGGGTATAGCCCGTAACCCTAACGCGGGCGGCCGTCTCCAGACGATAATGTTTATAGGTCTGGCGTTTATCGAGACGATAGCCCTCTACGGTCTTCTCATAGCGTTTATACTCCTCTTCGTCGTCTGAAGGGCTCGCCGCCCTTCTTATCACCCTCCGTAGGGGGTTATTAGAATGGTTACCGAAGGTCTAAAACCTCACATATCTATAAAAAAGAAGAAGCGTAAAAGCGGGTTTCTGGCCCGCATGCGCACGCGCTCGGGCAGAAAGATAATAGCCCGCCGCAGGAAAAAGGGAAGGAAGAGGTTGGCGCCCTGATAAAGGGTGCGGTGCTCTTCCTCTTAAAGCTCTGGCGCTTACTCGTCTCGCCCCTCTACCCCCCTTCCTGCAGGTACTACCCCACCTGCTCGCACTACGCTTACCTTGCCGTCGAGAAGTACGGCCCCTTTAAAGGCCTGTTAAAGGCCTTCTGGCGCGTGCTGCGCTGCCACCCCTTTGCTAAAGGAGGCGTCGACTACCCATGACGGAGAACGACGAGAAGCAGTGGAAGAGACTCCTCGTTTTCGCCCTGCTTATGTTCGTCCTGCTTATCGCCTACCAGACTTTCTACGCCCTCTTTTTAAAGCCCCCTCCGTCTAAACAGAAGCCTACCGAGAAGGAGAAGACCGAGCTTCCCCAGCTTATGCTCGGGAGCTTCCGTGAGCGCCAGAGCTACGACGAGAAGGTCCCGGTAACGCTCGGTCCCTACAGCTTTGAGGTGGCGCTTAAGGGCGGCAAGCTCCTCCGGTTCGTAGACGGTAAGTACGGCTACGACGTCGTATCTAAAGCCGAGCGGAAGTTAAAGATATACCCTTTAGAGGTCTTTACGGGTAAGCCCGAGCTCGACGAGAAGCTCAACTTCGGCCCGTACGAGGTAGTTAAAAAAGAGAACGAGGTGATTATTAAACACCGCGAGCTGCCTTTTGAAAAGGTCTTACGCCTTAAAGGCCCGGCGCTCGAGCTCGAGCTAAAAGGGCTCGAGAACGAGAAGCGGTGGGTGCTCGTGGGCAGCTACCCTGACGACGAGGCTTTTTACACGCACGTGGGGCCCGTTTTCAACCTCAACGGCTCGGTCGTAAGACCCGACCCGGAAGACCTAAAGGGCGTCACGCCCTTTAGCGGTAAGATAGCGTGGGGAGGCGAGGAGAGCAGGTACTTCTTTAAAGGCGGGAAAGACGCGTTTAAGAGAGCCCTCGTTTACGGGACGGAGCTCGAGAACCGGGTACGGACCTTCACGCTCCTTCTTTACGAGCAGCCTTTTACCCTTTACATGGGCGCTAAGGACTACGGGAGGCTCAGGGAGCTCGGGCTCGAGGACGTTATAGACTGGGGCAGCTTAAAGATAATCGTTAAGCCCCTGTTTAAGTTCCTTTACTGGATTTACGAGCACACGGGCAGCTGGGTGGTGGCCATATTCGTCCTTACGCTCGTGGTCCGCATTCTTATGTTCCCCCTCGGCTACAAAAGCACCGTCTCCATGCTAAAGCTGCAAGAGGTAGCGCCTAAGCTCGAGAAGATTAAGCAGAAGTACAAGGACGACCCGCAGAAGATGCAAGAGGAGATGATGAAGGTTTACGCCGAGGCGGGCTTTAACCCCCTCTCGGGCTGTCTGCCTATACTGCTCCAGATACCCATATTCTTTGCCCTTTACAAAGTCTTAATCATCACCGTCGACCTCAAGCTCAGCGGCTTTCTCTGGGTGCCCTCGCTGGCGGACAAAGACCCTTACTACGTTCTTCCCGTTATCATGGGCGCCACCATGATACTCCAGCAGAAGCTAACCCCTTCCCCCGACCCCAAGCAGGCCGTTACGGGCTACGTCATGGCCGTCGTCTTTACGCTCTTGTTTGCCAACTTCCCGGCCGGTTTGGTGCTCTACTGGACGCTTAACAACCTCTTTAACATCCTTCAGAACTACTTAATTAAGGAGGTTCTGTTAAAAGACAGAACGCCGCGGAAGGGAGGAAGATGAGGGTAAAGGTTTATCTGGAGGTGCCTAAGGAGCTCTCTATTTTCTACCGAAGGTCTTTTCTCTCTTTTATAAAGAGCGTCTTAGAGAGAGAGGACGGCGAGTACTGCCGACGCGTCTTCTCGAGAGACGGGTTTAAACCCTTTACCTTCTGCGTCTTTTTCGGGAGCATAAGCGTCGACGGGGAGAAAATTCTCTGTAACGGGAAAGCCATACTTACCGTCTCCTCCGGCTCGCCCGACTTTTTCCTCCGCTTTTACAACGGTCTTAAGGGCGTTAAGGAGTTTAAGGGCCGGTTCGTCGGCCGCGTGAAGGTGGTAAAGACGGAGCTTATAGAAGAAGAAAACATCTCCGACCGGACGCGGACCTTCCGCACCCTCTCGCCCATAGTAGCCGTGAGTAAGGACCGCCACCCCGTGCTGCCTTTAGCGCTCAAGGTAAGCGACGACGAGTTTATCGTCTACGACGACGAGAGCTTTACGCGCGAGCTGCGCTACTCGTTAAGAAGCGTCTTTCACGGCCTACCCGAGCTAAGGTTCGAGCACCTCGAGGGAAAAAAAGCCGTCGTTAAGCACCTCGTCGGGCCCGACGGGAGGGAGAAGGTTATAAAGATAGTCGCCTACCAAGGCGTTTTCCGTCTCGAGGCCGACCCGTTCGTCCTTAACGAGATATACCGCTACGGGATAGGCTTTAGGCGCTATCAGGGCTTCGGATGCCTCGAGCTGGCCGGGAAGAACTGAGACGGCTCTTCGAGCTCCTTTTAAACCGCTACGGCCCCCAGCGCTGGTGGCCCGTAGACCTAAACTACCACCGCGAGCACGGCACGGACCCGCGCGAAGAGGTCGTGATAGGCGCCGTCTTGACGCAGAACGCCAGCTGGCGTAACGCCGAGAAGGCGCTTAACAACCTTAAAAAGTTAAAAGCTCTCTCTTTTAAAGGTATAAGAGAGCTCCCCTACGGGGAGCTGTTGGAGGCCGTAAGACCGGCCGGCAGCTACCGCCGGAAAGCTGGCTACCTAAAGGAGCTTACCGGCCGATTCGGCTCGGCCGAGGAGCTCTCGCGCCTGAGCCGCGGGGAGCTTTTAAAGCTAAAAGGCTTCGGTAAAGAAACGGCCGACGCGGTGCTCCTGTACGCCTTTAACCGCCCGTACTTCGTAGTAGACGCTTACGCTAAGCGGCTTCTAAAACGGCTTTACGGCCTCGAGGGTAGCTACGACGAGATACAGCGGCTCTTTCACGAGAGCCTGCCTAGAGACGCGGAGCTGTTTAAAGAGTACCACGCGCTTATAGACGAGCACGGGAAGAGACACTGCCGTAAGCGGCCCCGCTGCGAGGGCTGCCCGCTAGAGCGGCTCTGCGGCTTTAAAGACCAATCTCGCGCTCAATCCGCTTAATCCTCTCGCGGTACTCCTCGTACGATATCTCGCCGCGCATAAGCATAAGCGGCAGCTCGTGAATCTCCTTCTCGAGCTCTTTAAGACGCGAAGCGTTTTTACCCTTTACGAACAGCTCGTAAAGACGGAAAAAGTCTACCTCTACGGGGCTCAGCGCACGCCTCAGGGCGTTAAAGTCGGCCCGCTCGAGGGCCTTTTTAACCTCTTCCAGCAGACGGAGAACCTCGTAGACGTTCTCGGTGTGTCTGCGGGCCTTTATAAACAGCTCGCTCTTGCCGTCCTCGCGGCAGACGAGCGTGTACTCGTCGCCGCGCGCAAAAACCTCGAGCACGAGCGTCTTATCGCCTACCTTTATCTTCTCTTTAAAGAGCTTCTCGCCCAAGTAAGGGTACTCGCCTTTCCGCCGCTCTAAGTACTCTTTAAACGAGAGGCCGCCGAAGACCGCCCTTATCTCCGTACCGTACTCGTTGGCCAGCGAGCCGAGGTTAAGCACCAAGTACTTAAAAAACTCGTAGCTAAGGTCGCGGTAGCGCAGACGCGTCCCTAAAAAGACGTCCATGTAACCCTCTTCAAACTCCGTAAAAAAGGCGAGACCCTTAAGGTGGCCGTTCTCGGACAGAAGAAACCTCATGAGGTCCTTGGTGGGCTTTACGCGGAGGGCCACCGGTGCGTTAAGCTCGACGAACACCTCTTCCTCCTCCGGGTAGACGCGGACGGTTATGGCCGTTGAGCCCCAAGGGATTAAAAAGTGGTGTCCTTCGCGGTAGACGCGTATCCGTCCGAGTATCTCGCCTAAGTAGCGCTCGACTATGAGCGAGACCTGCTCGAGCTTCCGCTCCATAATAAGAATTCTACAGGCGCGGCGCGCTTGAACTTTATAAAAAACTTTTAGATAATCTATCCCATGAGCGAGAAAAAGTGGAGAACCGCCATATCCACGCACGTTAACCACGAGCCGTACGTCAGGGGCTACAGGCTTCTCGACCTCGTGGGCAACCTCTCGTTCTCCGAAGCCATCTACCTGCTGCTTAAAGGCGAGCTACCCTCCGAGGCGGAAGCCAAGATGATGGACGCGATATTCGTCTCGGTTATAGAGCACTCGATAGCCCCGCCCTCGGTTATAGCTACGCGGGCCGTCATAAGCGGCGGCAACTCCCTAAACGTGGGCGTGGGCGCGGGCGTTCTGGCCTTCGGCTCGGCCCACGGCGGCGCGCTCGAGGACGCCATGCGCTTCATGCAGGAGGGCGTAAAGAGCGGCAGGCCCGTGGAGGAGATTGTCCGCGAGTACCTCTCCCAGAAAAAGCCCATACCCGGCTACGGCCACCGCTACTACAAGGAGTACGACCCGAGGACGCGCAGGCTCTTCGAGCTTGCCGAGAAGTACGGCTTCTGTAAAGAGCACTGCGAGTTTGCCAAGCAGGTGGAAGAAGAGATATACAAGCAGAAGGGTAAGAGGATAGTGCTGAACGTCGACGGGGCCATAGCCGCCATAGCCTCGGACATGGGCTTCGACTGGCGGCTGGGTAAAGGCTTTTTCATAATAGGCCGCGTGCCCGGCCTCGTGGCCCACGCGTACGAAGAGCTTACGCAAGAGCGGCCCTTCTCTAAGCGTCTGTCGGAGGACGAGTACGAGTACACGGGCCCCGAGCCGAGGGAGCTCCCGCCCGAGAGAAAGAAGGTATGAAGCGCTTTATAGGCGCCCTTTTAGCCCTGCTGGCCTTTGCCCTTCTTGCTTTACTCTCCCTTCCTCAGAAGGGCGGCCCCTTAGAGGGCAAGCCCGCCCCGGAGCTTACCTTTAAGACGCCCGACGGCAGAACCGTCTCGTTAAAGGACTTTAGAGGTAAAGTCGTTCTGGTGAACTTCTGGGCTACTTGGTGCCCGCCGTGCGTAGAGGAGCTCGAGCTTTTTAGAACCGTTTACGAGAAGTACAAAAACAAAGGCTTCGTTATTATAGCCGTAAACGCGGACCCGGAGAACCTAAAAGAGTTTAACTGGGACTACCCGTTTCTGCTGGTTACGGCCGACGAGCGCGTCTTTAACGAGCTTAATCTGGAGGGCTTCCCTACCTCTTTACTTATAGACCGCGAAGGTAGGGTGGTGAAAGTCAGAAAAGGCGTGTACCGCGAGCTGGAAGAGGACCTTAAAAAGTTACTTTAAAGTCAAGAAATCCGTAACTTCCGGAGTGCTATAATGCAGAGGTATGGAGCGTTCGCGCAAAATTCTTGAGTATCTTTTACTTCTTTCGACGGTTTTAACCTACGGTCTTATGGTCTTCGGCGGTATAGTGACCTCCACGGGCTCGGGTCTTGGCTGTCCCGACTGGCCGCTCTGCCACGGCCAGCTGCTGCCTTTCCAGATAAAGGAAGAGTTTCCCACGCCCCCGGCCCCTACGGTGGTGGAGACGGAGCTCCAGCCGTGGATTGAGCAGACGCACCGCCTTCTGGGCGTGCTTACGGGTTTACTGCTTATGGCCACGCTCTTTTACGCGTTTAAGACGCGTCTCAGGTTCGTGAAGAAAGCGCTCTTCTGGATATTTTTAGCGCTCGTTTTTGAAGGCCTTTTGGGCATGCGCGTGGTCGTTACGGAGGCACCCCTGCTGCGGGAGCTGCTTCACTACATGTACACCTCGTCGCACATCATCCTCTCGGTCGTCATCCTCTCTACGCTAACGATAACCTACTACTACGTTAAGAACTACGGAAGGCCCGTTAAAGAGCTCATGCCCCTCTCGGAGGCCTTCTTTATAGCCGTCATGTTCCAGATTCTTTTAGGCGTCTTCGTAAGGTACGTAAAGGCGCTCGCTTACAACGAGTTCGTCTACTACCTGCACATCACCTACGCCGGTCTTTTGGTGATAATGCTGTTGTACGCGCTTTTAAAGCGGCCCAACCGGTACGGTCTTATCTCGTTAACGCTTACGGTAGTGCAGATTCTCGCGGGCGTGGCTACGGTGCTCTCGGGCTTTTTCCTGCCTTACCTGTTCGTCCACATTGCCGTGGGCTTTCTGCTGGCGGCGTGGGTCTCGTACTTGGTAGCGCCGGCGGTGTTTGCCGGTTACGAAGAGTTCAGGGGAGAGGGCCATGCGTGAGCGCGCGGAAGCTTTCTCTCTCCGCGAGTACCTGCTTCTGACGAAGCCGGGTATAGTCTCGCTCGTTTTAATAACGACGCTGGGCGGGCTTTACCTCGGGGCGCGCGGGGAGCTCGAGCCGGGCCTCGTGTTCTGGACGCTTTTAGGCACGGGGCTGGGCGCGGCGGGCTCGGCGGTGCTTAACATGGTTCTCGACCGCGACATAGACGCGGTTATGAGCCGTACGGCCCACCGGCCTCTGGCGCGCGGTACGGCGGAGGTAAAAAAGGCTCTGCTGTTCGGTCTTACGCTTCAGGCGCTCTCTATGGCGGTGCTTCTGTACTTCGTGGGCGTGCTGCCGGCGCTGCTGGTGGGTTTAGCGTCTTTTACCTACACCGTTATCTACTCGTCGTACCTTAAGCGGCGGAGCTGGCTGGCTACGGAGATAGGAGGCGTCTCGGGTGCCCTGCCGCCCGTCGTAGGCTACGCGGCGGCCTCGGGGACGCTCGACGCCAACGCGCTGGCGCTGTTTCTGCTCATGCTCGTCTGGCAGCCGCCGCACTTCTGGGCGCTTGCCATTAAGTACCGCGACGACTACGCGCGGGCGGGCGTGCCGGTCCTGCCCGTCTCTAAGGGGATAGAGGCTACCAAGCGGCGGACGCTGCTGTACGCCCTCGTGACCGTGCCGGTCAGCCTCCTGCCCTACGCGACGGGTCTGGTGGGCGAGGTTTACCTGTTCGTGGCCCTTGCGCTTAACGCCCTTTATCTGGCCGTGACGCTCCAGTTTTACTTCTCGGACGACGAGAGGAAGGCCGTGAAGCTCTTTTTCTTCTCGGTTCTGTATCTGGCTCTTCTGTTCGGTACCATGACCTTTGACGCGGTGAGGTAAGGATGCTCTGGTTTTACCTGTTTGTAGCCTCCACCGCGGTGGGCGGCTTTTTCGCCCTCCTCGTGGCTCTGGCCCGTACGCCGGGCGTAAGTGCCCTCTTCCCGGCCGCGTACTTTTACCACGGCCTCGTCGGCCATGTGGACTCGGCGCTTCTGGTAGGCCTGTACGCGTTTTTGGTGTTTCTCTGGCACCGCGTTTTCGGGCGCGGGGTAAGTAAACTCCCTTTTCTGCTCTCGGCCCTCGGCTTTACGCTTATAGCCTTTACCGCCGCCGCGGGTCTGGGCACGGCCTTGTGGAACAACTACGTACCCACCGTGGTGCACCCGCTCTTTTTCGCGGGCCTTGTGCTCTTTTTCGCGGGCCTCGCGCTAACGGCCCTCGGCTTCTTAAAAGAGGCTTACGCCTCTTTACTGGCCGAAGACGGCAGGAGGGCGGTGGCCGCGGTCTCGGTACTTGACACGCTGCTGCTGGTTCTTAGCCTGCTCGTCTCGTGGGCCGTAACGCCGCCGGACGAGCCGCACGCGTACTTTGAGAGGCTCTTCTGGTTTCCGGGCCACGTGCACCAGTTCGTAAACGCCTGTCTTCTGCTGCTCGTCTGGTTCGAGCTTATGGGTAGGCCCGTGAGGGCCTTCTTCCCGCTGAACCTGCTTCTGCTTCTCTTCCCCCTCTCTTTCGTTCTGGCGCAGCCTTTCGTGGACCCGCTCTCGGAGGCGGGCCGTAAGCTGACCTCTTACGGCTACATGGTGGGCATAGGCGTGCCTACGCTCTCGTACGCCGTTTACGCCTTTAAGAAGGCGCCGGGGGGCTACGAGGGTAAGGTCTTAAGGCTCTCGGTGGCGCTCTACGCGCTGGGTGCTTTTATGGGCTACTGGGGGCTGGGCGTGGACCTCCGCGTGCCGGCGCACTACCACACGGTGATAGCCTCTATTCTGGTCGGCGTTATGGCGCTTACCTTTAAGGTACTTCACGAGCTGGGTTACCTTAAGAGCCTCTCACCGCCCGTAAGGGCGGTCCCTTTTTTCTACGGTTTCGGGATGCTGCTTTTTAGCCTCAGCCTCTTTCTGGCGGGGCTGCTGGGCGCGCCGAGAAAGACGCCGGGCGAGGCTTACCTTACGGACCTTGCGAGCTACGCGTTTATGCTTACCATGGGTATAGGCTCGGTGCTCTCGGTCTTAGGCGGGGCCTTTTTCGTGGGCGCGGTGCTGTGGGCTCTCTTTAAAGGGAGGAGAGCGTGAGGGAGCTCGTCTAGGGCGGCGCGGTCCGGCTTGCGACCGCCCCTTCGGCCGGGTGATATACTTGTTTTTAAACTAAAGGAGGGGACGATGAGAAAGGTCTTAGCGCTGCTTACGCTTCTTTCACTCTCTTACGCGCTCGAGTACGCGTGCGTAGACACCGAGAGGATAGTCCGCGAGTCGAAGTTTATAGCTAAGACGCAGGCCCGATTTAAAAAAGAGGTACAGGTCTACCAGAAGAAGATAGAGAGAAAGCAGAAGGAGCTCCAGAGGCTTTTAAAAGAGCTCGAGAACAAGGCCCTGTCGGAGCAGGCGCGGGAGAAGAAGCTCCGTCAGATAAGGAAGCTCGAGCGCGAGCTCCGTACGCTCCAAGAAGAGGCTCAGGCTAAGCTCGGCGACAAGAAGGCCCAGCTGGAGAAGATGGTGCTCCAGAAGGTGATAAAGGCCACCGAGCAGGTGGCAAAGAAGAAGAAGCTTAAGGCCGTCTTCGACTGCGCGGCCCTTATATACAAAGACCCTTCGCTCGACGTGACGACGGAAGTGCTTAAGGTCTTAGACGCTCAGAAGTGATAAGGCAGCTCTCGGCCGGCGGCGTCCTCTTTAAAGACGGTCAGGTGCTTCTTATAAAGAACCCTTCGGGCGTCTGGACCTTCCCGAAGGGCCTCGTGGAGAAAGGCGAGAAGCCCGAGGAGACGGCCCTGCGGGAGGTTTACGAAGAGACGGGCGTTAAGGGCCGCGTACTCGACTACTTGGGCGAGATAAGCTACTGGTTTAACCTAAAGGGCGAGAAAGTGTTTAAGCGCGTTAAGTACTACCTTATGGAGTACGAGGAAGGAGAGCCTAAGCCCTCGTGGGAGGTTAAAGACGCCCGTTTCTTCCCCGTCGAGGAGGCGGCCCGGCTTTTAAAGTACGACGGTGACAGAAAGGTCTTTAAAGAGGCGCTTAAGAAGAAGGGCCTTAAAGCGTAGGGTCCTTCTCTTTCCCGGTTAGCATGCGGAGAAGGCGCTCGACGGGGATAATGCCCTGCTTTCTCAGCCGCCAGCCGTTGGCGCCGCTTATAAAGAGGCCCTCTTCGTAGTCGCCCAGCCAAGCGAGCCCCAGCCGGTCGGCGATGCAGAAGCCGACCTTTTTAGCCTCTTCGCCCCGGTTGCAGGGCACCACGCAGTTAGAGGCGCAGCCCTGCCAGCCGTTCTCTCCGTTTAAGAGCCGCTCGACGAAGGGCGTCCTTACGACCCTAAGCGGGTAGCCCACGGGCGACTTTAGGAGCACGATGTCGTCGGGCTCGAGCTCGAGCATAAGCTCCTTGTAAACGAGAGGCGCGTCGCACTCTTCGGTGGCTATAAAGCGCGTGGCCACCTGAACGCCCGCCGCCCCCATCTCTATAAACCGCTTAATCTCCTCGTAGCTCCAGACGCCCCCGGCTACGATAACCGGCAGGTTGCCCCAGCTGCGTGCCGCCTCGAGAACCTGCGGCAGCAGGTTCTCCAGCCTGTTTTCGGGCTTAAAGCAGTCCTCGTACTTAAACCCTTGGTGTCCGCCCGAGAGCGGCCCTTCCAGAATTACCGCGTCGGGCAGCCGGCCGTAGCGCCGCTTCCAAGTTCTGCATATGAGGTTTAGCGCCCGCGCCGACGAGACTATAGGCACGAGCGCCGCGTCCGACCCTTCCGCGTACTCGGGCAGACTGAGCGGCAGCCCGGCGCCCGAGATAATAAGGTCTGCGCCGGCCTCCACCGCGTCGCGCACCACCCTACCGTAGTCCGTAATGGCCGCCAGCACGTTAACCCCCACCGCCCCTCTCCCGCCGGCTATCCGCTTCGCCTCCCGGACTATCCGCTTTAACGCCTCCCCGTGGTGCGTGTTTTTAGACCCCAAGGGCCTGCCGAGCCGGTCGCGCTTAACCAGCCCCGGGTACCTGTAGCCCGTCCCCACCGCCGAGACCACGCCCACCGCGCCCGCCCGCGCCACGCTCCCGGCCAGACCTTCCCACGATATCCCTACGCCCATCCCCCCCTGAATAATAGGAAGCTCCGCTTCCACCTTCCCTATTCTCAACCTCGGTAAGTCCATAACATAAATAGTAAACCACGCCCGTAAGGGCGTCGTTTAATCTATAAAAAAACTATGAAAGTCTACCTCGCCCTCGGCTCCAACCTCGGCGACCGTCTCGGCTACATCCTGAAAGCCTTAGACCTTCTGTCCGAGTTTCTATACATTGAGCGCCTCTCCACCGTCTACGAGAGCGCTCCTTGGGGCCTTACCGGCCAGCCGCCCTTTTTAAACCTCGTCGTAAGAGCCTCTTACAGAGGCCTCCCTAACGAGCTGCTTTTAAAGCTCCTTAAAGTAGAAAAACGCGTCGGGCGGAAGAGACGCACCAAGTGGGGCCCGCGGGAGATAGACATAGACCTTTTGCTTTTCGGCAACGAAGTTATAAATACCAAGCTCCTGACCGTCCCTCACCCTTACTTAAAGGAGCGCGACTTTTTTCTGTATCCGCTTTTAGAGATAGATAAAGAGTTAAAAGACC
>JAADCR010000034.1 GCA_013154375.1 Aquificota bacterium | reverse complement strand
GGTAAGACCGAAGTAGCCCGCACTCCCGGGACCCTTAAGCGTGGCTATCCCTCTGCCTATAAAGGCTCTAAAAGCGGCAAAGGTCTCGGGCGGGTCGGTGATAAACACGTCGAACTTACCTAAAAACTCTTCCGTGTAAGGGTTTCTCAGGTCCCAGACCATGGCCGTGGCGTTCTCTATACCCAGCTCCTGTATAACGCGGTTGTCAAACTCTATGAGCCTCTCGTCTATGTCTATAATTACGACCCTCTTGGCCTTACGCGTCAGGGCTATAGCGAGACCCGTAAGGTCGTCCTCGGCACCCATGACGATAATCTCTTTACCCCTGAGGTCCCCGCGGCTGTCTAAAAATAGCACCCGCGAGACGGTGGTCTCGGGCGTTACGCTGCCTTGGTCGTACTCTTGTACCGGCTTAGGCCGGTCTTTTGCTATAGCTACGAAGGTTCTGTAAAGCTCCTTGTCGTCGTAGAAAGGTATGCCCCGCCCTTCGCAGGCGCGGCACGCGTGGTCCTCGTAAGGCTCTATCCCGAGCTCTTTTATAAGGTCCCAGCCTTTCTGGGTAAGCAGCAGGTTCTCGTTCTCGTCTTTAAACAAGTACCCCTCGTCGAGCAGCCGCTTAACTATGGCTGCGGCCGCCGGTACGGGCAGGTCCGCGTAGTCGACCACCTTCCAGAAATCGCCCGTCATTAAGAGCGCCTGCAGCACGCGCTCGACGTTCCTCCCGTGGAGCCTAACCTTGGTCTCCTCCTGAACCTCGCGGGCTATCTGCTCGAGCAGGCTCAACCCTTCACCTCCGCAGAAGTTACATTAATTTTATATACCATGGACAAGACGCTTACGGAAGAGCGCGTAGACTTAGGCAGCTACGACGAGAAGTTTTACGCCGTCGTCGGGAGAGGCGACGAGAACGTTAAGTTCTTCTCTAAGTTTTTCGACGTGCGCATAGTCCCGCGCGGGACCGAGCTCGTCATCAAGGGTGAAGAGGATAAGGTAAGGAACTTCTTAAACTTTTTAAACGCCGTTCTTAAGCGGCTCCAGCACGAGCAGCTCACGGCCCAAGAGGTCCGTCAGTACGCCAAGGAGTTTTTAAAGAGCACCGAGGCGTACGAGCTGGAGCAGCAGGAAGGTAGAACCGAAGAGGAGCTTGAGGAAGAGGTCATCCTTATTACGCACCGTAAGAAGGCCATAGTGCCTAAAACCAAAACCCAGAAGGTTTACGTGGACGCCATAAAGCGGAACGACATCGTCTTCGGGATAGGCCCCGCCGGCACGGGGAAAACTTACCTTGCCATGGCCATGGCGCTTGCCCACCTTAAAGAGGGCAAGGTAAACAAGATAATCCTCACCCGGCCGGCCGTGGAGGCGGGCGAGAAGCTCGGATTCCTGCCGGGTACCATAGCCGAGAAGGTCCACCCTTACCTCACGCCCCTTTACGACGCGCTTTACGACATGGTCGACTACGACAAGGCCAATTACATGCTTGAGCGCAACGTCATAGAGATAGCGCCGCTCGCGTTTATGCGCGGACGGACGCTAAACGACGCGTTTATCATCCTCGACGAGGCCCAGAACGCCACGCGCGAGCAGATGAAGATGTTCCTAACGCGGATAGGCTTCGGCTCTAAAGCCGTAATAACGGGCGACATCACGCAGATAGACCTGCCTAAAAAGAGAGACTCGGGCTTAGTAGAGGCGCTCGAGGTTCTAAAGGGCATAGAGGGCATAGAGTTCGTCTTCTTTAACCAAGAGGACGTGGTCCGTCACCCCATCGTGGCCAAAATTATTAACGCTTACGAGGAGTATGAGAAGCGAAAACAGAGTTCTGGTCAAGCTGAGAAAGAGGAAGGTAAAAAAGAAGGAGCTTGAGGAGCTCCTCCTTAAAGCCCTCGAGGTTTTAGGGCTTAAGGGCGTAGAGCTTTCCGTCTACGTTACCGACGACGAGGAGATAAGACGGCTAAACAGAACCTACCGCAAGAAAGACCGGCCCACCGACGTCCTCTCGTTCCCGTTAAACGAGCGGGCCGACGGGTACCTGCTTTTAGGCGACATCGTTATCTCTCAAGACACGGCCGAGAGGCAGGCCGAGGAGCTGGGCCACTCCTTAAAAGAGGAGATTAAAAGGCTCGCGGTTCACGGACTCGTCCACCTTTTAGGCTACGACCACGAGAAGGGCGGCGAAGAAGAGAAGCGCTTCCGCGCCTTAGAAGAAGAAATTTTAAGTAAACTCTAAAATATGGAGTATCACATTAAAGACCTATCGCTCGCCGAGGAAGGGCTTAAACGGATTGAGTGGGCTGCCGCCGACATGCCCGTCTTAAGACGCATCCGCGAAGAGTTTGCTAAAGAGAAGCCCTTTAAAGGCATCCGAATATCGGCCTGTCTGCACGTCACCACCGAGACGGCTAACCTCGTAATTACGCTCAAGGAAGGCGGCGCCGAGGTTTACCTGACTGCCTCTAACCCGCTGTCTACCCAAGACGACGTGGCGGCCGCTTTAGTTAAGTACTTCTCCGTACCCGTCTTTGCCGTCCGCGGCGAGGACCGCGAGACCTACTACCGCCACCTGAGGGCCGTTATAGAGAAAGAGCCCCACGTAGTTATAGACGACGGGGCCGACCTTATTACCACGCTTCACAAAGAGTACCCCCATCTGGCCGAGAAGGTCCTCGGCGGGACCGAAGAGACCACCACGGGCGTTATACGCCTCAGGGCCATGGCCAGAAAAGGCGCCCTGAAGTTTCCCGTCATCGCCGTTAACGACGCCTACACCAAACACCTCTTTGACAACCGCTACGGCACGGGACAGTCCACCATAGACGGCATCCTCCGGGCTACGAACCGGCTGCTGGCCGGCTCTTACTTCGTCGTGGCCGGCTACGGCTGGTGCGGGAAAGGCGTAGCCATGCGCGCCCGCGGCATGGGCGCCATAGTCGTCGTCACCGAGGTGGACCCCATAAAGGCCTTAGAGGCCCGCATGGACGGGTATCTGGTCATGCCCATGATAGAGGCGGCCAAGATAGGCGACTTCTTCGTCACCGTCACGGGCAACATCCACGTCATAAGAGAAGAGCACTTTAAGGTCATGAAAGACGGTGCCGTCTTGGCCAACGCCGGACACTTCGACGTGGAGATAGACATACCCGCACTAGAGCGGCTGGCCACCCAGAAACGCAGGGTCCGCCCCTTCGTAGACGAGTACACCCTCCCCGACGGCAGGCGGATATACCTGCTTGCCGAGGGCAGGCTCGTCAACTTAGCCGCCGCCGAAGGCCACCCCGCCTCCGTTATGGACATGTCCTTTGCCAACCAAGCCCTCTCGGCCCGCTACATCGTCACCGAAGGCAGAAACCTCCCCGCGGGCGTCTACCCCGTACCGCCCGAGATAGACCGCTCCGTAGCCTCGCTAAAGCTTAAGGCCCTCGGCGTCGAGATAGACCAACTTACCGAAGAGCAGAAGAAGTACTTAAGCTCATGGGAGATAGGGACCTAAAACATCCCGTCTTCGAGCTGGCCCGGCGGCTCGGCGCCGAGCTCAAGCAGACGCACGCCTCGTGGGTCTTACTCCTACCCGACAGGGTTTACAAGATAAAAAAGCCCGTAAACTTCGGCTTCCTCGACTACTCCACGCCCGAGAAGCGTCGGCAGATGTGTCAGAAAGAGCTCCTGCTAAACCGCCGGCTCTGCCCGTGGCTCTACGAGAGCGTCGTCCCCGTCTCCGAGATAAACGGCCGCTGGGAGCTTGAAAACCCTTCAAACCCCGTCGAGTGGGCCGTAAAGATGAAGCGCATACCCGAAGGTGCCCTCCTGTCCGAGCGCCTAGACCGGGCCACTAAAGAGGAGCTTAAAAAAGTAGCCCTTAGGCTGGCCGAGTTTCACAAAAAGGCCGAGCGGGCCGACCGGTACGGCTCTTTAGAAGTTATACGCTACAACGCCCAAGAGAACTTCGACCAGACGGCTCCTTTCGTAGGCGACGCGATAACCGAAGACGACTACGCGTTTATAAAGGAGAAGACTTTCGCGTTTTTAGATAAAAAGACGCGCCTCTTTCAGAGGCGCGTAGAGGAAGGGAAGATAAAAGACGGCCACGGCGACGTTAGAGCCGAGCACGTTGCCTTTCTGCCTCAGGGCGTCTGCATCTTCGACTGCATAGAGTTTAACGACCGGTTCCGCTGCGGCGACGTCGTAAACGACATGTGCTTCCTCTCTACCGAGCTCGAGTTCTTCGGCCGTCCCGAGCTGGCAAAAGCTTACGAGGACGAGTACTTCGCCCTTACCGGCGACGAGGAAGGGAGAGAGCTCCTGCCCTTTTACAAAACCTACAGAGCCTACGTAAGGGGTAAGGTCTACTCGTTTCTCTCGCGCGACGAGAACCTCAAGCCCGAAGAGCGCGAGCGGGCGAAAGAGACGGCACGCAAGTTTTTTAAACTGGCCAGAAAGTATGCCGAAGAGCTTTAGGGTAGTTCTCACGCGCGAAGAGGAAGACGCGCGTAAAGACGCCGAGCTAATCCGCCGCGCCGGCTTTGAGGTCCGGCTTCTGCCGCTTATAAAGACCCGGCCCCTTGACTTCGAGCCGCCGCGCGGGCGGTTTAACTACGTCGTGTTTCAGAGCAAAAAAGCCCTTAAGTACTACCTTCTTAAAGCCCCTTACCCCGAGGGTGCCACCCCCGTAGCCGTAGGCAGAAAGACGGCCGAGGCCGTAAAGGAGTTACTAAAGCTCGAGCCGCTCGTCGCTCAGAAGGAGCGCGCGGAAGGCCTCGTCGAGCTTTTTAAGAGCCTAAAGCCCGGTAAGGTCCTCCTTCCCCGCTCGGCCGTAGGCAGGGAGGAGCTTATAAAAGAGCTGCCTAAGCTGGGCTTTGAGGTAAAGGCCGTTAACGTCTACGCCACCGAGCCCGTGCTTTACGAGAGCTTCTCTTTAGAGCCCTACTCGGTGGTTCTACTCTTTAGCCCTTCCGCCGCTAAGGCCCTTTTTGCAAACTTGCAAAAGAGCCGCACCTCGCCTAAAGAGCTAAAACTGACGCTCGTAGCCGTAGGCCCGACGACGGAGAAGGCGCTAAAGCAGCTCGGCCTTAGGCCCGTGCTCGTGGCTCCTACGCCCTCGGTAGAGGGCGTCTTAGAGCTTCTTAAAAGTCTGGCACGGAAGTTGCAATAAAAAGGGTATGCGGCAGAGGACGCTATCGCGCCAGCTCGTCTTCGACGGCGTGGGTATACACACGGGCAGCAGAAGCCGTATCGTGCTCCACCCGGAAGAGGAGAACGCGGGCGTAAGGTTTTACAAAGAGGGCGTGTACGTACCGGCGCGCTACGAGTTTGTGGTCAACACCGCCCACTCGACGGACCTTGCGCGCAGCGGCAAGCTTATAAAGACCGTCGAGCACCTGCTTGCCAGCCTCCACCTTTTAGGCATTACTAACCTCACGATAGAGGTTACGGGCCCCGAGGTGCCCATCTTAGACGGCAGCAGCCTCGTCTACTACGAGGAGCTTAAAAAGTTCGTCAGAGAGCAGAACGCAACTTTGGAGCCGTTCGTCGTAACGCGGCCGGTTACCGTAAGAGCGGGCGATAAGTTCGTAAAGGCTCTGCCTTCCGAGCAGCTCGTGGTCTCGTACGAGGGCGAGTTTAACAACTTCTTAGGACGGCAGAGCTACACCTACCGGGGCAGGCCCGAGGAGGTGGTTCCGGCCCGGACCTTCTGCTTCGAGTGGGAGATAGAGCGGATAAAAAGTATGGGCCTCGGGCGGGGCGGGAGCCTGAGTAACACGCTGGTTCTGGGCAAAGAGAGGGTTTACAACGAGGACGGGATGAGGTTTGCCGAAGAGCCGGTAAGGCACAAGGTGCTCGACCTAATAGGCGACCTGTACCTGCTGGGCAGGCCCGTAAAGGGAAGCTTCTTCTCCTTTAAGGGAGGTCACGCGTTAAACTACGAGCTCGTAAAGAAGCTGGCGCGGGAGGGCTCCCGCGTCAGAACTTCAGAATGGCGGCAAACAAAGGTATAAGTGCCAGCAGAAGGATGATGTTTATGGCCGCTATCAGCGTGTCGGGCATAGCTCCACCTCCTTTCTTTTTATTATACCACGAGTCTGTTAAAATTACATCGTATGTGGGGAGAGCTGCTGAAGCTAATCTGCGACAAAGCTCAAGGGCGTGAGCTGTTTCTGCTCGAAGCCGACGGCGAGCTCAACTGGTACGGCGCACCCCTCTCTCAGGTATGCTCCGAGCTGCCTCAAGACGGTAAGGTCTCCGAGCTCGTAAAGGCGGTACGCTCCAAGTTCTCGCCGGTAAAAGGCGAGGGCTGGGTGGCTTACGTAGACCCGTACAACTGCTTTGCCGACATCTACCCGGCCGACAGACCGCGCTACCGTAACCGCTGGAACCCCGAGCGTCCGTACGACGTAAACGAGCACGCCTACCGTATAGGCTTCTTCGGCTCTAAAGAGGAGGCCTACGACCTGTTTTACGAGATAGCCAAACTCCTTAAAAAGGAGAAAGACCTGAAGTTCGACGTCATTTACACCTGAGGGCCGTCATGGCCCGTATATTTTTTATAAGTAGCTTAGAAAGTAAAGAAACTCCACTACGGAGGTTTTAGATGGCGGACGAGAAGCTCGTCAAGCCCGGTCCTGAGGGCTACATGCCCACCCCCGCCGTCTTTAAAGGCTGCGACCTTCCTCCCCCCGGTAAGGCGCTCCTTTACGGCGAAGTGGTAGACGAAGAGACGGCCATGCGCGAAGCGGCCAAAGCGCTCCTTACGCGCAAAAACCCCACCATATTCCCCGGCCCGCTCGTCCTCTGGGGCTGGAACGCCGGAGCCATGGAGAAGGCCAAAGCGGTGCTCGAGCTGGCACGCGAGATACCCAACTGCCGCATAATTCCCATGCCCGACTACCGGCCCAAGTACCCCAAAATAGACCCCGAGGCCGAGATAAACCCTAACCACCCCAACCTGACGATACTCCACAACAAGATAGAGGCCTGCATCTTCGTGGGCGTCCACTGCCACTACGCAAACCTCTCGCTAAGGATGATTAGGGCGGGTACCAACTGCTTCACCATAGCCCTCTGCGCCGAGATGGGGCACGAGGACGCCATGGTCTCGCTCCGGGACGTACACGCGGACGAGATAAGGAAGTTTAAGGACGTGCTCGTAGAGGTGCGCAAAGAGCTGGGCATCGAGTGGGAGCCGAAGGACCCGCCCGAGAACCCGTCGCTGCCCAAAGAGGACTGGGTCAAGGTCTCGCCGCTGGACTTCGGCGAGTACGCGTACTTCCTCGTACCCAGAAGGGGCGAGATAGTAGAAGAGAGCGAGTAAGGAGGTGAGCCATGCCCGAGCAGCAGAGGCCCGAGCAAAAGGTGGTTGAGCCCGAGTACCTGCTTTTAGAAGCACCGAGGGAGCGTAAGTTTATAACCGGCTCTCAGGCCTTCGCCGAAGCGGTTAAGCGGGCAAACGTGGACGTGGCCATAGCCTACCCCATTACGCCCCAGTCCGAGACGATGCACCTTGTGGGTGACCTCTACGCTCAGGGTTACGTTAAAGACTACTACCGGGCGGAAGAAGAGTACGGCGCCATGTCCGCCATCGCGGGAGCGGTAAGGGGCGGCGCCAGAGCCTTCTCCGCCACTTCCGGGCCGGGGCTGCTGCGCGGTCTCGAGGCCATAGTCTCGTGGCCCGGACACCGGATACCCGCGGTCTTAGGCGTTATGACGCGCGTGGTAAACGCCCCGCTTTCCATCCAGCCCGACAACATTGAGATAGCCTACCTGCTCCACTCGGGCCTTATAGTGCTCCACGCGGAGAACCAGCAGGACGTTTTCGACTTCACGCTCGCGGGCTTCGCCATCTCGGAGAAAGTAGACGTGTACCTGCCCGTGGTGGTGGCCACGGAAGGCTTCTTCGTTACGCACGCTAAAGGTTACGTGGACCTGCCGCCCGACGACCTTAAACTCCCGCCGCGCGACCCGTACAAGGCCCCCGTACCGCCTACCGACTGTGAGATACCGCCCGCCAGAATACAGCGCGACGCCCCCGTCCAGAAGTCCAACTTCATGAGCTACCTCATCCACGCCGTCTGGCAGCAGGAGGTCTGGTCCTCTAACAGAAGGGCGGCTAAGTGGATAAAGCACTATCTGGGCGGACTTATAGAGGTGGTTAATCCCGACGCGGAGGTCTTTATAGTAGCCTCGGGCTGTGCCGCGGCTCAGGGTAGGGAAGCCCAGCGTTACGCAACCATGGAAGGGCTTAACGTGGGACTGGTAAAGGTCAAGTCGCTCCGTCCTTTCCCCGAGAAAGAGCTGCGCGAAGTGCTTAAAAACGCCAAAGCCGTTATAGTGCCCGAGCACAACATCGTCGGCTGGCTGGCTAAAGAGGTTAAGGCCGTCATACCTAACAGCGGCATAGTGGTCGACGGCCCGAGGGTTTACGGCGGCATGACGCTGCCGGTCGAGCTCATTATGGACGAGATTTACAAGGCCTTCGGCATCAAAAAGGAGCGCAAAACCGTCGTTTAAGGAGGTGTAGCTATGGGTCTGGAGTACGTAAAGATATCGCCGGGCTTTGAGAAATACATGCCCCGCGACTACGTGGACCTCGTTAAGTTCGGCCCGTTCGGCAAAACTTACGACGTTATGGAGCTGGGCCAGTACAAGGAGCTCGTGGAAGACCACCCGATGTGCGCCGGCTGCTACATGGCCTACTTTATCCGCGTCTTCTACGCGGCACTCCCTAACCCCGAGGACACGATTGTCTTAGGTACGGCGGGCTGTGCGCGTCTGGCCCTCTCGCAGGCGGCCGTCCCCTTCGTTTACGGTAACTACGGCGACACGAACGCGGTTGCTTCGGGCCTTAAGCGGGCGCTCTCTATAAGGTTCCCCGACAAGCACAAGGACGTGGTCGTGGTAGCCGGTGACGGCGGCCTTATAGATATAGGCTTCGGCATGACCATGCACTCGTGGTTCAGGAAAGAGAAGTTCACCACCATTATGGTGGACAACGAGGTTTACGGTAACACGGGTGGCCAAGAGAGCGGCATGTCGCCCAAGGGCGTCCAGCTCAAGATGGCCCCGCTTGGTAAGAAGTTCGACAAGATAAACGCGGTGGAGCTGGCCAAGATTGCCGGATGCGTTTACGTGGCCAAGCTCGCCCCCACCAACCCCAAGCGGATAGCCCGCACCGTAAGGAGGGCTATTCTGGCCGCAAGGCACTTCGGCCCCACCTTCATCCACGCTTACACCTCGTGTAACATCGAGTACTCCATACCCACGCGCGACGTGCTGGCCGACGCGAGGAACCGTGAGAAGAAGGACTTTAAGTTCTACGAGTGGATGACGGACGAGGTTAAGGAGTTTCTCGAAGAGGTTGAGAGGAAGGAGAAGGAGGTTAAGAGATGAAGCGGTACAACATCCGGATAGCGGGCGTGGGCGGTCAGGGCGTCGTCACCTCCGCCCACATCTTGGGTAACGCCATGGCCGCCGCGGGTAAGTACGCTTCTCTCGTACCCTTCTTCGGCTCGGAGAAGCGGATGGCTCCCGTTGAGGCCTACGTGAGGGTCTCGGACCAGCCTATATACGAAGTAGGCGAGGTGGTCTACCCTAACGTGATAATGATTTACCACCCTCAGGTTATAACGCACGGTAAGTCTTACACCATGCCCTTCTACTCGGGCCTTAAAGAGGGCGGGCTGGTTATTATTAACTCCGACGTGGACATCATCCCCGACGAGGACAAGAAGGTGCTCGAGGAGCTGAAAGCCCGCGTGTACATGATACCGGCCACGCAGATAGCGCGCGACATCGCCGGTACCGAGCTGGCTACGAACATGGCCATGCTGGGCGTGTTTTTCGGCATTACGCGTCTGGTCGGGCTCGAGTACATAGAGAAGGCGCTTATAGAACGGTTCTTGGGCGGGACCTTCGTAGCTTCGGGCGGTACGACGGCTCTCGACTCGGCCATAGAGAAGAAGTTTAAGAAGAAGCAGGAGCTTCTGGCCAAGAACATGGAGGTTATCAAGTACACCATGAAGCTGGCCGAGGAGCGCGGCTGGGTAGAGGAGGAGCAGGAGCAGGTTAAGACCTGAGGAGGTAAGTCATGTACTTCGTGGCGGAAGTTAACGAGAAAGAGTGCAGCAAGTACAACTGTAAGCAGTGCGTGCTCTTCTGCCCCGAGCCCAACTGCCTGAACTTCCGCGCCAGCACCAACAGCGCTTGGGTCTGGTACGACAAGTGTAAGGGATGTGAGATATGCGTCTACGTCTGCTCGGACCTGCTTAAGCGTCACTGCATAGAGATGGTTATGGTAACGCCCAAGGCTACGGCTAAGTCTTAAGAGGTGGGAAGGATGGACGAGAAGCTGAGAGAGAAGTTTAAAAAGGTGGCCGAGGCGGTAAGGACCATTATGGTCGAGCCGGACGTGGAGCTTCTGGTCTGCTTTGAGGGGGTGGAGAAGGACGAGGGGTGCGACAAGGACCTCGTGCCGGGCTACAAGCCTCCCTACCCTTACGTTAAGGTCGTCTACCGTACGGGCGACGGCGACGTTTACGAGAAGAAGATAGACATAGGGCCCGAGCTCTGGGACAAGAGCGTAGAGGATATAAAGAAGTTCGTAGAGTTTGAGATTGAGCAGTTTATGGAAGAGATTGACAGCGTAGAGTACGGGGGCGAGTGAGGGCTCAGCCCCCTTTTAACGCCTCCTTCGGTTTCCAGTTTAGAAGCTCTTTTACGGCGTGGACCTTCTTAAGCACCTCCATGTAGTCGAGCTCGCCGCGCTCTATCTTATCCATAGCCTCTTCGAGCTGCCGCGTGAGCTGTTCGTCCGTCCAGTCGGGGAAGTTCTCCCTTAAGAACGCGTAAACCTCCCTGCCGAGCTTGGTAGGTATTAAAAAGCCCCTCCGCTCTACGACGTACCTGCGCTCTAAAAGCGTCTGGACTATCTGGGCGTAGGTGGAGGGCCGGCCTAAGCCTCTTTTTTTCATCTCTTGTATGAGCGTGCCCTGCGTGTAGGGCGGCACTTTTGGTACTTCCCTAAAGCTCTTCTCGGTAATCTCGAGCTCTTTAGGGAAGACGCGGAAGGTCGGCAGCATTAGGTCAAAACCGTGCTCGAGCACCTCCGTGACCACCCGTTCTTCCCACCGGAAGAACGGAAGCTCGAGCACAAAGAGCTGCGTCTCTACTTTGGCCGGCCTCATCTGAGAGGCCATAAAGCGGTTAAAGATGAGCTCGTAGAGGGCTACCGCCTTGCGCGGCTGGGAGAACTGGGCCACGCCGGCGCTTACTAAAAGCTGGAGGTCTTTAGGCTCCATGGGGCGGGTGGGTCTTATGCACTCGTGTGCTCCTCCTTCGCCCCAGCTTCTGGGATAGAAGTACTCTTCGCCGAACTTCTGAGTGACGTAGGGCTTTGCTACGGCGTAGCGGCCGGCCTCGGAGACGCGCGTGGAGTCGGTCCGGTGGTAGGTTATGTAGCCGGCTTCGAAGAGCTCTTGTAGCAGCTTCATGGCGTCTTGGGCCGAGAGGCGGAGCTTCTCGTTGGCCTCTTCTAAGGCTGCGTCGGTGGTGAAGGGGGGTAAGGGGTTTTTCTCTTCCTCTTTAGGGTCGGTTAGGGATAGGTGGGCTTTGTCGAGCTCGGAAAACACCTCGCGCGCCAGCGCGAGGTCTTCTATCTCTATCTTTAACGGGTAGTCTTTTATCAGTAAGGTTATCTGGCCTTTCTTCTGGCGGGAGAGCTCGTAGCGCTCTATAACCCAGCCTAAGACGGGCGTCTGGACCCTCCCGGCTGAGAGCCACCGCTTCCCGAAAACCTGCCACAGAATCCGCGAGAGGGTAAAGCCTACCCAGCGGTCGAGGATGCGTCTTACGAGCTGGGCTTTGACGAGGTTCAGGTCTACGGTGCGCGGCTGCTCGA
Organism: Aquificota bacterium; assembly: GCA_013154375.1. Lineage (GTDB taxonomy): Bacteria > Aquificota > Aquificia > Aquificales > Aquificaceae > Aquifex. Next base: position 1,762 of record JAADCR010000034.1, on the reverse strand, counting down.
GGGCTTCTTTAAAGGCTCTCGGCGTTACCTCGTGAAACTCGGCCCGCTTTACGGTGAGGTTGAAGGGGCGCGTAAACAGGAAGAGGTCGTAGCCTATCTTCTCGCCCTCGGCGTCGGGGTCGGTGGCTATAAAGACCTCGTCTACCTCGTAGCCGACTTTTCTAATCCCGTTAAGTATCTCTATTTTGTCCTCGATGGGGCCTTTACAGCGGTTTTTTAGGTACTCGAGCTCGGTGTGCTGCTCGCGGTTCTCGGGGTCTTTGCAGACTTTTATCGTGTCGTAGACGGGTAGGTACGGCTCGCGGTCGTCGAGCACGCCGAAGAAGCCTTTGTTGGTAACGAGGTCGAGAACGTGGCCTAAAGAGGCGGTGATGATAAGAAGGCGGTCGCCTAAGGGTACCTCGTAGGCCACCGAGTCTTCCACGAGTCTGAGCTGGGGTTTGCCGAAAAAGCCGGCGATGGTGCGGGCCTTGTTGGGGCTCTCCACGACCACGAGCGTGGTCTTAAACAGGTCCTTTATCTTAGGCGGTATCTTGCCTTCCAGAACGGCACGGGCACGCTTGCGGTCTTCGTCTATCTCTTTAAGAAGCTTAGGCAGGTCAATCTCGTGAAGGCGCTTAAACTCTATCTCTTGGTTCATGTAGTAAAGCTGGAGCCGCTTCTTTAAAGAGTTGAACGCCTTAGGGTCGGCGTAGAAGACGACCGAGAGGCCCTTGGTCATACCGCCGGCTATAAAGCGCGAGGTCCGTCCGCTGGCTTGTATGTACGCGTTGGCGTCGCCTACGATAAGGTAGAGCTTGTCGTTCTCGGCAACGAGCGAGACCTCGTCGCTTTTTCTGACTTTCTCTAAAAAGGCCGGGTCTTTTAGCTTGCCCTCGAGAAACTCCTTTATCTCGAGTACGCGCTCTTTTACGCGGGGGTAGTTGTCTAAAAGCTCTTCGCGGAGCGTTAGGTACCGCCTTAGGTAGTTAAGGTACTGCATGACCTTGAGCCGCTCGTCTTCGTCGAAGAGGCTGAAGAGGGTAAGCAGGAGTGAGTGTAGCTGAGCCGGCGAGAGGGATAGCTCGGTAGAGAAGACGTGTTTAGGCGGGTCTAAAAAGAGCGCGTAGCGGATGACGTGAGGCAGGTCTATCCCTCTCACGAGGGGGTTAGAGAGGTGGGAGATGCCTATAGCCACGTCCCAGTCGCCTTGCTCGAGGACCTTTATAAGCTCTTCGGGCTTGTAGTCGAGGTAGCTTATGGCCTTTATCCCTTGCTTTAGGTAAAACTCTTTAACTTCTTGAACTTTGTCTTTGCCGTAGAAGACCGAGAGGAAGACGAGGCCGCCCTTACCGAGCTTTTTTATAAGCTCGGCGGAGCGCTCGAGAGACTCTTCTAACGAGGAGACAGGCTCGGCTACGTCGACGATGTTTCTTAAGGTGGTTACGGCCTTCTGGACGTCAAAGCCGAGGAGGTTTCTAAAGAGCTGGGCCCGCTTGCCGCGCGGCTTTAGCGTGGCCGACGAGACGACGAGTACCGTCTCGCGCTTCCGCTTCCGTATCCGGGCGAGCTTCTCGTAGTCTTCTTCCGTTTTGTTCTCTTTAAGCGCGAGCGCAATCTCCTCGTCGGTAAAGCCCATGAGCTTAAACAGGTTCTCGACGTTCTTGCCGCGCTTTAGAAAGCTGTCTATGTCGTCGATGAAGATAAACGAGTACTTAAACTTAGCAAGCTGCTCAAAGTTTTTGTGCAGGAACATGTTCGTGCCGAGGAGGACGTCCCAGTC
>JAADCR010000079.1 GCA_013154375.1 Aquificota bacterium | reverse complement strand
TTCGCGCGTAGGAGAAAAGCAGTGGAGCGGGCGACGGGAGTCGAACCCGCGACCTCCTGCATGGCAAGCAGGCGCTCTACCGCTGAGCTACGCCCGCTGTCAGCAGATAATTATAATATAATCCCGCTTTCATGGAAAGGGTAAACTTCGACGAACAGCTGGCCTTTAGGTTCCAGAGCGGCCGTCTCGTACCTATAAGGCACCCTCACTTAGTGCCGCCCGACGAGCTCGTAGCCGTAGAGCAGCAGAAAGAAGCCTTTTTTAAAAACCTCAGAAGCTTTCTAAAAACCGGTCTGGCCAACGACGTGCTCCTCTGGGGAGCCCGCGGGACGGGCAAGTCCGCCCTCGTTAAGGCCGCCCTGACGGCCTTTGCCGACGAAGGGCTCAGACTCGTTCAGGTTTACAAAGCGCAGCTCGAGCAGCTGTCCGAGCTGTACGAGCTCGTCCGCTCGTCGGACAGAAAGTTCCTCCTGTTTTTCGACGACCTCAGTCTAAAAAGCGGAGAGGACGAGCTGTACCTGCTTCGCAGCATGCTCGAGGGCGACCTCGAGGAGCGGCCTTCCAACCTCCTCGTCTGTGCCACCTCCAACCGGAGGCTTCTCGTAGCCCCGCCCGAGCGCGAAGGCTTCTACGAAGAAGAAGAACGCGACGAGCTTTTCGCACTTGCCGAGCGCTTCGGTCTCAGGCTCTACTTCCCTCCCTTCGGACAGCAGGAGTTTCTGGCGGCCGTCGAGACGCACCTTAAAGCCCTCGGGCTCGAGCTTAACCCGGAAGCGCTTAACGAAGCATTAAGGTGGGCCTCCGAGCACGGCTACTCGGGCAGGAGCGCTAAGCAGTTTACCCGCTTCTACGCCGGTGAGCTTCTTACCCGGGCCTGAAGCCCTTAACCAGCTCCACCAAGTACTTAACCTTCTCAAACTCCATGTCCGGCGCTAGACCGTGGCCCAAGTTAAAGACGAAGCCCGTCCTGCGGGGCACGCTCTTAAGCAGCGAGAGCGTCTTCTCTTTAATTACCTCGTGCGTAGAGTAAAGCACCGAAGGCTCCAAGTTACCCTGAAAGACCTTGTCGTAAAGACGCATAGCCTCCGGCAGCGAGACGCTCCAGTCGACCGAGAGCGCGTCGGCCCGCAGGTCCGCCGCCGCCTCGAGAAACGCCGCCGAGCCGCGGAAAAAGTAAATCACCGGCGTCTCGGGGAAGCGCTCCTTAAGCTCCGCCGTAAGGTAGTTCACGAACGGGTAAACGAGCTCCTCGTAGTCTTCTACGCTTAAGTAAAGGCTCCAGCTGTCGAAAATCTGGAGCGCGTCCGCACCCGCTTTTACCTGCTCCGACAGGTACGCTAAAACCACCTCCGTCAGGAGGTCCATAAGCCTCTTAAACTCCTTAGGCCTTTCCCACATAAAGCGCTTCGTCTTAAGAAACTCGCGGCTCGAGCCTCCCTCTATCATGTACGAAGCCAGCGTGAAAGGGGCTCCCGCAAAACCTATAACCGGAAGCTCGTCCTGCAGCTCTTTAACCCGTCTTATCGTCTCGTACACGAAGCCCGTCTCTTTAGGGTCGAACGGCTTTAAAGACGAGAGCTTCCCGTCCCAGAAGAGCTTAGGACCTTCGCCTTCGGCGAAGGTGAGCTTAACGCCTATGGCCTCCAGAGGCACGAGGATGTCGGAAAACAGGATGAGCGCGTCCACGCCCAGAAGCTCAAGCGGAAGGAGCGTTATCCGCGCGGCCAGCTCGGGGTCTTTACAGAGGTCTAAAAAGCTCGGCTTGAGCGCGCGGAGCTTACGGTACTCGGGCATGTAACGGCCGGCCTGACGCATAAGCCAGACGGGAAAGCGCTCCACGGGCTCGTTTCTTAAGGCGCGCAGAAAGAGGTCGTTACGGGGCATGGGTTTATTTTAAGGGATTTGGTGGTGCCGGAGGCGGGAGTCGAACCCGCACGCCCGTAAAGGGCACCGTCCCCTCAAGACGGCGCGTCTGCCAGTTCCGCCACTCCGGCTTACCAGAAAATATATATTAAGACGGGCTAACGGGCTTTTCAAGCGTTAAACTAAACATAAAAACGGGAGGAAGGAGATGCTCCTTCTGTTACTGCTGCTTACCGCCCTCTCCTTCTCCCAAGAGGCCTTAACCCGCGTAGGCCTTCAGTCCGCGCGGGTAGTCCTCGAGCGGGGAAAGGAGTACTACCTAAAGCTCACCGGCGGCAGTAAGCTAACCTGCGCGGACTGCCACGGCCCCGACGGCGAGAGCCTAAAAGGAGCCTACGCCCGCATGCCGCGCTTCTACACGGACCTCGGCCGCGTAGCCGACGCCGACCTTAGGGTCCTTTCCTGTCTCAGACAGTACCTCCGGCTCGAGGACGAGAGGTTAAAAAGCCGCGAGCGCGAGCTCGTCGTGCCCCTCGTGGGCTTCGTCGCCTCGCTCAGTAACGGCGAGCTCGTCTTCGTTGAGCTCAGACATCCCGAAGAGAAGCGGCTCTACGAGCTGGGCCGCACCGTCTGGTACCGCAGAAGCGGCGCCACCGACTTCTCCTGTGCCCTCTGTCACGAGCGCCTCGCCGGGAAACAGTTCTTTGCCGAGGTTCTCCCCGCTCCCATACCCGACCGCGCCCCCGCCCGCTACCCCGCCTACTCGGTAAAGCGCGACGAGCTGCTCACCCTCGAGGACAAGCTCCGCGACTGCTTCGAGCGCTACCTCCTGTACGACCCTAAAAAGGGACGCTTCTCCTTCGAGAGCCGCGTCAGGAAACCCCCTTACTACGTAGAAGAGCTTATAGCCCTCGAGCTCTTTCTCATGCACTCGGTTAACGGCTCGACGCTCTCAGTCCCGGGCGTTATAAAGTAAGGGGGTGCGCCGTGAGGCTTCTTCTTCTGCTTATTCTGCTTCTGGCCTGCCAGCCTAAAAAGCCTAAAGAAGAGTACGCCACCTTCCCGCAGTTTCTAAAGCGCCCCCAAGAGACCGTCACGCCCGAGCTCTTCCGCAGGGCCTTCTTTTTAGACGACGAGGCACAGAAGCTCTGCTCGTCGGAGGCGCTAACCGAAGACATACTCAAGCGCGTAAAGGAGCTCTCGTCAAACTTCCCTAAGCTCGACGGCTACCTCGGCGACTGGAGAAAAGGCGAGCAGCTCGCCCTCACGCCCGAGCTCTACAAGCGCCTCTACGGCAAGCCCGGCGGCTCTAAAAAGGGTCTCTGCTACGCCTGCCACTGCGCCGACCCGCGCGTTGACGAGTGCGGCGACGTAGGCCCCTCGCTTTACCGCTACGCGGAGAAGGGCGTAAAGCCCGAAGAGCTCTTCAAGCGCATATACAACCCGTGGGCCTTTAGCCCCTGTTCGGCCATGCCCCGCTTCGGCCACCACGGCCTCCTGACGGCCGAAGAGGTTACGCATCTGGTGGCTTACCTGCTCTCGCCCGAGAGCCCCGTTAACGGAGGAAAGCCTTGAAGAGGGGTCTTCTGTTTTTAGCCCTCAGTGCCCTTCTCGTGTCGGCTTTTTATTACCTTAAGTACTTCGTCTCCGACCGCACGAGACTCCTCTTTTTCACCCTCGAGAGCCGCCTACCTTACGACGAGACCGCCCGGCGGCTTGCCGAGCAGCTGAAACCGCTCGGTCTTGCCGGGAGCTACGAGCTGCCTAACGGCCGCGTCTACCTCGCCTGCCTTCTGCCCGAGACGGAGGAGCTGCTTTCCCGTCTGCCCGAGCTGTCGTACCTCCTCCCCTGCTCGGTGGTGCTTTACCGTAAACGGGGAAGCGTCTACGCCGCCCTGCCGCGCGAGGTCGTTTTCTTAGCCCAGCTTAAGAACGAGCTTAAGCGCGAAGAGCTGTCGCGGCTGCTCGAGCTTTACGCCGAGCTCCGTAAAGCCGTCCGGGAAGCCCTCTCACGGTAAGAGTCTTTACTCCGACCGGGCGGTTTTACGCCGTGAGCCGTTAAGCTTCTCGTCGTACAGGTAGTAGTTGTAAAGCACGCGCTTAACGTACTTCCTCGTCTCGTTGTAAGGGATGAGCTCTATAAAGAGAAACTCGTCGTCGTAGCCTCTCCAGCGCGAGACCGCCCCGTGGCCGGCGTTGTACGAGGCCACCGCCTTTACCAAGTTCCCGTCCCAGTAGTCGAGCAGAAAGCGCAGGTAAGCCGTCCCTAGGTATACGTTCGTAAACGGGTCGAAGACGCTCCTGTAGCGGTAGCCGAGGCGGCGGGCCTTCCACCGGGCGGTAAAGTCCATAAGCTGCATAAGCCCCTTGGCCCCCGCCGGCGATACCGCGTAAGGGTCAAACAAGCTCTCCTGACGCATAACCGCGTATATAAGCGCGGGCGGTACGCCGAAGCGGCGGCTCACCTGCCTAACTATCCCCCCGTACGGCGTCGGGTGAGAGACGGCCTTGTAAACCGGCGAAGAGACGCCGAACCGCCTCACCGCCAGCCTTATAGCCAGATAAGGGTCTACCTCTTTAAGCCTCAGTACGTCCCCTACCGAGACGAGCCTCTCGTGCCTGAAGGCCTCTACGCGTGCGTAGTGCGGGAAACCCAGCTCCCGTATCCGCTTTAACTCGTAAAACAGCCGCGGTCTGCCCTCGAGCTTAACCTCCTTATACACGGGCAGACCCAAAAGCTTTTTAGCCACCGCCCCGTAAAAGTCGTCAAACCGCGCCGCCAGCGTCAGCTGCTTAAGCGCCTCGTCCTTTTTACCCGCCGCCAGCGCGCTCTTAAACAGCCAGAACCTCCTCTTCGACTCCTTACCCGCGTAAGCGCTAAACCGCTCGTACGCCTTCTCGTACTCGCCCTTAAGGTAGTGGTAAAGCCCTAAGTAAAAGACCGCCTCGTTAACGCCCGACCGCTCTAAGTACTTTTTAGCCCGCTCCGGCAGCCCCCGCTCGAGCAGCTCCCGCCCGGCGAGAAAGTAAAGCCTCGGGCTCTGCTCTTTCTTTAAAAGCGCGTCGAGCGAGCCGTACCTCTTTAACGACAGGTACGCGTACAGGAGAAACTCCTTAGCCTTCTCTCTGCCGCAGCCCTCGAGCAGCCTAAGCCCCTTCTCTTTTCTCCCCGTCCGGTAGTACGAGACGCCCCTAAGGTAACAGTCTCTCGAGAGCTTTAACACCAGACGGTACTTCCGCTTTTTAAAAAGCCGGCGGGCCAGCCGCTCCCGTTCGGCCGGAGAGAGCCTGAGCTTTAACACCTTAGAAGGGAAAAGCTCCGGGTAGGTAAGCACGAGCCGCCGCTCGGGCAGCTTTAACCTCCTCCAGAGCTTTACGACGCGCTTGGCCGGCAGCCGCCTAAGACGGGCCTTAAGTATAAGACGGCGCGCCTCGGCCGGCTTGCTTTTCGAGAGCAGCTCCGCAAGCGTGAGGATAAGCTCGTCCCTAAAGGGGGCGTCGGGATAACGCTTTAAAAGCTCCCTCCCCAGCCTCTCGTCTTTAGTTTTTAAAAACTTTTTGTAAAGCTCGTACTTCTCCGACAGGTTAACCGCGAGACCTACCGAGACTAAAAGCAGAAGCAGAAGAGCCTTCATACGAACCTCTGTATCCGCTCCACCCTTAGGGCCTTGCCCGTCTCCTCGTTCACGTCCACGAGCAGCGCGTTTACCACCACCTGCCCCTTCTCCTCCACCTCGTAACGCGTCTTAAGACCCGTTAAGAACCGCCTTATGGCCCCTTCGGCCTTCATCCCCACCGACGAGTACCAGACGCCCGTCATCCCTACGTCCGAGACGTAAGCGGTCCCCTTCTTTAGCAGACACTCGTCGGCCGTGGGCACGTGCGTGTGCGTGCCGTAAACGACGGAGGCCCTCCCGTCGGCGTATATGCCGAAGGCCCACTTCTCGGAGGTCGCCTCCGCGTGAAAGTCCACCAGCACCACCCTCGTCTCTTTTAAAACCTCCTCGTACAGACGGTCGAAGACCGTAAAAGGGTTCTCTAAAACGCAGTCCATAAAAACCCTCCCCATTAAGTTTATAACCGCAAACTTACTCTTTCCTTTCTTAAAAACCCCGTAGCCCCTCCCGGGCACGCCCTCCGGGTAGTTGGCCGGCCTTAAAAGCGCGGGCGTCTCGTCTATAAACTCGAACACCTCCTTTTTGTCCCAGATGTGATTACCCGACGTCATAACGTCTACGCCCAGCTCCACCAGCTCCTCGTAGACCTTCCGCGTTATCCCGAACCCCCCCGCCGCGTTCTCCACGTTAGCTATAACCGCGTCAAACCCCACCTCCGCCCTTATCTCGGGCAGAACCTCGCGCAGCGCCTTACGCGCCGGCCTCCCTACCAAGTCTCCCAAAATTAAAAACCTCATATTATTTAGAGTATGCTATGGCGTAAGACGCTAAACCTGTGGAAGCTCGCCCTTACGGCCAACGCCGACCTCGCGGTAAAAACCTTTTTAGCCTTTCTCCTCCTTAACCTCCTCTTCTTTACGCCCCTCCAGCCCCTCGCGGCCTTTGCCCAGAACCTTTTAACCTTCGCCCTTATTATCTTCTTCGGGAAGCTCTACCTCTCTAACCCCGAAGAGAAAACTTTTCTGGCCCGGCTTATGGCCGCCTCTTTCGGCGGGGCCGTAAAGCCTAACCTCCTGCCGGCCCTCGCCCTCGTACTGGCACAGTACGTCATGACCTTCCTGCTTCTCGTCTTTCTCGTGGCCGGTCTTATGCTCGTGGCCGCCCTCTTCGGCGTTACGCTTTTCGTCTTCGGCACCGCCTTACCCCTCTGGGCCGTAGGTCTTCTCGTCGTCGCGCTCGTCTTTCTCTACTTCTCTATGGCCACCTCCTACCCGCTCTTTTTCGCCCGCGCCCTTATAGAGGCTAAAGACGCCAAAGACTACTTTATCAAGTTCCTCACCGCCCCCTTCTCCCCGCTCCTACTTAAGATGGGCTTCTCCATACCCTTACTAACCTCCTCCCTTATAGTAAGCGCCGTGGCGCTCCTGCTGTTTGTCGTCCAGTTTCTCCTCTACCACCTTCTGCCCTTTACCACCGTCTTCTCGTTCTACTTCACCTACGCCAACCTACTGCTTATTTACCTCTTCGGCGTTATAAGCCTTAAGGCCTTCCTCGAGGGAGAGCTGTGAGAAGACCTTTCTACGGCCTCTGCAGCCTCCTTTTAGGCCTTGCCGCCCTCGTGGGCTTTATCCTGCCCTTAATCCCGGGTCTGCCCTTTGCCGCCCTCGCGCTCGTGTGCCTAAAGAGGTTCAGCCCCAAGCTGTATAAAAAGATAAAAAACGACGGGCGCCTTAGGCGCCCGTTTAAAATGATAGAGAGATGAGCACCTTACGGCTCCGAGAGCTCTCGGTGGTGAACGAGATAACGCGCGTCCTTACGCAAGGGCTGCCGTTCCGTAAAACGCTCTCGGAAGTGCTAAAAATCCTCTACGCTTACATGGGCGTAGAGCACAGCTTCGTAGCCTTTAAAGACCAAAACAGCGTAAAGATAGCAAGCAGCTTCGGGCTGCCCGAGCCCGAAGGCGTGGCTTTCGGGAAAGGAGAAGGGATAACCGGGAGGGTCTTCAGCCGAGGGATACCCGTCGTCATACCCCGCGTGAAGGAGAGTAACCTCTTTGCCAACAAAACGGGCATAGGAAAATTTTTAAGCCCCGACGCCTACGCACTGGCCGTCCCCGTAAAGGTAGGCTCCGAGATAAAGGGGGTTCTTACCGTCTTTAAAGAGTTCGAGAGCGAGGAGAGCGTGGAGAAGTTTCTCGAGACGCTCTCGATTATAGGCAACACCTTAGGCCTCTTTTTCAAGCTCAGCGAGAAGCTCGAAGAGGAGAGGATGCGCTGGGAAGAAGAGAAGCGGATGCTCACCATGGAGCTGCGCGAGCGCTACTCGCTCCGCGGCATACTCGGGAAAAGCAAAGCTATTAAAAACCTCGTCGAGCTCGTGCAGAAAATCGCACGCACCGACAGCACCGTCTTAATATTAGGCGAGAGCGGGACGGGCAAAAGCCTCGTGGCTAAAGCCATACACTACGAAAGCCCCCGGCGCGACGGCCCCTTTATAACCGTCAACTGCGCGGCCATACCCGAGAGCCTGCTCGAGGCCGAGCTCTTCGGCTACGAGAAAGGCGCCTTTACCGGCGCTTACAGCTCCAAAAAAGGGAAGTTCGAGCTGGCCGACGGCGGGACGCTCTTTTTAGACGAGATAGGCGACCTACCTCTAAGCCTTCAGGCTAAGCTCCTAAGGGCGCTTCAGGAGAAAGAGATTGAGCCGCTCGGGAGCGAGAAGACCGTAAAGGTGGACGTGAGGATAGTGGCCGCGACGAACAAAGACCTCAGGAAGCTCGTAAAAGAAGGTAAGTTCCGAGAAGACCTCTACTACCGGCTAAACGTCGTCGAGCTAAGGGTCCCGCCGCTGCGCGAGCGGCGCGAAGACGTCCCGCTCCTTATAGAGTACTACCTGAGGCAGTTTAACGAGAAGTACCAGAAGCGCGTCCGCATCTCACCCAAAGCCATGAAGCTCCTGCTCGAGTACCACTGGCCGGGTAACGTCCGCGAGCTTGCCAACCTCGTCGAGCGGCTCGTCATACTAAGCGACGGCGAGGTCGGGCCCGAAGACCTGCCCGAGCACGTAAAAAAGAGAGACGAGGCGCCGCGCGGCGAGCTGCCCAAACTCATAGAAGAGACCGAGAAGCAGAAGATTATAGAAGCGCTCGAGAAGACGGGCTACGTCAAGTCGAGGGCGGCCAAGCTTTTAGGCTACACGCTGCGCCAGCTCGACTACCGGATTAAGAAGTACAACATAGAGGTTAAGAGGTTTTAAAATAACCAGTATGAACAACGAGAAGCTCTACAGGGAGGCGCTTCAGGTCCTTCCGGGCGGCGTAAACAGCCCCGTAAGGGCCTTTAAAGCCGTCGGCGGCAAGCCCATCTTTCTGGTAAAGGGGCGGCGCTCGCGCGTCTGGGACGCGGACGGGAAAGAGTACGTGGACTTCCTCGCCTCTTGGGGCGCCCTTATCTTAGGCCACGCACCCAAAAAGATAGTAAAAACCCTCCAAGACGAGGCCGAAAAAGGCCTCTCGTTCGGCCTTACCAACCCTCACGAGGTGACGCTCGCCAAGCTCGTGGTAGAGATGGTCCCCTCGGTGGAGAAGGTCCGGTTCGTAAACTCCGGCACCGAGGCCACCATGAGCGCCGTTAGGCTCGCGCGGGGCGTAACGGGCAGAAAGCTCGTGGTCAAGTTCGACGGCTGCTACCACGGCCACTACGACAGCCTACTGGTAAGCGCCGGCTCGGGCGTAGCCACCTTCGGCATCCCCGGCACGCCCGGCATACCCGAGGAGATTGCCCGGCTTACGCTCGTGCTCCCTTACAACGACCCCGAGGCCCTCGAGAAGGCCTTTAAAGAGCACGGCGAGGAGATAGCGTGTGTAATCGTCGAGCCCGTAGCCGGCAACATGGGCGTGGTACTGCCCGAGCGCGAGTTTTTAGAGAAGATGCGCGAGCTAACCCGGAAGTACGGAGCCCTGCTTATCTTCGACGAGGTCATTACGGGCTTCCGTCTGGCTAAAGGCGGCGCGCAGGAGCGCTTCGGCGTAGAGCCCGACCTTACGTGCTTAGGTAAAGTGCTCGGCGGCGGCATGCCCGTAGGCGCTTACGGCGGACGGCGCGAGATTATGGAGCGCGTAGCTCCCGAGGGCGACGTCTATCAGGCCGGTACGCTATCGGGCAACCCCCTCGCCATGGCCGTAGGCGCCGAGACGCTTAAAGAGCTCCGCGACAAAGACCCCTACGACGAGCTAGAGCAGAGAACCGAGCGGTTCGTCCGCGAGCTGTCCAAGATTCTCCTCGAGAAGGGTCTGCCGCACCGGATAAACTTTATAGCCTCCATGTTTACCGTCTTCTTTACCGAGAAAGAGGTTAAGAACTTCGAGGACGCCAAAAGCTCCGACACCGAGCTTTTCGCCCGCTTCTTCCGCGCTCTGCTCGAAGAAGGCGTCCTCATACCGCCTTCGCAGTTCGAGGCTTGGTTCCTTACCACGGCACACGAAGAAGAGGACCTCGACGAGGCGCTCGAGCGGATACGAAGGGCCGTAAGTAAGCTCTAATGCTTAAGACCTTCCTTAAAGGTCTCCTGCTGTTTGCGCTCTTCTTTCTCTCTTCTCTGTTTTACCTGCTTTACGAGAGCTTCTCGCCCGAGAGCCTCGGGCTCCTTCTTACGCTCGACAAGAGGTTTTTAGCCCTCGCCCTCTTTTTCGTCTTTCTGGCGCACACGTTTGACAACCTAAGGCTCTTCGTCCTCGCCCGGGCCTTCGGCGTTAAGTACTCCTTCCTTTACGGCTACGCCGTCTCTTTCGTTAACTCTTTCGGCGCCACCGTAACGCCGGCTCACCTCGGCGGGGAAGGCTCGGCCGTTTACATGCTCATGCGCAAAGGCGCCCGCGCCCATCAGGTAGCCCTTATAGTAACGCTTAAGACCGTCACGGGCCTCTCGTTCTTCCTCTTGGCGCTGCCCTTCGTAGCGTATCAGCTCTTTAAAAGACCGGAAGAGACGCTCCGCGTCCTTCTGCTCGTCCTCGGCTCGGCCCTGCTCGTAGGCCTTCTCTACCTTATGGGCCGTAGGAACGCCGAGCGCCGCACGGTTAAAAAGCTAAAGCAGTTTCTTTTGCGCTACGCGGCGGGCCTGCGGAGCTTCTACCGTAAAGGTAAAGCCGTCTTCTTTCTGGCGTGCCTTTTCGGCGTTCTGCTTTACCTTAGCTTCCTCGCGGTGGGCGTGGCCCTTTTGTACGCTTTCGGCCGCTCCGTAGACCCGCTTACGGCCCTTTACGACCAGCTCACGCTCCTGTACGCGATATTTATAAGCCCTACGCCCGGCGGCAGCGGCGTGGGCGAGCTGGGCGGTCTGGTGGTCTTTAGTAAGTACCTCCCCAAGACGGAGCTCGGGCTGTTCGTTCTACTCTGGCGTTTCCTAAGCCAGTACGCGAGCGCCTTTTTAGGAGGTCTGCTCCTTACGCTATGTCTTATTACCGACTTAAAGAGGCTCTCTTAGGCGTTACGGCGGGCCTGCTCTTCTGGCTTGCCTTCTCCAAGTGGGGGCTCTTTTTCTTGCTCCCGCCGGCGTTCCTGCTGGCCCTGCGCGGCTCGCTTCTAAGGTTTACCCTCTTCGGCTTTACGGGTCTGCTGCTGTCGCTCCGCTGGGTGGTTATGCCCTCTCTTTTAGGCGGTGTAAAGCCGGTCTTCGCTTACGCGGGCCTCGTGCTGCTCGTTGCCTTTTTAACGCTCTACCAGTTTCTCCTGCCTTACCTGCTCTGGGTAAAGCTTAAAAGAAGGCCCGAGCTGTTTCCCTTTCTGTACGCCCTCGCCGAGCTGGCGCGCTCGTTCTTCCCCTACGGCGGCTTCCCTTGGCTTCTGGTCGGCGCGCCCTTCGTAGAGCTCGAGCTTCTGGCGCCTCTTTACCGCTACTACACCGTCTACGGCGTGGGCCTTCTCGTTCTCTGGCTTACCCTTACGCCGCTTCTGAAGCGGAAGGCCCTGCTCGCGCTCCCCTTTCTGGCCGTTTTGGCCCTGCCGCAGCCCGAGGTGCGGCTCGGCGTTAAGGTGGCGCTGGTCCAGCCGGCCGTGCCGCAGGAGGTCAAGCTCGACCTTTACGCCTTCGTCCGCACCTACCCGGAGCTGGTCAGGCTCGTAAGACGGGCCGTAGAGGCCCGGCCCGACGCGGTCTTTCTGCCCGAGACGGCTTTACCGTTTTACTTAGAAGAGCTTCCCGAGCGGGCGGGCGAGCTTCTCGAGCTTAGTAAGAAGGCGCCCATAGTGCTCGGCGTTATCGACTACTCGGGTAGAGCACCTAAAAACGCCGTGGTGCTGCTTAAAGACGGTAAAGTGGCGGCCGTTTACCACAAGACGCTCCTCGTGCCCTTCGGCGAGTACACGCCGTTCCCGTTTAGGTATCTGGCGCCGCTGGTGCCTTACTTCGCCTTAACGGACTACGCGCCGGGCGACGGGCCTAAGTGTCTAAAGCTCGGCCGCTTTACCGTAGGCACGCCCGTCTGCTTCGAGGTGGCCTACGCGCACTACGTTAGGTCTTTCAGCTGCGACTTTTTAGCGGTGCTTACCAACGACGCGTGGTTTCTCGACTCGGACGGGACTTACCAGCACTTCACCTTGGCCCGCGTTAGGGCCGCGGAGCTCTCGAGGTTCGTTCTGTGGGTTAACAACCTCGGGCCTTCCGCGGTAATAGGGCCGCGCGGAGAGGTAATAGCTTTACTCCCTTACGCCCGTAAGGGCGTCTTACTCTCTTCCTTTTAGAATCTCTTTAATCCGTTCGTAGACGTAGAAGCGGAGCTTGGTCATGTCGGCGTCTTCTAAAAACAGCTCGTAGCCGCAGAGGATTTTTCCGTCCTCGAGCTCCCTCACGTTGGCCACGCGGGCCGTCCCCTCGAGCTCCTCCTCAAGCTTAGGGACGCGGAGGCTAACCTCGTAGGTTCGCGAAGGGTCCGCCAGCTCGTCGAGCTCGTCAAGGCTGCAGAAGATGGAAAAGCCGGTCTCGGAGACGTCGAAAACCTCTTTCTCTTTACCCGCCAGCTTAACCGTAACGGGCTGGCGGCGGGAGGGCTTTACGCGCACGCTCCTGCGCTCACCCACGGGCCTCTCGGGATGAAGAACGGGAAACTCTAAAAGAAAGTGCTCTTCGCTTTTACCCGCTATCCGCGTCGGCAGCACGAACGAGTCGTACTTAAAGTGTACCCTTTCCCCTACTTTTCCGTACTTCTTTAAAAGGGGCGTCGCCTTTACCTGTAGAAGCGAGCCGTCGAACTGTTCGAGCTGCGTCTTTACGTAAACTACCGTGTCCTCTTCAAGAAGATAAATCTCTACGTGAGAGCCCATCGTCTATCCCCCCGAGTAGCTCAACCGCACGCTCAAGCCGTACACCTCTCGAGCCTTTTATAAATATTACTGCATCTTTAAGCTCTTGGCCGCTCCTGCTTAACGCTTCGGCCAGCTCCTCTTCGCGCTCGCAGTATACTGCCTTTCCTTTAAACCGCTCGTACGCGTAGCGCACCTCTTTACCGTAAAAGACGACCAGCTCGGGCGCAAGCGCCGTAAGCTTCTCTCCCAGCTCCTCGTGCCTCGCTCTCGAGTAGCTCCCAAGCTCGAGCATGTCGCCCACTATAAAGACCTTCTTACCCCCCACCGCGGCTGCGGTCTTTAACAGGTTCTCAAACGAGAGCGGGTTAGCGTTGTAGCAGTCGTCCACCACCGTAAAGTTTCTCATCTTTATAACCCTCATCCTCCCTTCCACGCCCCTAAAGCCCTTAAGCCGCTCCTTAAACTCCTCGGCTCTAAAGCCGAGAAGCTCGAGCGCCGCAAACGAGGCCATACAGCTCCTTAAAAACCCCTCGCCCGGCACACCTGCCTCAAAACAGACGCCCCTGAACCTAAACCGGCTCCCCTCCAGCCCCGTAACCACTCCCGAGGGCCAGTAGGGCGTCCCCGGCCCGAAGAGCGCGCGTCTTTTAACCCCGTAGAACCTTTCTGCCTCCTTAGGCATCACCGCCGCGTCTTCCTCCTTCATAAACTCAAAAAGCTCCCCGTTTGCCCTCACCACCCCTTCAAAGCTCCCGAAACCCTCGAGGTGCTCCTCCCCTAAGGCCGTCAGCACCCTCACGCGCGGCCTCGCCACCTCCACAAGCCGCCTTATCTCCCCTAACCTGCTCGCCCCCATCTCCAGCACCCAGAAGTCTGCCTCAAGAGGCGCGTTAGCTATTGACAGCGGCAGACCGACCTGAGAGTTTAAGTTTCCCGGCGTCTTAAAGACCTTTCCCTTCTCCTCAAGCAGGAAGGCGAGAAGCTCTTTGGTGGTAGTCTTACCCGCCGAACCTCCGACGCCTATCACGACCCCCTTAAAGAGGGAGCGCTTGTAGGCCGCAATCTTTCTTAAAGCTTCTAAAGTAGAGCTGACCAGAACTAAAGACCGCCCTTCGGGCGGTGAGAAGGGCTTTTGAGAGATTACGGCGGGAGCGCCTTTCTCGTAGGCTTCTTTTATAAAGTCGTGGCCGTCAAAGCGCTCACCCTTAAGGGCTACGAAAACCTGACCGGGCTTTAGGGTGCGCGTGTCTACGGAAAAAGACGAGACGGGAAGGTTGGGACCTATAAGTTTACCGGAGGTGACACGTGCTAAAGTGAGGGTATCCATAGAAACATTTTAAAGCCCCCGGCACCGACCTACTTTCCCGTGCCGCTGCCGGCACAGTATCATCGGCGCTGGGGGGCTTAACTGCCGGGTTCGGAATGG
>JAADCR010000037.1 GCA_013154375.1 Aquificota bacterium | reverse complement strand
GCTAAACTTTATCTAACATGAAGCCCAAAATAAGCCTTATCCTCGAAGCCTTCGGTAGTTTAGAGAAGGCTTACGTGGAGCTGAAAAAGCTGCTCCAGCTGCCTAAAGAGGAGTTCGTTAAGCGGGAGAGAAACGCCGAGAGGGCGCGCGCTTTGTTTAACTTTGCGTTTGAGAGTACTATGCGCGTATGTCGGCACCTCTCTACCGTTTTAGGGCTTAAGACCTCCGGTAAAGACTGTCTTGAGAAAGTCGGCCGGGCCGTGGGGTTTCCCGAGCCCGAACGGCTTAACGCCCTCACCGAGTTTTACTTAAGTTACCGCGACCTCTCTAAGCCCTTAGAGCCCGACCGGCTATACGACTTTCTACAAGAACACCTACCGCTTTTTAAGGAGTTTGCCCGCAGCGTCGTCGAGTTCGTCAAAAAAACTACGGGTAACTACCTGCTCGTAGACTACGACCTTCTTAACGAAAAAGCCCGCCACGTTAAAGAGTCGCTAAAGCGGATAGAGTTCGTCCTCTCTCAAGGTAAGGAAGCCTTCTCTTCTACGCCCATGTACTACGACAGGGCGAAGTACTTCTATCAGGTAGCCTACGACGCCCTTACCGAGATATGCCGCCACCTCGCCCCTAAGCTGCGCGTAAAAGTCAGAACCGAGGACTGCCTGTCCGAGCTTCTGCGGGCCGGCCACCTCGACCCGGCTTTAGCGCCGAAGCTCCAGAAGATGAAAGCCCTTAAAGACCTCCTTACCACCTCGTGGGAGGTCCCGCCCGAGAGGCTCTACGACGAGCTAACCGAGCTGAAAGACGCCTTCCTGCCCGTTCTCCGTCAGCTGGCCGAGAGCTTAAAAAAGCGTCTAAAAGAGACCCAAGCGCGTTAAACTACACTCTCTTTTTATGAGACGGCTCTTTAAGGAAGTGCCCGAGCACCTCTGGCGGAGCTACCGCTGGCAGGTAGAGAACGCCGTAACCACTAAAGAAGAGCTTAAAAAGTACCTCCGGTTAACGCCCGAAGAGGAGAAGGCCTTCCCTACCGTTACGCGCCTGTACCCCTTCGCCGTAACGCCTTACTACCTCTCTCTTATAAACCCCGAGGACCCCGAAGACCCGTTAAGAAGACAGGTCGTCCCGCGCGTAGAGGAGGTAAACCCTCGGCTGCAGAGAGACGCCTCGGAGAACCCCTTTAACGAGGAGTCTTCCCTGCCGGGCCTGACGCACCGCTACCCCGACCGCGTTCTTATGGTGGTAAGCAACTTCTGCGTCTCGTACTGCCGCCACTGCATGAGAAAGCGCCTCTTTAAAGAGGGGCCGCGCAGTAGAAGCTACGAAGAGTTAAAGCGGATGATAGAGTACGTCAGAAGACGCGAGAGCGTAAGAGAGGTCCTTATCTCCGGCGGAGAGCCGCTGGCACTCCCTTTAGAGAAGCTCGAGTTTATACTAAAAGAGCTGAGAAGCATCCCTCACCTCGAGGTTATAAGGATAGGTACGCGGCTGCCCGTTTTCGCGCCCATGCGCTTTTACGACGAGCGCCTGCTGGCGCTTCTGGAGCGCTACGGGCCTATCTGGATAGCCACGCACTTTAACCACCCTAACGAGCTTACGCCGTACGCCGAAGAAGCCGTCGAGCGGCTGCTGCGCGCCGGCGTGCCCGTATTTAACCAGACGGTCCTTCTTAAAGGCGTAAACGACGAGCCCGAGGTGCTCGAGCGCCTTTTTAGAGGGCTTATCAGAATGAAGGTAAAGCCGCAGTACCTGTTTCACTGCGACCCGGTAAAGGGCGTCTTACACTTTAGAACCTCCGTACGGAAAGGCCTCGAGATTGTACGGCGTCTGCGCGGCCGGCTTAGCGGCTACGCCATACCCGTCTACGCGCTCGACCTTCCGGGCGGTAAGGGGAAGGTGCCCTTAGAGTATCCGTACCTAAGACGGGCCGAAGGAAACAGGTACCTCTTTGAAAGCCCCTTAGGCGGCCTTGTAGAATACGAGATAGATGAGGGTCCTTAAGGCGCTCTACATGGCCCTCTACGACGCCTTCCGCGACGACTACACCTATCACGCCTCGGCCCTTACGCTCCAGCTGCTTCTCGTTCTGGCCCCCATGCTCCTATTTCTTACGGCCCTCTCGCTCTACGCGCCTTTCTTAGACCTTAACAAGCTCGAGGAGCTGCTCGAACGCGAGCTGCCGGCCCAGACGGGCGTCGTACTAAAGGAGCTTATGCGCGTTAAAGAGCAGGCTAAGACCGTCTCGGTCTTCTCGCTCGCCCTCTCGTACCTGTTCTCGGTCAACTTCGTACGGAAGCTCTCGAAGAGCTTCTCCTACGTCGTGGAAGACCGCCACCTTAAGCGGAGCAACCTCTTTTTCCTGCTCTCGTTGCCCGTCTGGTTTCTCCTCTTCGGCGCTTCCGTCTCGCTGTTTTTTTCTTTAAGCGTCTACCTAAAGGCCCGTCTGCCCGGGGCGCTTAAGCTTCTGCCCGACCTCGTGGCCTCGCTGCCCGTGCTCGCCACCGTCCTCTCTATTTACGCTTCTTTTATAAAGGTCGAGCGGAAAGAGGCGCTTCTGTACGCGATTTTTCTCGTTTTCGTGGGTACTTTTGCCCTACAGTTTCTCTTTACGCTCTACACGGCCCACGTCTTTAAAGGTAGCATCCTCTACGGCTCGCTCTCGACGGTTATCCTGTTTCTTCTCTGGCTTAACGCCAACTTTACCGTTCTTCTGATAGGTGCGCGCTTTATAGAGCGCTACGACGCGCTTTAATACTTCTTATGGACAGGCTCGTCCGTTGGCGCGAGAAGGTCGACCGCAGGCTTAAGGAGCTTTTAGAGAAGGTAGACGCTCCGCGTGAGCTTAAAGAGGCCATGGCTTACTACCCGCTGGCCGGCGGTAAGCGGATAAGACCACTTTTCCTGCTTGCCGTCTCGTCCGCTCTGGGCGGCGACGAGGACGACGCGGCTACCGCCGGCTGCGCCCTAGAGCTGGTTCACAACTACTCGCTCGTGCACGACGACCTGCCCTGCATGGACGACGACGAGACGAGGCGCGGGCTCCCTACCTGTCACGTTAAGTACGGCGAGGCGCTCGCCCTTCTGGCCGGCGACGCGCTGTTAACTTACGCGTTCGAGCTTCTCGCCGACGAGGGAAGCTTTAAAACCCTCACGCCCGAAGGGCGTCTTAAGCTCTCTTTTATACTCGCAAAAAAAGCGGGTGCCTCGGGTATGGTGGGCGGTCAGGTGCTCGACGTGAACGGCCACCCAGACCTCGAGAAGGTTAGCCTGCTTAAAACGGGTGCGCTCTTCGAGGCGGCTTTCACTATGGGCGGCGTGGTAGCCGGGAAAGAAGAGCTGCTTCCTAAGCTCGAGCGCTGGGGCAGGAAAGTAGGTCTGCTGTTTCAGATGGTGGACGACTACTTAGACAGGGACGGCTTTTACGCTTTAAAGGGCGAGGCGCTAAAGAGGGAGATAGAAAAGCTTTACGGGGAGCTTAAAGAGGAGCTCCCCCCGTGGGAGGAGCTGGGGGCGCTATTAGACATCTTTGTAAAAAAGATGTACTGAATTTCAATCAAAAGTGAAATTAAAACCACAGTTTCGCAAGAGAGTCTCCCAACTTCTTTTCAACTGAAAATATTCATAGGCACAATTTCTATTACTAAGTTCGGGATAATACTTGATTATAAAAAAGAAATTGCGCGGATTACTCCCATAAAGCCAACATAATATATTATAAAATCTTTCTACATCAGGGCTATGAGAATCCCAATAAATAGGAAAATTATTTTTTAATAAAGTTAAAAACGTTATAGCTCCCTCATAAGCTATTAAAGGATCAAATTTTATACCCGCTAAAGTAGCCAAAGCATCGGCCGCATCCTCTTCTTTTCCTAAGACTGGAAGATTACATAAATGTACAAGAGCATGCCCTATTTCATGAAATAATGTATGAGTGATAGCAGCTTTAGATTCTTGCTTCCAATTTTGTGGGCTATTTAATATCTTGAAATCTACCAAATCCCAAATATATTCATTGCATAGAATTATTTTATTTTCCCATGGAATATAATAGGCATTTCTTTCACCACACTTTTTATATTCCAGCCTTGGAACTTGTATTTTAGGATTATAAAATTTAAGTAAATTCAAGTAATTAAACAGTTCCTTTCCTAATTCCTCTGCAAATGCCTTTAGCTCTCTATAAGGAATATGATAAACATGAGCGTTTACATTTTTATCTGTAAATAGCGAATGAGAATTGTCCACTACTATATAAAATCTGCCATCATAAGGAGCTTGAAACTTTGCTTTAGCCTGCGATAGATTTTTAACTAAATACCATATATACTGATTATCTGTTACATAAATACTTACTCCTCCATTAGCTGTATAGTTAATAACTATGTAATCTCCTCTTTTCAAATCAAATTGCCAATATGCAATTTCCCCTGCAGGAACTTTAAAAAAGCTACCAAATCCATTAGAAACATATAGAAATAGAGATATGAAAAAAACTAATTTTACGAAAACACTTTTCATTTTCCCTTCCCCTTATAAGAATTTATTGAAAACTTTGTCTTCTGTCAACATCACCTAACTATCAGCTTACCCACCTCGAATATGGGCAGGTACAGCGCTATAAGTATAAGGCCTACCACCACCCCGAGGAAGACGATGAGCACGGGCTCGATGAGGGAGATGAGGGCTTCGATAAAGCGGTCCACCTCTTCTTCGAAGAAGTTGGCTATGGTGTTTAGCATCTCGTCGAGCTGGCCCGTCTCCTCACCTACCCGTATCATAACCACGATTATCCGCGGGAAGCGGCCCGTCTCTTGCAGGGCCTTCCAGAGGGGTTTACCTTCTAAAACCGACTGGAGGGCCTTCTCCACGGCCTCCTGTATGGGTATAAGACCTACGACCTTGGCCGATATCTGGAGCGCCCGGTCTATGGGTACGCCCGCGGAGAAGAGCGTGGCCATGGTACGGCTGAAGCGCGCCAGCGCCGCTTTCTCGAAAAGCTCGTTAAACTTGGGCACGCGGAGCAGAAGCTCGTGGACGCGCTTCCTAAAGCCGTAGCTGCGCGCATACAGGTAAGAGAGCACGATAAAGGTAAAAACGGCTACGGCCATAAACAGCGGCAGGTTCTCCTTTAAGAAGTTGGAGACGCGTATGAGCATCTGCGTCGGGAGCGGCAGCTCGCCCCCGAGCGTCCGGTATATGCTCTCGAACTTGGGTACGACGAAGGTAAGAATGCCGACGACTATAAGCGTGGCTATAACGAAGACGAAGGTCGGGTAAAAGGAGGCGCTCTTAATTTTGCCCTTTATAAAGGCCATCTTTTCGTAGTACTCGGAGGCGCGCCTAAGAACTACGTCGAGCTCACCCGTCTCCTCGCCCACGGCCACGAGGTTTATAAGAAGCTCGGGGAAAACGTCGCGCCGTTTGGCCAGCGCCGCGTGGAACGAGCTACCCTCTTCTATCTCGCGGGCTACCTCTAAAAGAGCCTGACGGAGGCGCCGGTTGGGCACCTGCTCGGCCACGAGCTCGAGCGCCTCGACCAGACCCACGCCCGCACCTACGAGCACGGAGAGCTGACGGCACAAGATGGCCCAGTCGCGGTCCGATATGCCGCCTAAAAAGGGTATCGAGAGTTTTAAAGAGAAGGGCTTCTTCTCCTCGACCTTCTGGGAGGCTATGAGCGTAAGGTTCTCTTTCTGCAGACGCTCCGCCAGCTCGGCTAAAGAGGCGAACTCGCCCTCCCCTTCTACGACCCTACCGTCCTCGGTGATGGCCTTGTACTTAAACAGCGGCATCTTTACCTACCCTTTGCCATCATCCGCTCAAGCTCCTTCGGGTCGGGCGAGGCCTCGAGGGCCGTGTCTAAGGTTATGGCGCCTTGGCGCCACAGGTTGTACAGGCTCTGGTTCATCGTCTGCATGCCCGTCTCGGCCTGACCGCTCTGCATAATCGAGTATATCTGCTGGAGCTTGTTCTCGCGTATAAGGTTTCTAACGGCGGTGTTGGGTATAAGCAGCTCGTAGGCCAGCACCCTGCCGCCGCCCACTTTAGGCAGCAGACGCTGTGAGATAATACCTTGAAGCACGAACGAGAGCTGTACCCTTATCTGCTCCTGCTGGTTGGCCGGGAACATGTCGGTTATACGCGTTATGGTGGATATGGCGGTGTTGGTGTGGAGCGTGGCAAACACGAGGTGGCCCGTCTCGGCGGCCCTAAGGGCCGTCTCGGTCGTCTCGAGGTCGCGCATCTCACCGACGAATATAACGTCGGGGTCTTCACGCAGGGCCGCCCGGAGCGCCTCGTGGAAGTTAGGAACGTCTTGCCCCACCTCACGCTGGTTCACTATGGACTTTTTGTGCGTAAAGACGTACTCTATAGGGTCTTCTATGGTGATGATGTGGTGGGGCATGTTCTCGTTAATGTAGTCAATCATGGCGGCGATGGTGGTGGACTTACCGCTGCCCGTCGGGCCCGTAACGAGTATAAGGCCCATTTTTTTGTGACAGAGCTCGAGCACCTTCTCCGTAAGGCCCAGCTCTTGGACTTTAGGTATGCGCGAGGGAAGCACCCTGAGGGCCATGGCCACGGCCCTTTTCTGGTAAAAGACGTTAGCACGGAAGTAGCCCACGTCCTTAACGCCGAACGAGAAGTCCACCTGCCCGTGCTCTTCGAGCATCTTCCGGTGTTTCTCTGACATAACCGAGTAGGCGAGCTTCTGCGTGGTGTTGGGCGTGAGCTTAGGATACTCCGTAAGCGGTCTTATAAGACCGTGGACCCTTACCGAAGGGTGTGCGCCGGGGGTTATGTGTATGTCGCTCGCGTTTAGCTCTTTGGCCCTCCTTATTATGTCTATCATCCTTACGTCTTGGACGGCCTGCGTGACTCCCTCCATGAATTTATATAATACTTTTCTGTGAAAGTCCTGGTAGTAGGCAACGGAGGGCGCGAGCACGCGCTGGTCTGGAAGCTCTCTCAGAGCCCACTGGTAAAGGAGCTGTATGTAGCCCGCGGTAACGCGGGTGCTTGGGAGCTGGCCCGGCGCGTCGACATATCGCCCACCGACGTTGAGGCGCTGGCCGACTTTGCGGCCGAGAATAGGATAGACTTTACCGTCGTCGGGCCCGAGGCTCCGCTGGTAAAGGGCATCGTAGACGCCTTCGAGAAAAGGGGGCTTAAGATTTTCGGCCCTAACAGAAAAGCGGCTAAGCTCGAGGGCAGTAAAGCTTTCGCCAAGGCCTTTATGAGAAAGTACGGCATACCCACCGCCGAGTACGCGGTTTTTGACGCGTTCGACGAGGCGGCGAGGTTCGTAAAAGCGAGAAAGGCGCCTCTGGTGGTAAAGGCCGACGGGCTGGCCGCGGGTAAAGGGAGCGTGGTCTGCAAGACCGAGGAGGAGGCGCTGAAAACTTTAGACGCCTTTCTTAACCGTAAGGTTTTCGGCGAGGCCTGTAACAAGGTAGTGGTAGAGGAGTTCTTAGAAGGGGAAGAAGCGTCTTACATAGTAATGGTTAACGGGGAGCGCTACCTCCCCTTACCCACCTCTCAGGACCACAAGCGGCTCCTCGACGGCGACCGCGGGCCTAACACGGGCGGCATGGGTGCTTACTCGCCTACGCCCGTCATAACGCCCGAGCTCGAGAAACGGATAAAGGAGCTCGTAGTGGAGCCCACGCTGGCCGGCCTTAAAGAGGAAGGCATATACTTTAGAGGGTTTCTGTACGTGGGGCTTATGATAACGGACGAGGGGCCGAAGGTGCTCGAGTACAACGTCCGGCTCGGCGACCCGGAGGCTCAGCCGCTGCTTATGCGGATAAAAAACGACTTTCTCGAGACGCTCCTGACTTTCTACGAAGAGGGTAAAGGGAAGATAGAGGAGGACGAGCGCTGGGCGCTCGACGTGGTACTGGCCTCGCGCGGCTATCCCGAGAAGCCCGAGACGGGGAAAATCGTCCACGGGCTGGAGCATTTAAAGAAGATGGAGAACGTCGTGGTCTTCCACGCCGGGACGGACGTAAAAGACGGCTTCGTCGTCACCGCGGGCGGGCGCGTGCTAAACGTCTGCGCGTACGGAGACACGCTGAGAGAGGCCAAAGAGCGCGCCTACGAGGCTATAAGGTTCGTCTGTTTTGAGGGCATGCACTACAGAAAAGACATAGGCGACAAGGCTTTTAAGTACTTAAAAGCTTAACTACCTGCCTTTAGCAGGTCTGTAGTTTCTACAGACGGTATTCTCGCACGGGACGCCGTCCTTATCCGCGTCTAAACGCTTTCTGCCGCAGACCTTTAAGTAGTAAAGAGCCTCTTCGCAGCTCGTCATCTCCCGGCAGTACTTTTTAGCCCTGCAGTCGTACTTTAAACCCTCGGCCGCTAAAGTAACCGATACCGTAAGAACGACCAAACCGGCCAGCTTAAGCACCCTAAAACCTCCTTCTCATCCCGCCCCCATTATCCGCTTCTCGTAAATCTTTACCGACACCAGAAGCGTAGACAAGATTATGGGCCCTAAAAAGACGCCTATAAAGCCGAACTGTAAGAAGCCGCCTATGGTGGCGAAGAAGAGTGCCACGTAAGGAAGCTTAATCCCGTGTTTCATAACCAGCGGGCGGACTATGTTGTCCATGGTAGAGATAAAAAGCGTGCCGAACGCAAGCAGCGTAAGACCCGGCTTTACCCCCTTAGTGGCAAACAGGTAGAGGTCCAGCGGGACCCAGACGAAGGCGGCCCCGAAGGGCGGGATGAACGCGGCGAAAAAGGTCAGTAAGCTCCACAGCAGCGCGTAATCCACGCCCGCCAGCGAGTAGCCCACGTAGCCCATTATAGACTGGGCCGCGGCCGTACCCACCGTCCCGTATATAACCGCCAGCACCGTACGGTAGACCGTCCTTAAAATCTCCTCCGTGTCTTCCCGCTTCATAGGTATAAGCGTCTTAAGCTCGTTTAGAATCTTTGCCCCGTCGCGTAGCAGAAAGTACAGCGTCAGCATAAACACGAAAACGTGAAAGAAAGTACTCCCGAGGTTTTTAAGCTTGTTGGCTAAAAAGGTAAAGAAGTTGTTAAGCGCGTTAAGCAGCGAGGTTCTAAACTCGTTACTCTTTAGGTACGACAGAACGGGCTCGAGAAGCTCGCGGTTCTCCTTAACCAGCGGGTGCTCGAGCAGACGGCTTAAAAACTCCTCCGGCCTGAAGGTCTGAAGCAGG
This sequence comes from Aquificota bacterium, assembly GCA_013154375.1. Lineage (GTDB taxonomy): Bacteria > Aquificota > Aquificia > Aquificales > Aquificaceae > Aquifex. Next base: position 5,486 of record JAADCR010000037.1, on the reverse strand, counting down.
CTAAACAGCTTTATAGACACCGCCAGCACCTGCTGCGTAGCCACAACCGTAAGCACCGAGAGCGGCACCACCATAACGAAAAACACCAGCACCACCACTAGCAGCGCCGAGACGCTCTCGCTCTTAATCTTTCTGCGGAGAAACGAGTAGAGCGGGTAGAGCACCACGCTCATAACCACCGCCCAAGCTATGGGGTCGAAAAACGGCGCGAGGATGTAAAGGAAAGCCGCCAGAAGGGCGAGGAAGAAAACCAGATAAACCCAGAAAGAGAGACGGGACCTCACGCAGATTTATTTTATAGGTTAATGATTGTTAAGCTCCGCTTAAGTGCCAGGAAGCCCTTTTACTTACCTAAAAGCTACAACCGCGTGCTGCAGGCCTTCTTTTACGCCAACGTGGAGCCCGGGTTTGCCCGCTTTTTACACGACCACGGCTACAAGCTCGGTAAGCGCTCGTTTAAACTCTTCACCTTCTCCCGCCTTCTCGGGAAAATTCTGCAAAGAGAGCCCGTAAGGCTCATTTTTGCCCCGAGCTTAGAGCTCTACTTCGCCACGCCGCTGCTCGAGGTACTTAAAGCCTCCGCCGGCGGCCTTCTTACCGGCAGCCCCCGCCTCGGCGAGACGAGCCTGTCGCTCGAGAGCCTTGAGCTCGTAGAGAGGGCTGAAGAGAAAGCAGTTTTTAAGCCCCCACGACGAGACCTTTTACGACCCCTCTACTGAGCAGCGGACCTGCCCTATGTCCCTGCCCGTCCTTTTAGGTATAGGGTAGCGGCCGAAAAGCAAGCTCTCGAGCTTCTTAACGTCGCGCTCGGAAAGCTCTTTAAACGCAAGCCTCCACCTCTCCCCTTTCTCGGTTCTTACCGTAAGGTCTCCCTCTTTACCGAATACCGCGTCCCCGCCCGCGTTTACAAAGCCCGTAGCCAGCGCCAGCGTAGCAAAGTTCGGCTCGTCGAGCCCCAGTACGGGCCTCTCGAGCTCGCGGTCTAAAATAAGAAGCGTCGCCAGCGCCAGACCTACCCTAAACAGGTTCTCCGCCGTAAGCGGGTACTCCCCCGGTACCGCCTCAAGAGCGTTCTCTTTAAACATCGCCGGCATAGGCTAAACCTCCACCACCATCCCGTCGTAAGCCGCCAGCACCTCGTGGCCCGTCTCGGCCGACAGCTCCTCGGCCACCCGCTCCGGCCCGGCCTTTAACATCTCTTTAGAGAAGTGCGTAATAACCGCCCTTTTAGGCTTTACGCGCTTTATTATAAGTGCCGCCTCCTCGGCCGAGAGGTGGTCCACGAAGGGGCGCCGCCTGTAAAAGGTCGTGTTAATAACTAAAAGCGGCACGCCTTCGGGCATGTACTCGAGCATCCGCTCCTCAAACCTCGAGCAGGGCACGTAGAGCACCGTCTCGTTTACTAAAAAGCTGTAAGTCGGCGTGCCGTGGTGAGCGTGCCGGTAAACGGGCTTTACGCGCCAGCTTTTAAACGACAGCTCATGCCCCTGCTCAAAAAAGCCCTCTCTCGTTAGCCGTCTGCGCAGGTACGGAAACAGGACGCGGTCCTCCCCCTCAAAAACGCTCTTAGGCGCAAAGACCGCCACGCCGTCCCGCTTACCCCCGTCCGTGGCCGCCTCTAAAAGCGCGTTAAGGTCGGCCGAGTGGTCCAAGTGCAGGTGCGAAAGCAGGAAAAGCTCTAAGGAAGTATAGGGTACGCCGAGCTCCTTAAGGTAGACGAACGCTCCCGGCCCCGGGTCTACGTGCGCAAACGAGCCGCTCTGCTCAACTAAAAACCCGCCCGAACGCCTTAAAAGCCTAAAAGTGGTAACCCGCCCGCCGGCCGTGCCTACAAACAGAACTTTCATAAAGACGGAAAGACGGAGGGCCGTTAGGCCCTCCGTAAGGGCGTTACTCCTCTTCGATAATTATCGAGCCGCTGGGGCACTCCTCGGCTACTTCCTTTACCTCGTCCTCGAGCTCCTCGGGGACAATCATCCAGCAGCCTTCGTCGTCTTCGATGTCGCAGCGGACCACGTCGGCTATGCCGTCGCCGACGTTCTTAAAGACCTCGGGCACTCTATCGTAGCAGAGCTCGCAGGCGGTGCAGGTGTCTTTGTCGACCCTAACCTTAATCGGCATTCTCTCACCTCCTTTAGATAGGTTTTGAGAGAAACAATTTTAGTATAATCTCACTCCGCGTCGTAAGTTCTCTCCTCCTCTTCTTTCTCAAGAACCTTAAGTATGCGGTAGACCGTCTCGCCAATCTTGGCCGGGTTCTCTATAACGTAGGCGCCCGCCTTCTCGAGCGCCTCCATCTTGGCCTTAGCCGTTCCTTTGCCGCCGGTGATGATGGCACCCGCGTGGCCCATCCGCTTACCCGGCGGCGCGGTAATGCCGGCGATGTAGGCAAAGACGGGCTTGTCTACTTCCTTCTCTATGTACTCGGCCGCTTCCTCTTCTTCGGTCCCGCCTATCTCGCCTATCATAAGTATCGCCTCCGTCTCGGGGTCTTTGTTAAAGAGCTCTATAACGTCGCGGTGCGTAAGCCCGTGTACCGGGTCGCCGCCTATGCCCACCGCCGTCGACTGGCCTAAGCCGCGCTGCGTCAGCTGGTAGGCCGCCTCGTACGTCAGCGTCCCGCTTCTCGATACTATCCCTATCTTCCCGCGCTTAAAGATGTGGCCGGGCATGATGCCCACTTTAGCCTCACCCGGCGTTATAACGCCCGGACAGTTGGGACCTATGAGCTTGGCGTTGGGGTAGTTTTTAACCATGTAGTCTTTTACGAGCATCATGTCCTTTACGGGTATCCCTTCCGTGATGCAGACTACCAGCTCTATCCCGTTGTCGAGGGCTTCTACTATCGCGTCGGGCGCAAAAGGTGCCGGGACGAAAATAAGCGAGCAGTTGGCTCCCGTCTCCTCTACGGCCTCTTTTACGGTGTTAAATACGGGGATGCCCTCTACCTCCATACCGCCTTTACCGGGCGTTACGCCCGCCACTATCTTGGTGCCGTACTCTTTACACTGCTTTGCGTGGAACGAGCCCTCTTTGCCCGTTATGCCCTGAACGACCACCTTCGTGTCTTTGTTAACCAGTATGGCCATAGCTTAACCTCCTCTGTTGGCAAGCTCCACGGCCTTCTTAGCCCCTTCCCACATGTCTTTAGCGGTTATAAAGTTAAGGCCGCTCTCTTTAAGCAGCCTCATCCCCTCTTCCACGTTCGTGCCCTCGAGCCGAACCACCACGGGCACCTTAAGCTCGACCACCTTAGAGGCCTCTATAAGACCCTGCGCCAGACGGTCCACCCTAAGTATCCCGCCGAAGATGTTTATAAAAACGGCCTTAACGTCGGGGTCGGCCGTGAGAATCCTAAAGGCGTTGGCTATCTGCTCCACGTTGGCCCCGCCGCCCACGTCGAGGAAGTTGGCCGGCTCGCCGCCGGCGAGCTTAATTATGTCCATAGTAGCCATGGCCAGACCGGCCCCGTTTACCATGCAGCCTATGTTACCGCTCAGCTTTATGTAGTTAAGCCCGTACTTTTTGGCCTCGGCCTCGAGCGGCGGAATCTGGCTCTCGTCCTCCATCTCCTCGAGCTCTTTCTGTCTAAAGAGCGCGTTGTCGTCTACGTCGAGCTTTGCGTCGAGCGCCACGAGCGAGCCGTCTTTCGTAAGCACTAACGGGTTTATCTCGACTAAACTCGCGTCGAGCTCCGAGTATATCCGGTAGAGCTTGGTAGCTATAGAGGTAAACTCTTTAACCGGCAGGCCGAGCTCGAACGCCAGCTCGCGCGCCTGATAAGGCATAAGCCCCAGCTCGGGGTCTATAGGCTCTATCTTTATAGCCTCGGGGTTCTCTTTTACTATCTCTTCTATCTCCATCCCGCCCGCCGCCGAGACCATTATAACGGGCTTAGAGCGCGAGCGGTCCAGCGTGATGGCTAAGTAGTACTCCTTGTCTATGGGCGTGGCTTTCTCTATAAGAACGCGGTTAACGGGCTTACCCTCGGGACACTGGAAGGTCTTTAACACCTTACCTAAAAGCTTGCTGACCACCTCCTCCAGCTCGTCTATAGAGTTTACGAGCTTAACCCCGCCGGCTTTACCGCGGCCGCCGCAGTGGACCTGAGCCTTTACCACCAGCGGGAACTCGCCCAGCTCCTCGGCCACCTCTTTAGCTTCTTTAACCGTAAAGGCTACCTTACCTTCGGGCACGGGTATGCCGTACTTGGCAAAAATCTCTTTCGCTTGGTGCTCGTGGAGCTTCATACTCTACCTCCCGAGTAATATTTTAGTAAACAGGTAGGCGTTTAAAACCAGAAGCACCGCCAGCTTACCTTTTAAGCTTCTCTGAAGCAGGAGAAGAGCCAGCCCGGCAGAGCTCAGCACGAACCCCTCCGCCACCGAGAGCTTTACTAAAAAAAGCGGCGCCCAGCCGCTTAACGCCTCTACGCTCCGGGCAAACAGCAGACCCGCCAGCTCAAAAAGCCCCACCAGCGGCTTAAACGAGAAAAAGGTAACCAGATTAAGCATCCCTAAAAGCGCGTAAAGGTAAACCACCGGCGTCAGCAGCGGCGAGAGCAGCAGCGTAGCCGGGGCCACGGCCGTAAGAGCCGCCAGCAGGGGCGTCACGCCCGTAAAGGCCGCAAAGGAGGCCAGAAACGCCGCCCTTACGGCCGTCAGCTCGACGTCCTTAAAGACCGCTATCAGGTAGGCCACGGCGAGAAACGACAGCCAGAAAGAGAACGAGACGCTAAACTGCGGGAAGAGCGCAAGCAGAACGCTACCGCTGAAAAAGAGCGCACACAACGGGCAGTAACGCCGGTAAGACGCCACCGTAAGCGCGTACAGAATTAGCATAATAGTTGCGCGCAGGGCCGGCGGGTTAGGCGGCACCAGAAAAAACCCGTAAAGCGCCGCCGCCGCCGCTCCCGCCAGCGCGCCCGGCACGCGCGGCAGCACCGCCGCAAAGAAGCTGTACAGAATACCCACGTGCAGACCCGAGACCACGAGCAGGTGCACCAGTCCCGTCTTTAAAAACGAGCTCTGTAAAGAGAGCGGCAGGTTCTTCCGCTCCTCGCCCAGTAGAAAAGCCTTAGCAAGCCCCGCCAGCTCCTCGTCTCTTAAAGCCTCCTCTACGCGCGCTAAAAGCCGGTCCCTCAGCGACGGCTCGTAGTCCACGCTCTCGGCCTCGTAGGCGGGCGCACTTAAAACTAAAGAGCCCCGGTTAAGCCTAACCGAGGCAAAAAGCTCCAAGACCCGCCCTCCGGGCGGGTAGCCGTACAAAATTAAAAGACCTTTAAGCCCCTCCAGCTGCTCGAGCTCACTCTCGAGCACGCGCACGCGCGCAAGCGCCTTCCCTTCCTCCAGCTCCCACTGGCTTAACAGCTTCACCCTTACGAACGCGTCCGGCTCGTCGAGGCTTAGCGAGAAGGTCTTAAACAGCGCGTAAAGCAGAACCAGCAGGAACAGTAAAGCGTGCAGAAAGGCGGCCATATTATCTTA